>JBDRFG010000014.1:0-12858 GCA_043819135.1 Candidatus Eiseniibacteriota bacterium | reverse complement strand
CACGGCCTTCTCGAACACGTCGAGCGGATCTTCCTTGGTCTTCTCGGCGACGATGTCCATCGCGCTGTAGAAGATCTTCTCGGCGGTGCTCTTCTTGCCGCCCGTCATCAGGTTGTTGATGAAGCGCGTTACGAGCTGGCTCCCGAACTTGGGATCTGGCTCTCGCTTCCTCTTCGGAACCTCACGCCTTCTCGGCATCTTTCACTTCCTCCTAAGGTTCGGATCCCCCATGGGACGCCCACGGATGGGCGCGCAGGCTCGACCCGACACAGCGAACCGCTACTTCGGTCTCTTCGTCCCGTACTTCGACCGTGCCTGCTTCCGCCCGTCGACCCCGGACGCGTCCAGCGGACCGCGGATGACGTGGTATCGCACACCCGGAAGATCCTTCACCCTGCCACCCCTGATGAGCACGACCGAGTGCTCCTGCAGGTTGTGCCCCTCACCCGGGATGTAGGCGGTGACGGAATCACCCTTCATCAGGCGTACCCTGGCGACCTTCCGGAGCGCCGAGTTCGGCTTCTTCGGAGTCGTGGTGTACACCCTGGTACAGATGCCTCGCCTCTGCGGGTGACCCTGGAGAGCCCTCGCGGGCTTCTTCTTGGTCTTCGGCTTGCGTCCGTGCTTGATCAACTGGTTGATTGTCGGCAATCCATCCTCCTCGACTTGTTGTCGGGCCCTTCGCTCGCTCGAACGGGGCCTACCCCGGCTCCTAGCTTCCCGCCGATGTAAGCGTACCGACTTCGCTTTCCCGAATCTCGTCCGGGCGCTCGACTACCCTGGGCTCCGGCTCTGCCGGCGTGATGACCTTGATTCTCTCGTAGACCTCCAGGCCGGTCCCTGCCGGGATCCTCCGCCCGATGATCACGTTCTCCTTGAGGCCCCTCAGGGTGTCAGTCTTGCCCTCGGTGGCGGCCATCATCAGAACGCGTGTCGTCTCCTGGAACGAAGCGGCAGAGATGAAACTGTCCGTGGTCAGAGCGGCCTTGGTGATGCCCAGAAGCAGAGCCTCGTGCATCGCCGGAACCTTCCTCTCGTCCTTCTTCCGAACGCCCTTGTTCCCCTCGGCGATACTGCGATTCTCCGCCTCGAAGTCGGAACGCGACACGATCTGTCCCTCGAGGAACCTCGTGTCGCCCGGCTCGACCACCTTGACGCGCTGGAGCATCTGCCGGACTATCATCTCGATATGCTTGTCGTTGATCTTGACGCCCTGCAGGCGGTAGACCTCCTGGATCTCGTTCAGCAGGTACTCCTGCACGGCCTTCTCGCCCTTGATGGAAAGGATGTCGTGCGGATCGACCGGCCCCTCGGACAGGCGGTCACCCGCGCGCACTACCTCGCCATCGTGGACTCTCAGATGTGTTCCGTGTGGAAGCTTGTATGTCTTCTCGCCGCCCTCGACCTCGTCGTTGACGACCCGTATCTCGCGCATGCCCTTCTTGACCTCGCCGAAGCGGAGGACACCGTCGATCTCGCTGATGGTCGCGGGGCTCTTCGGGGGTCTCGCCTCGAACAGCTCCTCGACACGCGGCAGTCCGCCCGTGATGTCGCGGGTCTTGCCGAACTCGCGCTGGATCTTCGCCAGGATCGTGCCCGGGGCGATCTGATCGCCGTCCTTGACGAGCATGCGGGCGCCGGTCGGGCAGATGTACTCGCCGGTCGACTTCCCCGTCTTCGACTGGATGATGATCGACGGATGGAGTTCCTTCTCGGAATCCTCCACGATGACGCGCTCGCGGTGGCCGGTGGTCTCGTCTGCCAAGCGCTGCAGCGTCCGTCCTTCCACGATCTGGTCGAACACGACCTTCCCGCCTGATCTGGCAATTATCGGATCGTTGTACGGGTCCCACTCGAACAGAGCCTCGCCCTCTTCTACATGGTCGCCGTCTCCGACGAAGAGCGTTGCGCCGTACGGGATGTTGTACGCCCGTTCACGACCGTCGTCACCTTCTTTGATGATCCGCGCGGTCCGCCCGATAACGATCCTGTTCCCGTCTTTGTCGGTCTTGAGAATCCTCGACGCGTCGAAAGGCAGCCTGATGGTGCCGGGTGCCGCCGCCTCGCGCTTCGAGCTCTCCGCGATTCGGCCGGACGTTCCGCCGATGTGGAAGGTCCGCAGCGTCAGCTGCGTCCCGGGCTCGCCGATGGACTGCGCCGCGACGATACCTACGACCTCGCCGATCTCGACCATCCGACCGTTACCGAGGTTGCGCCCGTAGCACGCCGCGCAGACGCCGCGAGGCGATTCGCACGTCAACACCGAGCGGATGACGACCTCCTCGATGTTCATGTTGTGCAGCTTCTCGGTGGCCTCCTCGTCGATCAGCTCGTTGCGCCTGACGAGAACCTCCTTGGTGGCCGGGTCTATCACTTCCTCGGCCACGACCCTGCCCAGCACTCTCTCGTGCAGCGGCTCGACCACCTTGCCCGCCTCTATAAGGGCAGTGGTCAGCGTGCCGCGGGAGGTGCCGCAGTCTATCTCGGAGATGACGATCTCCTGAGCAACGTCGACGAGCCTCCTGGTCAGGTAGCCCGCGTCCGCGGTCTTGAGCGCCGTGTCGGCCAGACCCTTACGGGCTCCGTGCGTCGAAATGAAGTACTCGAGAGCAGTCAGCCCCTCGCGGAAGTTCGAGCGGATGGGCGACTCGATGATCTCGCCCATCTGGCCGACCAGCCTCTTCGCCGGCTTGGCCATCAGTCCTCGCATTCCGGCGAGCTGGCGAATCTGGTCCTTCGAACCTCGTGCGCCCGAGTCGGCCATCATGTGGATCGGGTTGAACCCGCCGCTCGCCTGCGCCATTTCCGCCGACATGGCGTCGGCGACGTCGCTGGCCGCGTGCGTCCACGTGTCGACCACTCTGTTGTAGCGCTCGGTGTCCGTGATGACGCCGTCGCGATAGTAGCGAGCGATCCTGTCGACTTCCTTCTGTGCGATCGCCAGAATTTCCTTCTTCTGAGGCGGCACGAGCACGTCATCGATGCCGATGGTGATCCCACCAAGCGTCGCGTAGTGGAAGCCCGCGTCCTTCAGGTGGTCCAGCACGTCCGCGGTCGCCTCCTGACCAAGCATGCGGTGGCACTTGCCGACCAGATCCCTGAGCTTCCCACCGTCCATCGCCTGATTGACGAACCTGAGCTCCACGGGAAGCACCTCGTTGAACAGCACGCGACCCGGTGTCGTAATCTTCGTCTTGCCGTTGAGTCTCACCTTGACCCAGTCGTGCAGACCGACGGCGTCGTTGTCCAGCGCGAAGACTACCTCGTCCGATGTCGCGAAGGCCTTCATCTTCTTTGCGTCGGGCTCATCCGCGACCGCCTTCGTCAGGAAGTAGCACCCGAGTACGATGTCCTGCGACGGCGACGCAACGGGCCTTCCGTCCGCCGGCAGCAGGATGTTGTTGACCGAAAGCATGAGCACGCGGCACTCCACCTGCGCCTCGAAGCTCAAGGGCACGTGGACCGCCATCTGGTCACCGTCGAAGTCGGCGTTGAAAGCCGAGCACACGAGCGGGTGGATCCTGATGGCCTTGCCCTCGACCAGGATCGGCTCGAACGCCTGAATGCCAAGGCGGTGCAGCGTCGGAGCACGGTTCAGGAAGATGGGATGGTCCGTGATGACGTCCTCGAGCGCGTCCCAGACCTCCGGCGTGCGCCTGTCTATAAGGTTCTTCGCCGCCTTGACCGTCTGAGCGTGACCGAGTTCCTGGAGCCTCCTCACGATGAACGGAGAGAAGAGCTCGAGCGCCATCGTCTTCGGAATACCGCACTGGTGCAGCCTGAGCTCGGGACCGACCACAATGACCGAACGTCCGGAGTAGTCGACTCTCTTGCCGAGCAGGTTCTGGCGGAAGCGGCCCTTCTTGCCCTTGAGCAGATGCGACAGGGACTTGAGAACTCTGCGGCCGCGGCCGCGCACGGCCCTGGAACCTCTGCCGTTGTCAAAGAGTGCGTCCACCGCCTGCTGGAGCATCCGCTTCTCGTTCCGGAGGATGATCTCAGGCGCCTTTATCTTGAGCAGGCTCTTGAGCCTGTTGTTCCTGTAGATGACCCTTCTGTAGAGGTCGTTCAGGTCCGATGTCGCGAAACGCCCACCCTCGAGCGGAACCAGCGGACGGAGGTCTGGCGGAAGAACCGGAATGACATCCATGACCGTCCACGAAGGCTCGTTGCCCGACCCTCGGAAGGAGTCGAAGACCTGCAGTCTCTTCAGGGCCTTCTTCTTCGCCTGCTTGGTCGTGCCCGTGTCTCTTGCAGCCGCGCGCAGCTCGTTGTAGCAGTCCTCGACTACGACGGACTTCAGCAGTTCCGCGATGGCGGAAGCGCCCATCTGCGCCCGAACCTCCAGGTCCGGAGCGGTCGCGAACTCGGCCATTGTCTCACCGGACAGAAGCTCACCGACCTTGAGGTCGCTCTTGCCCGGATCCAGCACGAGGTACGACTCGTAGTAGAGCACTCGCTCGAGGTCGCGGCGCTTCATGTCCAGCAGCCGCCCGATGATGTTCGGATTGCCCCGGAAGAACCACACGTGCGCCACCGGAACCGAGAGCTCGATGTGTCCGAGGCGCTCACGGCGGACCTTGGACTGCGTGACCTCCACGCCGCAGTTCTCGCATATCATTCCGCGGTACCTGATGCGCCGATACTTCCCGCAGTTGCACTCCCAGTCCTTGACCGGCCCGAATATGCGCTCACAAAACAGGCCGCCCTTCTCAGGCTTGAAGGACCGGTAGTTGATCGTCTCGGGAAGCGTCACTTCGCCGTGTGACCAACTCCGTATGGCCTCGGGCGAGGCGAGCCTGATCTGGATCGCCTTGAACTCCTGAGGCCCCTTGTGCTCGTCGAAGACGCCGAAATACACCGACCTACCTCCTAGACAGGACCTATTCCTTAACCAGCGTGACGTCCAGCCCGAGACTCTGAAGCTCCCGGATGAGAACGTCGAACGAAGCAGGCGTACCCGGTTGTGGTGGATCCTGCCCTTTGACAATCGCTTCGTACGTTTTGGATCTGCCGATCACGTCGTCAGACTTTACCGTCAGTAGCTCCTGCAGCGTGTGCGATGCTCCGTAGGCCTCGAGCGCCCAGACCTCCATCTCCCCGAAACGCTGCCCGCCGAACTGGGCCTTGCCGCCAAGCGGCTGCTGCGTCACGAGCGAGTAGGGGCCGATGGAACGCGCGTGGATCTTGTCGTCCACCAGATGCAGGAGCTTCATCGTGTAGATGTAGCCCACGGTCACAGGGTGATGGAACGGCTCTCCGGTGCGGCCGTCGTAGAGGATCGTCTTGCCCGACTGCGGCAGTCCGGCTCTCTTAAGTTCGGCCTTGATGCCTTCGATGGACGCGCCGTTGAACACAGGTGTCGCGGCCAGGTAACCAAGCTCGTGCGCGGCCCAGCCCAGATGTGTCTCCAGAATCTGTCCCAGGTTCATACGTGATGGCACGCCCAGCGGATTCAGCACGATGTCTACGGGCGTCCCGTCGGGGAGACACGGCATGTCCTCTTCCGCCATGATCTTCGCCACGACTCCCTTGTTGCCATGCCGTCCCGCCACCTTGTCGCCCACCTGAAGCTTGCGCTTGGTTGCGACGTACACCTTGGCGAGCTTGACGACGCCGCGCGGCAGGTCCTCACCGAGCTTGACCCTCTCGATGTTCCTGTCGCGCTGGGGCTCGATCAACTCAAGCCGGTCGCGGTACTCGTTGTATAGAGCTCTGACCTTCGCATTGATCTTCTCGTCGACGACGACGCCGTCTTCCCAGTCGAGACGATCGAGCTTGAGAAGGCCCATCACCTCTTCGTTGACCTTGCGTCCGGCACGGATGACGAGTTCGCTCGTCTTGGAATCTCGCAGCGACTTGGTCCTCAGTCCCTCGATGAGTCCGAAGATGCGCTTCTCGCGCTCCCTCTCGAGGCGCTTCGTGGCGGTGCGGGACTCGGATCTGATCTTGTCTATGTCCTTCTGAACGACCTTCTTGCCTCGCTCGTCCCTGGCGCGTCGGGAGAACAGGATCGTGTCGATCACGATGCCGTTCATGCCCGGCGGCGCCTTGAGAGACGTGTCTCTCACGTCGCCGGCGCGGTCGCCGAAGATCGCGCGAAGCAGATTCTCTTCCGGCGTCAGTTCGGTCTCGCCCTTCGGCGTCACCTTGCCGATCAGGATATCGCTGGCCGACACGCGCGCGCCTACCCGCACGAGGCCTTCCTCGTCGAGGTTCTTCAGTCGCTCCTCACTGACGTTCGGAATCTCCGGGGTGAATTCCTCCATGCCCCGCTTGGTCTCGCGGACCTGAGATTCGAACTCCTCGATGTGTATAGACGTAAGGCGGTCGTGCTTCAGGATCCGTTCGGACACGAGGATCGCGTCCTCGAAGTTGTAGCCTTCCCAGGGCATGAACGCGACGAGTAGATTGGCGCCCAGGGCCAGCTCTCCGTCCTTCGTGGAAGGTCCGTCGGCTATGATGCCGCCGACCTCCACGTGCTGACCGACTCTGGCCATGGGACGCTGGTTGATGCACGTGTTCTGGTTCGTCCGCTGGAACTTCCTGAGCGGGTACTCGTCCACCGCCTCCGAACCGTCCAGCGTGTCGCTGTGCCGAATGGCGATGTGGTCGGCATCGACGCTCTCCACCACGCCCGCGTGCTTCGCCGTCGTGACCGCGCCCGAGTCGACCGCCACGCGGTGCTCGAGGCCGGTGCCCACAAGCGGGGACTCGGTCTTGACGAGAGGAACCGCCTGCCGCTGCATGTTCGATCCCATCAGCGCTCGGTTCGCGTCGTCGTGCTCGAGGAAGGGGATCAGAGCCGCCGCCGCGGAAACCAGCTGCTTCGGCGAGACATCCATGTACTGGATGTCCTCGCGCGGCACCGTCGGGAAGTCGTCCCTGTGTCGAGCCAGGAGCGACTCCTCCTGGATCTTCCTGCCCGAGTCGAGCGGCTCGCCCGCCTGGGCGATGATGCAGTTGTCCTCTTCAGACGCCGTCAGGAACTCGATCTCACTCGTGACCACGCCCTTCTTCAGTCTGTAGTACGGCGTCTCGATGAAGCCGTAGTCGTTGATACGTCCGTATGTCGAGAGCGAGCTGATGAGACCGATGTTCGGCCCCTCGGGCGTCTCGATCGGGCACATCCGTCCGTAATGGCTGAAGTGGACGTCCCTGACCTCGAACCCGGCCCTTTCTCTCGTGAGACCGCCCGGACCGAGCGCGGAGAGCCTCCGCTTGTGCGTGAGCTCGGCGAGGGGGTTGGTCTGCTCCATGAATTGCGAAAGCTGGTTCGAGCCGAAGAACGCTCGGACAACGGCCGAGATTGGTCTGGAGTTGACCAGGGTCGCCAGGTCCAGCTCCTCAGCGTCGCCGGTCGACATGCGGTCCTTGATGACCCTGACCATGCGCGACAGGCCGGCGGAGAGCTGGTTCTCGAGAAGCTCGCCCACAGATCGGACTCGCCTGTTGCCCAGATGGTCGATGTCGTCGGTCTCCCGCTTGCCCTTGACTACCTCAAGCACGGCTCTGATGGTCTCGATGAAGTCGCGGTGCGTCAGGCAGATGGTGTCGAGCGGAACATCCTCATTCGAGATGCCGAGCTGCTCGTTGATCTTGTAGCGCCCGACGTTCTTGAGATCGTAGCGGTTGGGGTCGAAGAACATCTTGTCGACCAGCTCGCGCCCGGCCTCGATCGACGGCAGATTGCCGCCCTTCATCGTCTTGTAGATCTCCTGAAGAGCCTCTTCTTCGGAGTGCGTCTTCTCGCGCAAGAGCGTCGCATCGATGACCTTGATGTCGACGGGGTCTATCTTGACGAGTTCGATCTCACGGATGCCGGCCTTCCTCAGGAGCTGGATGACCGTCAGGGTGAGCTTCTCGTCGTTCTTGACGACGATCTCCTTCGTGTCCGGATGCTTGTAAGTCTGGGACACGATCCGTCCCACGAGCTCCTCGTCCCTCTCCTCGTCCTTGCGGGCGAGGATCCGCGCCTTCTCGGTCACGCGCACGTCGACCGTGGTGGCGCCCATGTCCCTCAGAGTCTTGATATGCTTCGGCTCGATCACGTCACCGGGCTCGCCCACCACCTCGCCGGTCTCCTCGTCGACCACTCGTGCCGCGAACAAACGGCCGCACGGCGCCAGCGCGCGAGTCGGCCTGCTTGACGGCAGCTCCACGGTCTCCTTTTCGTAGAAGAGACTGCGAATGTCCTCGTCGCGCGAGTAGCCAAGCGCTCGCAGGAACGTAGACATCCGGAACTGGTGGCGTCTGTCGGTCCTGATGAACATCTCGTCCTTGATGCCCATCCTGACTTCGACCCAGGTCCCGCGGTACGGGATTATCTTCGCGAAGTAGAGCCTTGTCCCGTTCGGATGGATCTTGTCCTGGAAGAACACGCCGGGCGACCTATGGAGCTGACTGACGATGACCCTCTCCGCGCCGTTGACGATGAACGTCCCGCGCTCGGTGATCAGAGGGATGTCGCCGAGATAGATCTCGGACTCCTCGGCCTCGAGGAACTTCCGCGCTCCCTTGTCTCTCGGCTCCCACCTGACGAGCCTCAGGGTTGCCTTCAGCGGGGCTTCGAACGTCAGGTTTCGCTCCCGGCACTCCTGGAGCGTGTGCTTCGGCTGCCCCAGCCTGAAGCCCTTGTACTCGAGGGTGTAGGTCCCCTGATGCCCTTCCACAGGAAAGAACTTCCTGAAGATCTCATCCAGTCCCGAAGCCTCCCCATCGTCCGACCTACCCGTGCCGAGGCACGCCTTGAAGGACGCGAGCTGAACGTCCAGCAGGTTCGGCATCGTAAGTTCCTGCTCGACCGGGAACTTGGAGAAGACTTTTCTCTCTATGACTCGGGGTCCCATCAATGCTCTCTCACCCTCCATCAAGGGAATGGATGCGCTCGTACTTCCAGACATCCGCACTTCCAGAACTTGCCCGACCGGCGATACGTTACCAGAGGCCACCCGGTCGAACGGCTCGCGCCAGACCCCGCGATCTCGAGCTCGAAAGCTCCGTGGCGGGACACCGGATTCCCGGGCCCGCGGCAACCGCGAGGGCCTGGCACGTGCGCTACTTGATCTCGGCCTTGGCTCCGGCCTCTTCGAGCTTCTTCTTGACTTCCTCGGCCTCGCCCTTCGAAATGTCCTTCTTGACGACCTGGCCGGGGTTGTCCACGAGTTCCTTGGCTTCCTTGAGACCGAGGTCGGTGACCTGACGAATGACCTTCACGACCTGGAACTTCTTCTCGCCCGTCTCGGAAAGGACGACGTCCCATTCGGTCTTCTCTTCGTCACCACCCCCTGCGGCTGCGCCGGCGGCGGGGGCGGCCATCATGGCCATGGGAGCCGCGGCGGATACGCCGAACTTGTCCTCGAGGGCCTTGACCAGCTCGGCCATCTCGAGAACGGTCATCTTCTCGATGGACTCAAGGATCTTCTCGATGTTCTTGCTGGGAGCGGCCTTCTTCTCTTCGGCCTTCGGCTCTGCGGCCGTCTCCACGACTTCGTTCTTCTCGTCTGCCATCTCATCCACCTCCGACGTGTCTACTGCTCTAGTATCGTCCAGTGTGCTGCTGTCACATCATTCTACTGCTGCCTTCATCTGCTACCAATTGCCTCTGTCGGCTCCGGGGCTAAAGCCCAGACATGCTCCGGGGTCATTCACCGTTCCCCCGATGCGGCCGGCCCATTGTGACCGACAGGAGGCCTTTGAATTCCGGCTCAGGCGCCTGACGTGGCGCCCTTCTGCTTCGCCACCGCGTCGAGCGTGGCGACCAGCTTCCTCGACAGTTCGTGGAGAAGCCGCGCCAGCCCTGTGACGGGAGCCTGGAAGCCTGCGGCTATCTGCGCGAGCAGGACCTCTCTCGACGGCAGTTCCGCGAGCCTGCGGATCTCCGCCGCTGTAACGATGACCGAGTCTATGAGGCCGGGTCGTATCTGCGGCGTCTTCCTGCTCTTCTCGAACTCGACCATGATCTTGGCAGCGGCCGCCGCGTCCCCGTCGGTCATCACGAATCCGTTCGGACCTGTCAGGTGCTCCGTCAGCGCGCTGAACCCCGTCTCGTCCATGGCCAGCTTCGCCAGGGAGTTCTTCACGACCCGATACTCAACCTTCGCCTCGCGGAACCGCGAGCGGATCTCAGTGGCAGTGGCCACGTCCATGCCGGTGAAATCACCGAGCAGTACGGACGTCTTCGACTCCAGCTGCTTCCTGAGCTCCTTGAGGCGGGTTTCCTTCTGTGCTCTCGTCAGTGGCATTTCCTGGTCCTTGTCTCCCGAAGTCCCGAGTCGATGGGACTACTGCTTGGACGCGTCGATTAGCGAACCGATGTCGAGGCCGATGCCCGGCCCCATGGTCGTGCTGATGCTTATCTTCTTCATGTAGATGCCCTTGGCGGCCGGAGGCTTGGCGCGCAGGACCTCGCGCGTCAGTTCGAGGAGGTTACCCTTGAGCTTGTCCAACTCGAAAGAAGCCTTGCCGAATACGACGTGCACATTGGCGGTCTTGTCGGTGCGGTACTCGACCTTTCCGGCCTTGGCGTCGCTGACGGCCTTGGCGATGTCGAAGGTCACGGTACCGGTCTTGGGATTGGGCATGAGCCCCCTCGGACCCAGGATCTTGCCCAGCTTGCCGACGTCCTTCATCATGTCCGGCGTGGCTATGACCGTGTCGGCCTCGAGCCAGCCACCCTTGATCTTCTCGATGTATTCTTCGGCGCCGACGAAGTCCGCACCGGCCTCCTCGGCCTCGGCGACCTTCTCGCCCTTCGCCAGAACCAGGATCTTCACCGTCTGCCCGGTTCCGTGGGGCATGACCACGGTCCCGCGGACCTGCTGGTCGGAGTGCCTCGGGTCGACTCCCAGTCGGAAGACGACTTCCGCGGTCTCGTCGAACTTGGCGCCGGCGGTGGCCTTGAGAAGCTCGAGGGCCTCGTCGAGCGCGTAGGGACCTCCCGCCTTCACCTTCTCCGCCAACCCTGTGTAGCGCTTGCTGTGCTTCATGCAATCCTGTCCTTTCGTCGGACGCTCTCTGTGAGTGCCCTCCCGCATTCCCGCGCGGTAACGCCCGCCCCCGCTTATTGGGGGCGCAACCACTTCCACCTAACCGACGACCTCGATGCCCATGCTCCTGGCCGTTCCCGCGATCATCAGCATGGCGGCCGCGTCGTCAGCAGCGTTCAGGTCCACCGCCTTGATCTTCGCGATCTCCAGAAGCTGCGCTCGAGTGACCTTCCCGACCTTGTCGCGATTCGGAACGCCCGAACCCTTCGCGAGGCCCGCGGCCTTCCTGAGAAGTACCGACGCGGGCGGCGTCTTGGTGATGAAGGTGAACGTCCTGTCCTTGTAGACCGTGAGCACGATCGGGATGATCATTCCGGGCTGACCCTGGGTCTTCGAGTTGAACTGCTTGCAGAACCCGCCAATGTCCATCCCGTACGGACCCAGTGCCGGGCCGACCGGCGGCGCGGACGTCGCCTGCCCTGCGGGGATCTGAAGCTTGACGGTTCCGATAATCTTCTTCGCCATTGTTCTCCCTCTTGTAGCTCTCTCAGGTCGACTCCACCTGAAGGAAGTCGAGCTCGACGGGTGTCGCGCGACCGAAGATCGAGACCATGACCTTGACCTTGCCGCGCTCGCCGTCGACCTCGTCTATGAGCCCCGTGAAGCCGGAGAAGGGCCCGTCGACGACGCACACCTGCTCCCCGACCTGATACGGGATCTCCGCACGCTCCTTCGTCGGCTTGCGCTCGATTCTCCCCAGGATCCTGTCGATGTCCTCCTGAAGGAGAGGCTCGGGGACCTTCTCCTGCTGGCCGGGCCCCGAGGTCGTGCCTATGAACGATGACACGCCCTGCGTATTGGTCACGAGGAAGCGCGTCTGGTCATCCATCTCCATCTCTATAAGGAGATAACCCGGGAAGAGCTTCCGCTCCGAGGTCTTCCTCTTCCCGTCCTTCATCTCTACGAACTCCTCGGTCGCGACGATTATCTGACCGAAGCGGTCGTCCAGACCGGAGGTCGTGATCGTCTTCTGGAGCTTCCCACGGACCTTGAACTCATGTCCGGAGTACGTATGTATCGCATACCATAGCTTCACTGCAGACCACTCCCAGCAGTCAGCCCAAGGGACGACAGTGTCGGCTCGCGTCTAACCGAAGACGATGCTTACCAGGAAGGAAAGCGCCCGGTCGACGAGGCCAATGAACACCGCAAGAATCAGAACGATGACGATGACCACGGTCGTTGAACCGCGAATCTCGTCTTTCGAGGGCCACGAGACCCTCTTGAGCTCGTTCCGAACTTCCTTGATGAACTTGACTAGCCTCTGAAACATATCCACCTCACCGGACGCCTGAGGAGCGCAGACTGTGGCAGGCCTGGAGGGACTCGAACCCCCAACATCCGGTTTTGGAGACCGGCGCTCTAACCAATTAGAGCTACAGGCCTGCACGAGCTTGCTCGGCGGACTACCTTTTGGCCGCGGGATTCAGGCCGCAGTGGCCCAACTCCCGGCCCGCGCAAACGGGATCTGCTCACCAGAATCTGTGAGAGCGCCTAGCGCGTCTGCTTATGCACAGTGTGCTTATTGCAGAAGCGACAGTACTTCTTGTACTCCAGGCGGTCCGGATGTTTCTGTTTGTTCTTCGTGTATGTGTAATTGCGTCGCTTGCACTTCTGGCAAGCGAGCACCACTATCTCTCGCACGGTCAGTCCCCCGCGGCGCTCTCGCTACTCGATGATCTGTGTGATGGTGCCGGCGCCGACGGTTCTGCCGCCCTCACGGATGGCGAACCGGAGACCCTCTTCCATCGCGATCGGTGTGATGAGCTCGATCAACAGCTCCACGTTGTCGCCCGGCATCACCATCTCC
>JBDRFG010000013.1:0-56957 GCA_043819135.1 Candidatus Eiseniibacteriota bacterium | reverse complement strand
CTCTACAAAATGGTCTCGGCCGCCCTGGAGGTCTGACATGTTCGAACCGAGGATCGTCTGTTTCTTCTGCAAGTGGTGCACGTACGCCGGCGCGGACCTCGCCGGCACCTCAAGGAAGCAGTACCCGCCGAACGGTGTGGTCGTGCGCGTGAACTGCACGGGCCGCATCGATCCGCAGCACGTCCTCTGGGCGTTCCGCGAAGGCGCCGACGGCGTGCTGGTCGGTGGATGTCATCCCGGCGACTGTCACTACGAAGAGGGGAACCACAAGACCATGCGGCGCGTTCAGTTCCTGAAGCGCATGCTCGAGGACATGGGCATCGAGCCCGAGCGTCTGCACCTCGAGTGGATCTCCGCCGCCGAGGGCGAGAAGCTGGTTCACGTGATGTCCGATTTCGTCGACGAGGTCAAGGGGCTGGGGCCTCTGGAGCTGGGGCTAACCGACAAGGCGAAGGTGGCCGAGCCCGCGAAGTAGGGGCGGGAAACCGCGCGGCCGGCAACACCGGACTGACATCAGACGTACGACACAAGGGGGATGTGACGCGATGGCAGAGAAGATGGTCACCATCTACGTGATGGGGAAGCCCTACGAGGTCCCCGGAGACCTCACCATCATGAAGGCAATGGAGTACGCGGGCTACCGGTTCGTGAGGGGTTGTGGGTGCAGGGGAGCGTTCTGCGGCGCCTGTGGAACCGTCTACCGGACGAAGGACGACTACCGCCTCAAGGTCGGTCTCGCCTGCCAGGAACTGGTGCAGGACCAGATGTACCTGGCGGAGATGCCGTTCTTCCCGGGCAACAAAGCGATCTACGACATCGAGGACCTCAAAGCGACCTCCGCCGCGATACTCTCGCTCTACCCGGAGGTCTTCCGTTGCCTCGCGTGCAACACCTGCACCAAGGCCTGTCCTCAGGACATCGAGGTTATGGAGTACATCCAGGCCGCGCTCAGGGGTGACATCGCCAAGGCGGCCGACCTGTCGTTCGACTGTCTCCTCTGTGGACTCTGCGCGTCGAGGTGCCCGGCCGAGATAGTGCAGTATCAGGTCGCGCTCTTGTGCCGCAGGCTCTACTCGCGCCACATCGCGCCCCCCGCGCAGCACCTCGAGGACCGGCTGCAGGAGGTCGCGGACGGAGCGTTCAACGCCGAGATGGACAAACTTGCCAAGATGAAGCAGGCCGAGCTGGCCGAGCTCTACAATAATCGGGACATGGAGCCGCGAGACTAGGAGGACGTGGGTTTGTACACACCTGAACTGCTGGAACTGATAAAGCGTGTGGAGGCGACCCGCGGGAAGCGATTGGACGAGAAGTTCCCGCTTCTCTCCCCGGACGCCAAACAGGAGCTGCTCGAGGGCTTCCATCCGGACTACAAGGATGAGGTCTTCCGTGAGCTCAAGGTCGGACCGTCTAGGGGCGATCGCACGCCCGTCGAGTACGCCGACGTCCTGGAGGCATACAGCGCTCTGGACCCGGACAAGTTCGACCTCTCACAAGTCGACTTCGATGTGGACGTTCTGGTGGTGGGCGGTGGTGGTGCGGGGGCGTCCGCCGCGCTCGTGGCGGCCGAGCAGGGCGCCGACGTGCTTCTGGTCACGAAGCTGCGCGTGGGTGACTCCAACACAGTGATGGCGCAGGGCGGGATCCAAGGCGCCGACAAGCCCAACGACTCGCCGGCGATCCACTACCTTGACGTGCTGGGTGGCGGCCACTACAAGAACGACCCGAAGCTGGCCCGGGCGCTCGTGATGGACGCGCCGGAGGTCATCTCGTGGCTCGAGAAGCTCGGCGTGATGTTCGACAAGGATAGCGACGGCACGATGATTACCATCCACGGCGGCGGCACCTCGCGCAAGCGTATGCACGCCGCGCGCGACTTCACGGGTGGTGAGATCATGAAGACCCTGAAGGACGAGCTGATCAACCGCGACATCCCGATCGTCGAGTTCGCTTCGGTCTACGAGCTTCTGACCGACGGCGGCAGGGTCACGGGCGCCGTGCTCTACAACATGGAAACGCAGGAGTACCTCATCGTCAGGGCGAAGACCACCATCCTCGCCACCGGCGGCGGCGGGCGTCTCCACGTGATGGGCTTCCCGACCTCGAATCACTACGGAGCCACCGGCGACGGTCTCGTGCTCGGATATCGCGTCGGCGCACCGCTCCGGTACATGAACACGATACAGTACCACCCGACGGGAGCAGCCTACCCGGAGCAGATCCTCGGTCTCCTGGTAACGGAGAAGGTGAGGAGCATCGGCGGACAGATCACCAACATCGATGGCGATCGCTTCGTCTACGAGCTCGAGACAAGGGACGTCGAGGCGGCCGCCGTTATCCGCGAGTGCGCGGGGCGGAGCAAGGGAGTGGTCACGCCATCCGGGCAGCCGGCGGTTTGGCTGGACACGGTCGTCATCGAGACGAAGCTGGGCGAGGGCTCGGTCAAAGCGCGTGTGCCCGCGATGTACCGCCAGTACGAGCGGTTCGGCATCGACATGGCCAAGCACCCGATCCTCATCTACCCGACGCAGCACTACCAGAACGGCGGACT
The DNA here is from genome assembly GCA_043819135.1 of Candidatus Eiseniibacteriota bacterium. Classification (GTDB taxonomy): domain Bacteria; phylum Joyebacterota; class Joyebacteria; order Joyebacterales; family Joyebacteraceae; genus JALGZG01. The sequence goes on along the minus strand of JBDRFG010000013.1, from coordinate 54,406 downwards.
CGAAATAGACGACCAGTGCGCGACACCCGTCAAGGGTCTCTACGCGGCCGGAGAGGTTGCGGGCGGCGTACACGGCACCAACCGGCTGATGGGCAACTCGCTTCTGGACGTGGTTGTTTTCGGACGGAGGGCCGGCGTGGCCGCCGCCGCACGGGCGGCCGGCATCAAGACCGCGGGCGCCCTCGGTCTCGCTCACCTGAAGGAATATCACGTGGCCCTGCAGTCGGCGGGCATCGAGCCGACCAAGGTCTCACCGATGCTACTGCCGGAGTACAGGCGGGCCTCGACGGTCGAGAAGAAGATAGAGCTTCTGGCATAGCCAACCGGCGCACCAGCCGGCGTGTCACAAGGGAGGGGCGGTGGACGATGAGGACTCTCATCCTGGGGCTCGGCAGCAGGGGTTTCGAGGGCGAGCGCGTCGGTCTGGACGTGGCGCGCGGCCTGTACGCCATGCTGGCGGACCCCGACGTCGACATCATTGAGGCGTACGAGACATCGATGAACCTCTTCGACATTGCGGCCGGTTACGATAAGGTCGTGGTTGTCGACTGTATCAGGACAGGTCAAGGCGACGTCGGGGAACTCCGAAGATTGGGGCTGTCCGACCTGGACCTTGTTCCCCGAACCGACGGTCCGAGCGACATGGAATACCGGGCGACCGTCCGCCTCGAGGGTCCGAAGAGCATCGGTATCCCTATGGAGATATCCATCTACGCGATAGAGCTCGGTGAGAGCCTGAGAACCACTGCTGAGTCGGACATGACCGCGGCCAGGGCGGTACCCCGGCTCGTCGCCCAGATCGCGCGCGAGGAATTCGGAACTCGCTCGCTCGGGGGTGACTGGTACTGACCGATGGACGTGACCTCCGGCGGTGACCAGACCTACCCTGACTCGCTCTTGTCTTTGGAGCAGCCATGACGGCACAACAACTTCCCTCCGATACCGAACTCGTCAAGAGCGCCAAAGCGGGAGACTCCGAGGCGTTCGGGGAACTCGTGGAGCGGAACGAGGCGAAAGTCTACGGGCTGTGCCTCAAGATGCTAGGCAATCAGGAGGACGCCGAGGATTGTCTTCAGGAGGTGTTCATCAAGGCCTTCAAGGCGCTGCCCGGATTCCGCGAGGAGGCGCGCTTCTCGACGTGGCTGTACCGGATCGCCTACAACGAAAGCCTGATGAGAATCCGCAAGAAGAAGCTGGACACGGTTTCACTGGACCGGCCGGTCGAGCTCGACGAGGGGGACGTCACGAGAGACCTCACGGACTGGACGACCGACCCGCGCGCCGATGTGATGAACAACGAGCTGTCGGACGTGCTGGTGCGGCACGTCAACGAACTCGACCCGGACAACCGTATCGTTTTTCTCATGCGAGACGTGCACGGTCTTTCGACCACCGACACCGCGGACGCGCTGGGACTCTCCGTTCCCGCCGTGAAGTCCAGGCTTCACCGCGCGCGCCTGTTTCTGAGAGGAAAGCTGTCGGACTATTTCGATCGCGGAACTGAGGCGCACGGGACCACGACGGGCACCGACGGCCGGTAGTGAACGAGTGGTCCTGACGACCCACGCTGACGAGGAGAGGACAGATGAGCAGAAGATACGCAGGACCGATCGCTTTGGTGCTGGCCGCGGTGCTTCTAGCAGGGATCACGCTGGCCCTGACGTCGTGCGGCGGCAGCGAAACCAGGATCATCCCCCGGACCGTCCTCTTCGGAAATCCCGAGAAGGCGCGGGCGAAGATCTCTCCGAGCGGCGAGCGCATGGCTTACATCGCTCCGGACAATGACGTCCTCAATGTCTGGGTCAAGACGATAGGGGAGGACGACGACCGCGCGGTCACGCACGATGACAACCGTGGCGTGTTCCGCTATCTCTGGGCTCAGGACAGCGAGAACATCCTTTATCTACAGGATGCCGGCGGAGACGAGAACTGGCTTCTCTATTCCGTCAACATCGAGAGCGGGGAGACCCGCGAACTGACGCCCTATGAAGGCGTTCAGGTTCGCATCCTCGACTACGGCAAGCATCATCCGAACACGATGCTCATCTCGATGAACCAGCAGGACCCCCGCCTTCACGACGTCTACCGACTCGAACTCGACACGGGCGAGCTGACGCTCGTGGCCAGGAACCCTGGGAACATCGTCGGTTACCTCACGGACTTCAACCTCGAAGTGCGGGCAGCGCTCGCGATGGGTCCGACCGGCGACACCGAGCTCCTGTACCGCGAGAGCGCTGACGCCGCCACGTGGGAGACGCTCGTCACGTGGGGTGACGAGGACAACATGGTCAGCAGCCCGCTCGGATTCACCAAGGACGGCGGGTCCATATACATGATCGACTCCCGGAACGCGAATGCGGGCCGTCTAGTTCGGCTGGACCTCGAGACGCGCGAACTCGAGATTATTGCCGAGGATCCGACCTACGATGTCAGCGACGTCGTCATCAACCCCGACACCTACGAGATCGAGGCCGTGGCGTTCACGAAGGCTCGCAACGAGTGGATGATCCTCGACGACGGGGTCGGTCAGGATTTCGAGGCCATATCGAGGCTGGACAACGGCGACTTCAGCATCACGAGCTACGACAACGACTACGACACGTGGATCGTGGCCTTCATGAAGGACGACGGTCCGGTGTCGTACTACAGCTACGACAGGGGCACGAAGCAGGGAGAATTCCTGTTCGTGCACAAGCCCGACCTCGAGGACTACGACCTGGTGCCGGTCGAGCCCATCTCATTCGAGTCTCGTGACGGGCTGACCATCCACGGCTACATCACGTACCCGCCGGACGTGGAGCGCAGGAACCTGCCGATGGTCCTCAACGTCCACGGCGGTCCGTGGGCCCGCGACACGTGGGGCTATAACCCCGAGGCACAGTGGCTGGCGAACCGCGGCTACGTCTGCCTTCAGGTGAACTTCCGCGCCTCGACCGGTTACGGCAAGGAGTTCCTGAACGCCGGTGACAAGGAGTGGGGCGGGAAGATGCAGGACGATCTGGTCGACGCCGTCAACTGGGCTATCGACCAGGGCGTCGCCGATCCCGATCTAGTCGCCATCTACGGCGCGTCGTACGGAGGCTACGCGGCGCTCGCCGGAGCGACCTTCACGCCCGACCTCTTCTGCTGCGCCGTTCCGATGATGGGGCCGAGCAACCTCATCAGCTTCCTCAGCACGATTCCGCCCTACTGGAGCACGATGATCGAGATGATGTACAATCGCGTGGGCGACCCGAGGACGGAAGAGGAATTCCTGAGATCGCGCTCACCGCTGTTCAGTGTTGACCAGGTCAAGATTCCCATGCTCGTCGCGCAGGGCGCCAATGACGTGCGCGTCGTGCAGGCGGAGTCGGACCAGTTCGTCGAGGCCATGAGGGCCAACGGTCTCGAGGTCGAGTACATCGTCTTCGAGGATGAAGGGCACGGGTTTGCGAAGCCGGAGAACAGGCTTAGGTTTTATGGTGACGCGGAGAGGTTCCTGGCCAGGCACATGGGCGGACGTTCGGAGGAAGAGCCCGCTTAGTAGGCCCGGTCCTCTCACAATAGAGATTCGCGCAAGGATTCGCGCCGCAGCCGGCCGGTCACAACGGTCGGCCGGCCGCGGCGGCGACGGGCAGTCGATAGAAGGGACCCAGGGACGGTGTCACACGTAGACGACTGCAAGAGATTCGTTCAGTGCCTGTCGGAACACTTCGACGGCGAGCTCGACGAAGAGCTCGAGGTGGAATTCATGCTGCACCTTGAGTACTGCGAGAGGGCCCGGGCTCTCGTCCACACGTTCGAGCGCACGATCATTCTGCACAGACAGACCCGCCGAAAGACCCTGCCCAGCGACATGCATGAACGCCTGATCGCCGCGATCAGGGAGTGTGAGAGCTCCGACGAATAACTCCATCTTGTGAAACTACTACGCACTACCTTGGTGACCGACGCGGACGATGAGATCGTCGTGAAGGCCGAGATCCACGGGGTCGCCGGTCTTGCGGATGGACGCTCGATGTGTTAGTCGTGTGAGGGTGGCGACGGTCGCGCAGCCGGCATCGAACCGAGAAAGAACACAGAAAGGCGGGCACCGCATGCCACCCGCAATGCGAGAGGGTGGACGTCTGGTGGTGGTCGGAGGTGTCGCGGCCGGGATGAGCGCCGCGAGCCGCGCGAGACGCCTCCGCCCCGACGTCGAGATCGTCGCGTTCGAGGCTGGGGGCGACGTGTCCTACGGCGCGTGTCTCCTTCCGTACTTCGTGTCGGGTGTCATCGCAAGCAGAGACAGTCTGGTTCGCGTCGAGGCGGACTCCTTCCGGAAGGAACGTCGCATAGACGTCAGGCTCAACACCGAGGTAACGGCGCTGGATCCCGTGAAGAGGACGGTGGCCTTCCGCGGACCCGACGGCAGCAATGGGAGTCTTTCTTTCGACGCCCTGGTGCTCGCCACCGGCGCGGCGGCCGTGAAGCCGCATCTTCCGGGTATCGATATACCCGGCGTGACGACGCTTCGCACGCTGGCGGACGGCGAGAATCTGCGCAAGCGGTTGGAGTCGGGCGGCGTCAGGAAGGCAACGGTCGTCGGCGCGGGCTACATCGGCCTCGAGATGGCGGAGGCGCTGGCGTCGCGCGGCATCACGGTGACTGTCATCGAGCTCCTTCCTACTGTTCTATCGACGTTCGATCCCGACATGAGCGAGCTGGTCGAGGGAGAGCTCCGCGCCATGGGTGTGATGGTCCGGAAGGAGACGGGCGTCAAGGGCTTCGAGCCGCAAGACGGCGCCCATGATCTTGGCTACGTAGTTGCAGGCGGACAGAGGCTGGAGGCGGATCTCGCGCTTGTCTCCGTCGGTGTCCGTCCCTCGGTGGGGCTTGCGTCCGCCGCCGGTCTGGAGCTGGGCAGAACCGGCGCCATCAAGGTGGACGCCCGCCAGGTAACGAGCGTGCCCTCGGTCCTCGCGGCCGGGGACTGCGCCGAGGCGATGCACGTGGTGACGCGTCGCCCGGTGTGGATCCCGCTCGGGACGACCGCGAACAAGCAGGGCAAGCTGGCGGGGGAGAATGCCGTGGGGGGCAGCGCCCAGTTCGGAGGCGTGGCCGGGACGAACATCGCGAAGGTGTTCGGCCTCGAGGTCGCGCAGACGGGGCTGACGGAGCGTGCCGCCGCGGAAGAGGGACTGACCGCCGCATCGGTCAGAATAAAGTCCCTCACAAAGGCGCACGGCTATCCGGGCGGCGGCGAGATACACGTCAAGCTGGTCTTCGAGCCCGAAGGCGGGCGACTGCTCGGCGGTCAGATAATCGGACGGGAAGGAGCGGGGAAGCGCATCGACACGATCGCCACCGCGCTCCACGCGCGGATGACCGTCGCGGACCTTGCCGACATCGACATGAGTTACGCTCCGCCCTTCTCACCGGTCTGGGACCCGGTGGCCATGGCCGCACTACAGGCAGTGAAGAAGGTGCGGACCTAGGGCGTCCACAGGCTTTTCCCTCCGGGGGCGTCCACGACTCGGCCCTTTCCACACGTTCTGAGGAAGCTGCGATGTCTGTGAACTCACACGACAGAGGAGCGATCTCGGGCGGCGACCGACTCGACGGTCCCGTCACCGCCGAGGGGCGTGCCGTCCTGCGAGGAACGCCCGTCTCACCCGGCGTCGTGGTCGCGCCCGCGTTCGTATACGGCGACATTCTCGACGAGATCGAGGTGCGCAGCATCGATCCTTCCGAAGTGGAAGGGGAGATAGCGCGTCTACAAGAGGCCATCGCCCTCGTCAAGAAGGAACTCCTTCGCGACGCCGAGCATGTGTCCAGAGAGCTCGGCCAGGACAAGGCCGACGTCTTCCTCGTGCACTCGATGATCCTCGAGGACAAGTCCGTGCTCGAGGTCATCCTCAAGTCCATTCGGGAGGATCTCATCAACGCGGAGGCAGCGGTCGCCGAGGAGATGAAGCGAGTGTCGGGTGTGCTCGCCGCCTCGGAAGACCGCTATCTGCGAGATCGCTCCTTCGACGTCAGCGACATAGGCAAGCGCGTCATCGAGCGAATGCTCGGGGTGTGGGCCCACTGTCCCCTGTCGCAACCCATGATCCTGGTTTCGCGAGAGCTCAGGGCCAGCGATACCGCCTCGATGGAGCGCGGTCGGATACTGGGGTTTGTCACGGAACTTGGGGGCACGGAATCGCATGCCGCCATCCTGGCGCGCTCACTCGGAGTCCCGGCGATGTCCGGCGTCGAGGGTATTCTCGACAAGGTTCGTACCGGAGAGCTGATCGCGCTGGACGGCGCGCAGGGCGTGGCCATCGTCGACCCGTCCGCCGACACTCAAGAGCGCTACCAACGAAGGCGCGAGGAGGAGGCGGAAGAGCGCCATGGGCTGGAGGTGGTCCTGGACCTTCCGTCCGTCACGCGGGACGGGACCGAGATAACTCTCATGAGCAACGTCGGCTCGATCGAGGAGGCCAGCGAGGCCGCCGAGCTGCGCGCCGACGGAATAGGCCTCCTGCGCAGCGAACTCATCTTCATGGCGGCCAATCTGTTCCTCGATGAGGATGCTCAGTTCGAGGCCTATCAAGGAGCGGTCCGGGCGATGGGCAAGAGTCCCGTCACCATAAGGACACTGGATGTCGGAGGCGACAAGTTCGTCGGTCCTCAGAATCCGCTGCACGAACACAATCCCAACCTGGGCTATCGCTCGACCCGCGTGCTTCTCGATCGCCCCGACATCCTGCGCACTCAGTTCAGGGCGATACTCCGGGCGAGCGCGCTCGGGAGCGTGCGCGTTCTGCTCCCGATGATCTCGTCGGTGGAGGAGCTGCGCGAGGCGCTCGGCAGGCTGAGCGAAGCGAAGGATCAACTCGCGAGCGAGGGAGTCTCCTTCGACGAGAGCATTATGGTCGGCGTGATGGTCGAGGTACCGTCGGCGGCGATGGTGGCGGACCGGCTGGCCGAGGAGTGCGATTTCCTGAGTATCGGGACGAACGACCTCGTACAGTACGCGCTTGCAGTCGACCGCGGGAGTTCCTACGTCAACCGCCTCTACAGGCCGCACGATCCGGCGGTCCTCGCGCTCATCGCGCTCTCCGTTGAAGGAGCGGCCTCGGCCGGCAAGCCCATCTCCCTCTGCGGGGAGATGGCAGGCACGCCCGCGTATGTTCCCCTCCTGATCGGTCTCGGACTGCGCGAGTTCAGTGTTTCCAACAGCCGCCTGCTGCTGACCAAGCGGGCCATCAGGGACGTCGAACTGGACGCCGCCGTCTCGCTGGCGAGCGAGGCCGTCGCAGCCAGAACGGCGAGCGATGTCGGGAGACTCCTGGGTCTTGCCCAGAGCTAGCGCAGCAAGGAGTCCTGGAACCTTATGAGAGGCAACACTCGACTTCACGCGACGGCGACGGTCGGCTACACGACGTTCGTCGTTCGCGTTCTCGCCGTCGTTGCGCTCGCGGCCATGCTGCCGGCGGCCCCGGCGCACGCGTCATGGCGCGCCGCTGCAGACTCACTGTTCAGCGAGGGGGACCTGCGCTTCGAGCGTGGTGCCTACGCCGCCGCCGCCGAGCTCTATGCCAGAACGCTGAGGATCATCGAGTCGAACGGCGGCGCCTCGCCCGCAACGTACTTTGTCGACCTTGCCGCCAGGGCGCGTTTTCTGAAGGCGCGCTCTCACGAGCACCTCGAAGAGTGGAAGGTGGCTCTGGCCGACTACACCGTTTGCCTCGACGAGTTGAGCGAGATCGAAGATCTCGTTCGATTTCGTCTGGCAGCGTGCCACGCGGGAATGGGCGACTTCGACCTTGCCATGTCGGAGCTCCGCATCATCATCGACGACGGAGATGACACCGCCTTCGATTCGCCCGCCATGCTGGAACTGGCGTGGCGTTACGAGGAGGCGGGTGACTACGACATGGCTCTCCAGTGGTACAGGCTTTGCCTGGTCGAGGCCGAGAGCTACGACGAGCGCGCGCTGGCGCACTACAGGATGGGGCGCACCTACGAGAGGAGAGGGGACGACGAGGCGGCCAAACGAAGCTACGCTGTCGCCGTCGACGACTTCCCGAGATCGCGTCATTCGCACGATGCGCTCACGCGGGCGCGCAAGATCTCGCGGGCGTTCACCGACAGGTACCACCAGGGGCTGGTTCTCTACAATCGCAAGCTCTACAGGGACTCCGCCGAGTTTCTGGAGTACTACATACGCCACGACAGGCAGAAGGAGTTCGAGCACGAGGCAACCTACTTCCTCGGACGAAGCCACCAGCGTATGGGGGAGTTTCGCACGGCCGCGAAGAAGTATGAAGACGCGACGCAATTCGGACCGGACGCCGAGTACTACGACCTGGCGTGGTCGAGGTTCGCCTACTGCCGCCGCGCAAGCGGCAGTCTTGAAGAGAGCCTGGCGACTTACGAGCGTTTCGCCGTCAAGCACCCGGAGAGAGATGCCGCTCCCGAACTGCTGTGGGAGAAGGCCAGGCTCCTGGAGGAGAAGGGGAGGTGGGACGAGGCGGGCGCCGAGTTCCGCCGCATCGTGGGTGCGTACTCCGTCTCGCCGTGGGCCGATGACGCGCTCTTTCGGGCGGGGCTGTGCCTCTACAAGCTCGATGACTACCCCGGCGCCGCCGCGGTGTTCGCGGACATCTTCGTCCACGCATCGGGCGAACCCGCGGCTCGCGCTCTGTTCTGGTCGGGCAAGTGCCTGGAGAAGCTCTCGGGTCCCGAGGACGCGGTTGCGACCTACGTCGAGGCGGTGGAAGTCGCCAGGGACTCCTACTACGGGGCGCGCGCCCGGGCTCGCCTTCGGGAGCTGGGACACGTCCCGGCTCTACCGGAGGGGAAGACCGCGCCTTCCGGCGGGACATCGCGATTCGCTCGCACGGCGATGTGGGGAGGCGAGGCGCTGGATTTCGCGGCGTGGCTCGCGGAGTGGTACGACGAGGTCTACTTTCCGACGAAACGAGTGGCGCTCAGCCAGAGCATCCACTCGGAGCCGGCGTTCAGGCGCGCCGACACGATGCTCGCGCTTCACATGCGCACCGCCGCCCTGACTGAGTTGTCGGTTCTCGAGGACGTGGTCGGAAGGGATCCGCGCTCGCTCGACATCCTCGTAGAATACTGCGAACGAGTGGGTCTACACAAGCGGGCCATCCTTCTCGCGGAGAGGATCCTGGCCATCTCCCCGGCCGAGGACCTGAGTGACGCGCCGATCTACCTGCAGAAACGCATCTGCCCGACGCATTTTCGCGATATTGTCGAACGAGAGTGCGCGGCCAGGTCCATCGACCCCTACGTCGAGTACTCGCTGATCCGGCAGGAGAGCCTCTTCGAACCCGACGCCGTTTCGTGGGTCGGAGCCCGCGGGCTCTCGCAGATCATGCCGGCGACCGGCAGCTGGGTCGCCAGGAGACTCGGACACCGCGGGTTCCGGAACTCGCACCTGTTCGATCCTGAAACCAACGTTCGTTTCGGGACCGAGTATCTCTCCGTGCAGCTCGAGGAATTCGATGGTGACGTCCTGAGGGCGCTCGCGGCCTACAACGGCGGCCCGGAGGCGTCCGAGAGGTGGTGGGGGTACGGGGGAAAGCGCGACAGCGACGTTTTCGTCGAGGACATCGGGTACTCGCAGACCATCGACTACGTCCGCCGCGTGTTCCGCTACTCCGAGGTCTACCGCGAGCTCTACGCGGGCGGCGCGTCCTGGCCTTGAGTCACGAGGACGTAGACCCGGTTGGCCATCGTGATCGCCGCGGATGAGCCGGTGAGTGACTCCCGTGAGGCCACACGTGGGACAAGGAAGCCTCGTCACCGCCCTGAACGGGCAGACGACGGGGCCTTGTTCTATTACGGATCGTCGCCGGGCTCCAGGACTAGCCCTTGGCCTGCTTCTTCCTGTAGTCCTCGATCGCCTTGTGAAGCGCGTCGGCCGCCAGGTTTGAGCAGTGCATCTTCTGCTTCGGAAGGCCGTCCAACTCATTCGCGACGTCCTGACGCGTGATCGTCATGGCCTCGTCGAGCGTCTTGCCCTTGGCGAGTTCCGTGACCATGCTGCTCGTGGCAATGGCTGAGCCGCACCCGAACGTCTTGAACTTGATGTCGACGATGCGGTCGTCCTCAACCCGGATGTGAATCTCCATGAGGTCGCCGCAAATAGGATTGCCTTCGACTCCCACGCCGTCCGGGTTCTCGAGTTCGCCGACGTTCCGCGGGTTCTTGAAGTGCTCCAGGACCTTATCGCTGTATGCTGGTGCCATCTCTGAGTACTCCCTTTCCGTTCGCCTGTTCGAATATGATAGTATTCTGGACACTTCGGGTCAAGAAAAGGCGGTTCTCGCTCCTTCGCTCACCCATGGAGGTATCCGTGAACAGGGGACTCCAGCGCTCTCTCAGCATCTCGGTCGCAGCAGCCGTCGTGGCCGCCTGCGGTCCCTTCCTGCCCTCCGGCTCAGCCCTGGGGGAGGACGACGTCTCTTCCTCGCATGTATCTACGGCTGTCCAGAAGCTGATCGACGTCGATCAGGAGCGCGTCGACGCCGCCCGGCAGGCCCTGGATGGGCAGGACGTCATCAGACAGGAGATATCCGTCTGCATCGACCCGTCTGCCAGGTGGCTCTCCGGCCAAGTTCGACTCTGGGTCGAATCGCCCCTCGACCGTGTCCGGCTGCTTCTCGACGAGAGCCTGCAAGTGCTCACTGTCCGCGACAGCCGCGGCGACACGCTGCCCCACACGCGGACCGGGGACGCCCTCGAAGTACGGGCCGCCGCCGGTGCCGCGAGGTTCCCGCTCGAACTGGAACTAAGCTATGAGGGGCCGCTGTCTCCTGCCGCCGGCGCGTGGGTGGACGACGACGTCGTTGTGCTGGCCCCGGATTTCCATTGGTACCCGGTATCCGATGCACGAGACCCCGCCAGGCTTCGCGTCGAGGCACGATATCCGGCTGGCTACTCCAGTGTGGTCAGCGGCACCCTGGCGGGCATGGCGCCGTCGCTGACGGGACAGAGAGGATGTTCCGAGGGAGATGTGTGGGAGGTTCCGACGCAGGTCACGGGCGCCGGGATTGTCGTGGGACGGCTGGAGAGCTCGCTGACTATCGTCGGAGACGTGTTCTTTGGATACCACGCGTTGTCTACAGATGGCGCGGGTGAATCGAGCGGCGCGGGCTGGGGGGGCTCTCCGTCTTCGGTGCCTCAGGAGTTCATCGAGCTCCTTCGCTTCGTGGAGACGTGCTTCGGCCCGTATCCGTACGAGTGGCTCAACGTCGTCCGTCTCCCGGCCGGTCTGGGGCGCCCAACGGTGGTCGTGGCGGGCCCGGGCCTCGTGGTCGTCAGGGAAGGCGGGCGGCCCGGTCCTCCGGCGGACATGCCGCTCGGGCATGTGGTGTCCGGCCTGTCGCACAGCTGGTGGACATTCTGGATCGACCCCGGCAGCGTCGTGTCGGCCAGTCTGGCGATCCAGGCCGAGACGGAATGGCTCGACGCGACGGGCGACGAGGATGGCGCCGCTAGATTGAGAGGGCGCCACCGGGCGCGGTACATGGGGGCAGTGCGCGATTCCGGCCGAGGGATCTCTCTGCTCGAGTGCCTCGGACCCGACGGGACGACCGACCAGCGGGTCTGTGGAGGCAAGGGATCGGCGGTCTTCGAGATACTGAAGTCGGTGGTCGGCCAGAGAGCCTACTGCGCGGCGCTGCGGACGATCGCTTCCGAGCACGGCGGCGAGCCGGTCGGAATACGCGAGTTCGTCGAGGCGTTCGAGGGAGAGCACGGACAGGATCTGGACTGGTTCTTCTACGAGTGGATGTCCAGAGGCGACCTGCCCTCGTACGCGATCGAGTATGAGGCAAGTCCCGTCAGCGACGGCAGCTACGTGGTCCGCGGGCTCATCCGGCAGGAGGGCGAACCGTTTCACACTCCGCTTCCATTGACCATAGACCTCGGAGGCTGGGCCTACGACGAGTCGGTGGCCATCGAGTCGTCGCATCAGCTCTTCGAGATCCGGACCGACGCGAAGCCGATCGAGGTGACGATAGACGGGCGCCACCTGATACCCAAGATGAACAGAGAAGAGCTGGCGGCGATGCACCTCGAGCTGGGAGCCGCGGCGGCCGACTCGGGTGACTGGGGCGCCGCGGTAGACGAGTTCGGCGCGGCAGCCGGTCTCGAGCCCGAGAACGCGTCCTACGTTCACGCCTACGCCGGAGCGCTCGTTGGGCACGGACGTCTGGCGGACGGACTTGCAGCCATTGACAGGGCAATAAAGCTCGACCCCGCCAACATCGACGTACGATTCGAGGTCGCCGGACTGCATCTGCGTTCCGGAGACCCAGCAGCCGCGCTCGAGCACCTCGACGTCTACGTCGTCGCCGCGCCCGACGACCCGGCTGGGCGCGTCGCACGGGCGCGCGCTCTGGTGGAACTGGGGAGGATTGACGAGGCCGAGCGTGGCATCGAGCAGGTTCGACAGTCATTTTCGAGCGAGCTGGCGGATGGCGACCTCGACGAGGAGATACTGCTGGTGACCGGCCGCATCTACGAGCTGAGAGGGGACACGGCCGCCGCCATCCGGGCCTACGAAGCCGCGCTCGCCGCGAATCCCGTGTCGGACGAGGCACGCAGGCGGATCCGCGCGCTCAGTCTCCCGGAGGTCGAGTGACCGCATCCCGGAGATGGAGCGATCGCTGAGAGGGCGGCCCGGCGTCCGTCAGGTTGAACGGGCGGGGACGCGCGTGCTAGCATATGCGCCAGAGAGCACGGATCCCGCGCGGTGGACGCGGCGACGCGTGTGACACATCAGCCTCACGAGGGCGGGAGCGACCATGAGAAAGCACTTCTTCAGCGGGATACAGCCGAGCGGCAGGCTCCACATCGGTAACTACTTCGGAGCCATCCGCCAGTGGATCTCGCTGCAGGATTCCTACGAGCCGGTCTTCGGGATCGTTGACTTCCACGGGATGACCGTTAGATACGACCCCGCGGACATGCCGGTGCGCGTCCTCGACGCGGCCGCGAGCTACCTGGCAGCCGGGCTTGATCCTGCGAAGTCGATCATCATGCTGCAGTCGCTGGTCCTCGAACACGTCGAGCTCGCGTGGATCCTGAATTGCATCACGCCCATGGGGCGGCTCTCCCGGATCCCGACGTTCAAGGAGAAGGTCCGACAGAACCCGGACAACGTCAACATGGGGCTGTTCGGCTACCCGGTTCTCATGGCCGCGGATATACTATTGTACAAGTCCGAGATTGTGCCAGTCGGCGAGGACCAGGTCCCGCACCTCGAGTTCACTCGCGAGATGGCGAGGCGCTTCAATTCGATCTTCGGCGAGACGTTCAAGGAGCCCGCCGAGGTTCTGTCGAGGGGCGCCAAGATCGTGGGCACCGACGGCGTCAACAAGATGAGCAAGAGCCTGGATAACTGCGTCTACCTCGACGACACGGACGAGGAGATATCGAAGAAGCTCGCCACCGCCATGACCGATCCGGCGAGGAAGCGCAGAAACGACCCCGGTGATCCCGCGGTCTGCAACATCTACGATTATCACCGTGTCTTCTCGACACCAGAGGAAATGGCGCACTGCGCCGAGGGCTGTCGCACCGCAGGCATCGGCTGCGTCGACTGCAAGAAGATCGTCGCTGCCCACATCCAGGAGACCGTCGCTCCCATCCGCGAGCGGCGGCACGAGCTTCTGGCAAAGCCCGCTGACGTTCGCGACATACTGAGGGCCGGAGCCGACCGGGCCAGGCCGATCGCGCAGGAGACCATGCGAGAGGTCAGAGACAAGATCGGGACGACGCTGGACTGAGGAGCGGTGCCTTGGATCACGAACGGGACGAGCGATGGGCCTACGTGGCGCTGGCCGTGCTGGCCGTCGCCTACGTTGTGTACAGGTTCGGCATCCCGGAGGACCTCACCTTCGGTCTGTCCGGCCTGTCCGTCCGGTTGCCCGACCTGGATCTCGGCAAGCTCGGCAAGAACCTGCCATATCTCTTCGCTCCGTTGTTCGCGGTGTTTTCGGAGGTGATGCGGAGAAGGAAGGCCAGGGCCGTCCGCGAGGACTGGGAGCGCCGCGTGCGGACCGAGGGGTTCCTCCGAGGCGAGGAGAACCTCAAGATCAAATTTGTTGAAGGGGGGCGAGGATCGGTCCAGGGCGACGTTCGGCTGACGCATGCCGCTCTCTACCTGCTCGACAAGAGCGGTCGCCGCGAACCAATGAGATTCCCTCTCTCTCTCTCGGCCGGATCGGACGCCGCCGTACTCGACGTGTCTCTTCGAGAGGGGAGTTCGCCGGAGCTCAGGCAGGTACGCGTGATCGTCGGCGCCGCGGATGGTGGGAACCGGTTAGCGTTCGAGTTCGAGAGTCGCGAGGGCGAAGCGTGGCGGTCGAGCCTGCGGCGGGTGTTGGGCAAGTCTGCGGAGAAAGAACCTGGCCCGGAGCCGTCTCCCGAGGCTGAGCCAACCTAGCACGACCCGGCGCTGACTCAGGCGGCCGGTCCATAGCGACATCAGCGATCCGAAGGGGGAGTCGATGCATAGCTACATCTTCCGGGAGTACGACATCAGAGGCGTTGTGGACAGGGATCTCACGGATGACGTCGTTAGGGACATAGGCAGGGGGTTCGGGACCTACGTTCTGCGCCACGGCGGCAAGAGCATCTCGCTCGGCGGGGACGTACGCCATTCCACCGAGAGGTTCCGCACCCTCATCACGGAGGGAGCGCTCTCGACCGGCCTCGATGTCGTCGACATCGGAACGGTGCCCACGCCCGCGCTCTACTACAGCCTCTACGTCCTCCCGGTGGATGGCTCCATTATGATAACCGGCAGCCACAATCCGCCGGACATGAACGGCTTCAAGCTCAACCTGGGTGAGGACTCCGTCTACGGGGAAGAGATCCAGAAGATCCGCGAGATCATCGAGGCGGGTGACTTCGCGGAAGGCTCCGGCTCGGTCAGCTCTGCGGACATCCTCGAGCAGTACACGAACGCTGTGCGCGAGCGCATCAAGCTCGAGCGCCCGCTCAAGGTCGTCGCCGACTGCGGGAACGGGTGCGGGAGCCTGGTGGCGGTCGACCTCTTGACCAGCCTGGGGTGCGAGGTCATCCCCCTGTTCTGCGAGCCCGACGGGAACTTCCCGAACCACCACCCGGACCCCACGGTCATGGAGTACATCACGGACCTCATCGCCGCGGTCAAGGAGCACGGAGCGGACGTGGGCATCGGCTACGACGGCGACGCGGACAGGGTCGGCGTGGTGGACGAGAACGGCGACGTGGTCTTCGCAGACATAATGCTCGCGCTCCTGGCGCGCGAGGTTCTGGCTGGTGGCCCCGCCGAGATCATCTTCGACGTCAAGTGCTCGCAGGCGCTCGTGGAGGACATCGAGGCGCACGGCGGCACGCCCGTCATGTGGAAGACCGGGCACTCGCTTCTTAAGAAGAAGATGAGCGAGAGAGGCGCGCCCATGGGTGGGGAGATGAGCGGTCACATGGTTCTCGCCGAAGGCTACTACAACATAGACGACGCCATATACGCATCCTGCCGCATCCTGCAGATGCTCTCCCGGAGCGACAGGCCGCTCTCTGAAATGGTCGCCACCATCCCGAAGTACTACTCCACGCCCGAGATCCGCGGCGAGACCAGGGACGACGCGACCAAATTCGAGATCGTCGCCAAGGCCGTGGAGTATTTCACGGCCAACTACGACGTCATCGATGTGGACGGCGTCAGGATCCTCTTCGGCGACGGCTGGGGCCTTGTGAGAGCGTCCAATACGCAACCCGTCATCGTGATGCGCTTCGAGGCCCGGACGGAAGCCCGTCTGGCGGAAATTCAGGAAACGGTGACCTCGAAGCTGCGCGAATTCGGTGACATCAGCGTCTAGAGTGAATACGATCCGACCCTGTCCGTCAGACCACCCGGCGAGGTGAGATGCCTGAGCAAGACCCCAACGAGCAGCGAGACCCCAAGGAGGTCGATCTCGAGAAGGTGCGGGCCGCCCAGGCAGGCGATCGTGAGGCCTTCGGCTATCTGGTCGAGCGCCACAAGGACATCGTCTACGCGGTTGCCTATAGATTCGCCAGGGATCCGGATCTTGCACTGGACCTCTCACAGAACGTCTTCATAAGGGCCTATCGCGGGATCAAGACCTTCAAGGGGAAGTCGAGCTTCTCGACTTGGCTCTATCGGATCGCGATGAACACGTGCATAGACTGGACGAGGAAGAAAGCTCGTTCGGTCGATTCACTCGCGGTTCCCGAAGAAGTGGCGGAGTATGCGGGCAGCGAGCCGATCATCGCCAGTCTGCCGCGGGAGCCCGGGGACAATGCCCTGTCGTCGGAGCTCGGGGAGCAGATTCAGAAGGCCGTCGACCTCCTGCCCGATTACCACAAATCCGTGTTCGTCCTGTACGAGGTGGAAGGGCTCTCGTACAAAGAGATAGCAGACGTTGTCGGTTGTTCCATCGGAACGGTGATGTCGCGTCTTCACTACGCACGGAAGAAGCTGCGAGTGATGCTTGCGCCCTACGTTGAGGGCGGTCGGTCAGTATCGGAAGGAGGGGCGGAGGACGCCTAGTTAATGATAGGGTCATGCAGATACGAACGATACCTGACGGCGTTCGCCGACGGGGAACTGCCCGAGAGACTGACGCGCAGGGTTCAAGCCCACCTCGCGAGCTGTGGGAACTGCGCGAGCGAGCTTGACTCGATTCGCACGTCTGATAGAATCCTCAGGAGCCACGGAGCGCCCGCCGTGTCGGACGACAGGTGGGTGCGATTCCGGCACGAGCTCAAACTCGAGCTGGATCAAGTCGACCGTGAGTCGCGGCGTACGGCGAAGGTCCGGGAGGCCAGACCTGTCCACGCGCCGGCGTGGAAGAGCGCGTATGCTCTCACTGCCGCGTGCGTCGTGGTTCTCTTCGTCATCCTGACCGTCGGCCCGCTCAGTATCGCGCCATGGCGCGGAGGGACTGCCGCCGCCGGCAACGAGTGCATCGTTGACAGCATAGAGAGCCTCGCCGCCGGCTATACCCCGATGTTCTTTTCCTCCGAGGATCCCGAGATGACGGTCATCTGGGTCTTCTCGGAAGAAGTAGAGGGCGGGATCCGCGGTGAGGGCCCGGGCGCGAAGTAGCTCCGCCCTTTCGCGCTGTCTAGGGATTGGCGGTGAGCACGCTCCGCGGCGCACCGCGCCGGAACGGGTTCCAGGGAGGCACATGAGGACGACTGCCATCGGCTGTTCCATAGCGCTGCTTGTGATGTTCACAGTGTCGGCGTCGGCCGCATCACCTCGCGATATACTGGTAGAGGTGACCTCCATCGCCGCCGCCACGCGCCCCGCCGAAGAACGTCGTGACGCGGCCGTCGAGCTTGACCCACGTCTCGAACCTTTCTCCAAGAACCTCAAGTCTCTCTTCGCATACAACAGCTACACGTTCCTCAGTAAGGACCGGTCCACCGTCGAGTTCGGCAAGACCAAGGTGTTCAAGCTGCCGGAGCATTTCTCGATTGATGTAGCTCCTGAGCAGATCGAGCCTGGTGGCGCCGACATGATAGAAATGGTCGTGACCCTCTTCCGCGAGAAGCCGAAGAGAGAGGGCGGACGTGGAGGGCGGGCCGACGAGCGCGAGGTGGTCCTTCGGACGAAGATCCGCCTGAAGAACGGCGGGACGGTTCTCCTTGGCGGCCCTCCGATCCGCTCGGGCGTGCTCGTACTCGCGCTCTCTGCGCGCGGGTAGTAGACGCGCCTTCGCCACTCCTTCCGAGTGGCGAGAATGGCAAGAAGCAGGCCGAATACACGCTGAAGTAGTACGGTCGGGCCCACGCGCCCGGCCGTTCTGTATGTTGAATAGGGTGTGGGGTCGGGCGTCTAAGTTCACCGCATGGATGGCGCCGGAGAACATCTGAGAGACCAGCTTCCAATGCGGGGCCACTCCGGCCGATGACAGGAGGTGCAGTCATGACCCGAGCGATATCGATTGGCCGCCAGCCAGCCCTTCTCGCGCTCTTTGTTCTGACCGTCGCACTCGTGCTCGCTGCAGCGACACAGCCGGCGCCTGCGGCGAGCGTGATGGAGGAGGACGACGCGATGGGCGAAGAGGCCAGGCCCGTCGACGAAGGCGCAAGACAGGACAGAGTGGTCGTCGCACCCGAGCCGCCGCATTGGAGCGGTTGGGGTGAGTGGTATCCCGGGCAGCATCGTTCCGCCCCGAGGATTCAAGTGTGGGTCGACCGGGGAGAGTGGTCAACCTACTACCCGGGCGACCGCCTCTGGGTCTACTTCCGCGTCGACCGGCCCTGCTACGTCACGATCCTCGACTACTCGCCCGACGGGCGGGTGAGCACCATATATCCGAGCAGGTGGTCCGGCTCTACTTTCGTAAGTCCGGGACGCACGTACAGGGTCCCGGAGAGCCGGAGATACTCCCTCAGAATCGCTGGGACGGGGGGCGTTGAGACGCTGGTTGCATGCGCTCACGAATCCCCCTGGCCCGGCGGCCCGGGCGGCGCCTGGATCCCCCGGCACCATCCGAACGGAGGGAGAGTAGTGGTCGGCCGTCCCGGTGGATCCCCCCCGCCGGGATGGCGCGGCCGCGTGGTCGTCGGGCCACGTAACTGGCCCGTGCCTCCGCAGTGGCACGACCGTCCCGAACTCTGGTCGTGCGACTCGGTCTCGTTCCGCGTCGCCGGGGACGGACGAAACGACGGCTGGTACGACGACGGGGACCGGCGTGACGACGGCCGCCGGTACGACGGCGGCTGGAACGACTGGAACGGCTACCGCGGCAGTGAGGACAACGGGCGGCGATGGGACGACGACGATCGCCGCACCGTCCTTCAGGACCGGTTCAGGATGAGCGACTGCTCCGACGGCTACTCCGTGGGATTCGATATCGGGCCCACCGACGCCGTGATCAGAATCGACTGCGTGGAGAGTTCGAAGGGTGACCCGACCGAGATAGTCGGACGCTTCTCGATGAAGGACCACTGGGGAGACGACGTGCTCTTCCGCCTGGACGTCGAGGGAGATCACGGCGAGAGGCCGGAGCAGGGCAGGGTCTTCGCCAGACAATGGGGCGACACCAGGGTCGAGGTCGAGGTGACGGGCTACAGAACGGTCGCGATCAAGAACTGGCAGGTGCCCAGGATCAACTGGATCGAGTTCGACGTGAGGGTGTTCGGCTCGTAACGGACACAAGCGTGGTTCCCGACCGTTCGTCCTGAGGCCATCGCGCGGGAGGCTCGGGATGCACAGAGTCTGGAGGAACGGGAGAGGAGGTGACCATGAGACCGATTGCGAGAAAATCTCTGACAGCGGGTGTACTGCTCCTGATCGTGCCCGTGATGCTATCCGGATGCATCGTTTGCATTGACGACATGTTCAACGACAGCCGGCCGCCCCGAATGGCGATGCTGAACGTCTACGCGCGCGATTACTTCACCGGGACGCCGATCCCCTGGGCGCAGGTGGAGCTCTACGAGAGCGACTGGTGGAGCTGGGACTATCAGGGGACCTGGCCCATGAACCAGGCGGGCTACGTGGACGTCCGCTGCGGCTACTTGTACTACGACGGAAGCGGCGGCCCCGAGGAAGAGGACTTCAGAGTCATCGTCTACGCCCCGGGGTACTCGCCCGAGCGCTACGACATAGAGCTCTCCTACTACTACCCGTCGGAGATGCTGACCTTCTACCTCATGCCCTACATGGGGCGCGAGGCGGAGGATGCCGGGTCCGGTGTGGAGATCGACGGCGCCGGCCTCAAGGGCGCGGACGCGGCACAGTCAAGGGGTCGGGTCGTGGTCGGCGAGTCCGGGACGACGGAGGACGAGTAGACGCATCCGATCGGCAGGGAACCTGGGGCATGAGAGGGGTGGTGACGTGGGGTTCCCGCGACGCGCGGGGACGCGGGGAGATTCAGGCCTCCCCGCGTCCCTCGCTTGCTATCTGGGCGAGGATCTTCAGAAACGCTCGGGCCCGCTCGTCCCAGCTGTTGGGGACGGCGATGCGATCTCGCACAGCTCGGCGGCGCTCTTCGTCGCCGAGCGCTTCTATTACGGACCGCGCGAACGCGTCCGCACCTTTCGCGGTGAAGATGAGATCCTCGTGTTCCGCTATGTCCGCGGAAAAAGGGGTCGACACGATGTTCTGTTCCATCGCCGCGTACATGTAGAGTTTGTTGGGGTTGATGGCCCGCGTCCTCTCGTTCAGCACAAACGGCGCTATGCCGACCGAAGAGCAAGAGAGATAGGCGGGCAGCTCGTCGTAGGGGACGCGACCCGTGAAGAGGATGTGGTCGCCGTATCTCCCGGCGAGAGCCTCGGTCCTGTCGCGGGCTCCAGTGAACACCCTTCCTATACAGACGAGACCCGTTCTGGCCTCGAGGGCTGACAGCGCGTCCGTCAGAGCCTCGAGTATCCCGAAGTCCACACGGTCGTCCACCGATCCCGCGTACGTGACCAGCCCCTCGCAGTCGCCCAGGGGGCTCTGCGCAATCAATGCCGGGAGGGGGCCGTCGCGTCGCCCCGCGAAGGTCGTGAGGTCGACTCCGTTCCCAACAACCATTCCGCGACCACACACCTCGAGCAGACGGCCGGACGACGATACGACCTCGGTGGCACCGGCGATCAGGCTTCGGAACGCGCTTTCCGCCGCGTCCGGACAAGCGGGGTAGAACTGCGGGTGAAGGTCGTTGCAGTCGTAAACGACGGGAATCCCGAGTGCCCTGATGCGGGGGACGATCGGGGCGGCCCAGATGTACGAACAGACCACCACATCGGGTTTGAAGGTTCGCACCCTCGACAGAAGCGCGCGCGTTCCCGTGTAAGAGAGGATGTTCGTGACCGCCCGCACGGGCGCGAGATTCGAGTCGGGTTTCGGCAGAGGTATCGAGGCGTACCGGACGCTCGGGCGGCGCGCGTCGGTTCTCTCCCGGAAGCTGTTCTCATCCGCGCTGGCATTGATCGGGGAGAGAAACAGAACGTCCCAGTTGTCGGGGAACCGGCTGATAAACTGGTGCTTCCGTGAGACCTGAGACAGCCACTGCACTTCCGATATGTACAGGACGCGCATGTCGTTCTCCATCCGCTTGGGTTCGAAACGCGCACCACAGTCTAGCCCCTGTGACACGCGCTGGCAACCAAAGACTCGCGTGCACGTGACACGGTACCGGCGGGCGTGTACAATCGGCGCGTTGAATCGGAGAGGAGGTGCGACGATGGAAACGAAGTGCGTCCCCATCGCGTTCCCCGAGGGCGCGAACATCATCCTCGGGCAGAGTCACTTCATCAAGACGGTGGACGATCTCTACGAGGTTCTGGTGAGTTCGGCGCCGGGCATGAAGTTCGGCGTCGCGTTCTGTGAGGCGTCCGGCCCGTGCCTGATCCGCTTCGACGGGAACGACGAGGACCTTAAGGTGGCCGCGGTGAAGATCGCCGGCGACGTGGGCGCCGGGCACAGCTTCGTCGTC
Organism: Candidatus Eiseniibacteriota bacterium; assembly: GCA_043819135.1. Lineage (GTDB taxonomy): Bacteria > Joyebacterota > Joyebacteria > Joyebacterales > Joyebacteraceae > JALGZG01. The sequence continues at coordinate 32,975 of JBDRFG010000013.1, read as the reverse complement.
GTAATGACGGAGGGTTTCCCCATCAACGTGCTCAACGCGGTCAAGGCATGCCCCGAGGTGTGCGGCATCTACTGCGCAACGGCCAACCAGGTCCAGGCGATCGTCGTCGAGACGGAACAGGGGAGAGGCATCCTGGGCGTTGTAGATGGCGAGAGTCCGAAGGGCGTCGAGGGACAGGACGACGTCAGGGCGCGCAGGGATTTTCTGCGGACCATCGGATACAAGAGGTAGACGCGACCGTGTGACAGAGGCGAACCCGGTCGCGGCGTACCAGTCAGCAGGAGAAATCGCGTATCAGCTTCCGCGCGTCCCCGGCCATCTCTTTTGGGATGAGCACCTTCGTCTCATCCGGAGGTGGCTCGGTCGGGGAGAGCTCGTTGCTGAGGAAGCATGGTATGCCACTCTCCTCGAGCAACTCCCTCAGCTCGCCTACGCGGTCGTCGTCGTCCGTGGCCTCTATGACAACAAGACCTTCAGCGGGAAGGTCTCCATCGACGTCTTCCTCTTCGCTCTGGCCGACCTGCTCTTCTCTCGTGACCAGAGGTACGTTGCAGTGCGGGCAGACCTCGATGGGATCCTCGAACTCACACTCGCATTCAGGACAGGTGCCCACGTCGTAGCTCCTCCAAGGTGTGCCGCGAGGGGTTGCGTCTGAACGAGTGGAATACTATCAATGCGTCTCCAGGAGTCAAAGAAAATAATGCGTCGCTCGCTCGTCCGACGAGAGACCTCTTCCAACGGACGGCGACGAAGTCGATACGTATACTCGGCCCGGAGGTGTGAGGGCGGCGGGCGTTGCCCGTCGACGCGGCGCCGGTGCGTCAGCCATCCGCTTACTCTGCTGGAGGCATAGTAGCCGAGATGTTTTCAGGATGCTTTCGCGCGGTTGACACCGCAGGGGAGTGGGAGTTAGCATCAAGCATCTTCCATCACCAGAAGCATCTTGCGCCCCGACGGGGAATCTCCGTCGGAGGAGGAGGTTGTCGACATGATGCGGACGCTCGTTGCGTCAGTGATTGCCGTTTGCGTGCTGGCCTGCCTCTGCTCTGCGGCCGCCGGCACAGGTTCGGAGTATCTCTTCAGATTCGCGATCTTGAGCGACCGCACCGGCGGTCACACGCCCGGCATCTATCCGCAGGTCATTGAGGAGATCAACCTGCTGAATCCTGATTTCGTGGTCACCGTCGGCGACCACATAGAGGGATATGGCGAGGACTACGAGCGATCTGATGCCGAATGGGATTCAGTGCAGGCTCTCATTGGCGCCCTTGAAGTGCCGGTCTACATGACCCCCGGCAATCACGATATCTGGGACGACGAGGCCGAGGCCATGTACAGGGCCAGAACGGGCTTCGACCCATTCTATTCGTTCGACCACGGGAACACCCACTTCATCGTCCTCGACAACAGCCGCATTGATGTCGCCGCCGACTTCCCGGATGACCAGAAAGACTGGTTGGTCGCCGATCTGTCGGGGCACAGCGACGCCGAGAACATCTTCGTGTTCGCCCATAAGCCGCTTTGGGCGCAGACCCTCGTGATGGGCGAGCCCGACGCTCTCCATGAGATCTTCCGCGAGCACGGTGTGGATGCGGTGTTCAACGGACATCTTCACCACTACTTCTCGACCGAGTTCGACGGGATCGATTACACCGTTATCGGCAGCTCGGGAGGCGGCCTGTACCGGAGCACCGAGCAGCCCGTCACCAGGGGGGAGTTCTTCCAGTTCGGCTGGGTCACGGTGACGTCTCCCGGCTACGAGCTCGCGATAGTCGATCTGGGCAGCGTTTACCCGCGTAGCGTGGTGACGGAGAGCGATGTCCGCGAGATAGAACGAGTCGAGAGTGAATTCGTTACAATGGGGGCCGTGAGGGTCTTCGACGACGCGTCGCTCCGCGCACCCGTCGAGGTGACGATCGAGAACGTGACCGACAGGGTCATCGAGGACGTTGTTGTCTGGGATGTTCCGGAAGGGTGGACCGTCGAGCCCGAGCAGGCGATCGTTGCAGTCGCCCCGGGTGATACCGAGACACTGACCTTCGTGATGCTCAATCAGGGGGATCTCTATCCGGCGCCGCGCATGAGCTGCCGCTATCCGCTGTCGAACGGGAAACTCCTCGACGTCGACCTGCCGGCGCGAGTGATGCGAACGGCAAAGGGTCCGATAACGTCGGATCCTCCGATCATAGACGGCGATCCCTCCGACGCGTGCTGGGGCAGCTGCGCGCCAGTGAGCAGGCTCCACGCGGGCTACGATGTACCCGTCGAGGGCAGAACTGAGTTCTCCTTCGCCTGCGATACCGAGAACCTGTATCTGTCGGCGATATGCTTCGATCCTGAGATGGTGAACATCGCGGCCGGCATTGAGGAGCGGGACGGGTCCGTATTCGGCGAGGACTGCGTCGGGTACTTCTTCCAGCCCGATCCCGACGAAATGACCGTCTATCAGATATACATCAATCCGCTGGGTACGGTCTTCGACCAGAGGATCACTTTCGACGAGACGATGTGGTACACCGCCGACCGCGAGTGGGACGGCGCGTACGACGTTGCGACTCAGCGGACCGACGACCGGTGGAGCGTGGAGGTCAGGATCCCCCTCGACCAGATAGGCGGGGACATCGAGGCTTTCCCGGCCTGGAGAGCGAACTTCCGGCGGAAGCAGGCCAGGACGGGCGCCACGGGCGACTGGCAGGTGCCAATTGACTACGACCCGGGCACGTTCGGGGAGTTGGTTTTCGAATAGCGTCGGCCGCGCCGCTCCAACCGGTCGTCCAGTTGGCCGTCCGACCGGCCCTGCTGACCGGCCCTGCTGACCACTTCCCGGTCCTCGTTGCGGGAGTCCTGTGTTGAGCAAAACGTTCGATTTGATTGTCGTGGGCGCCGGCCCGGCAGGGAGCAGCTGCGCGCGCCGGGCCGCCGAGCTGGGCCTGACCGTTGTTGTCCTCGAGAAGTCCACGTTCCCGCGGGCGAAGCCGTGCGGCGCCGATCTGACGGACAAGGCGCTCCGGCTTCTGGGCGGGGAACAGGAGTCCGTCGAGCAGCGACGTTTCCACACCGCCGAGATCGTCTTCGGTCGTCATTATTCACTCATTGTTGATAGCCCGGACACTCTCGTCGCGACCACAACGCGCCGCGAGCTGGATGCGCTGCTGGTCCGGGCCGCCGAGGCCGCCGGAGCCACGGTCGAGTTCGGCAGGGCCGTGAGCGCTCTGGAAGAGGAAAGCGCCGGAGTCCGCGTTACGTCCGGAAGCGATTCAATGACGGCGCGTCACGTCGTTGTTGCCGACGGCGCGCGCGGCACGGGGCGCCGCATGCTGGCACTGACCCCCGTTCGGATGGGTGGCGGGATGTACGTGCGCGCGCGCCCCGCGTCCGGCGAGCTGCCGGAGCGCCTCTCCGGGCGCGTGCTCTTCGACCCGACCGCCGCGAGTCACGGCTATGGCTGGATCTTCCCGAAGAGCGACCATCTGAACGTCGGCCTCTTCAGCCAGCATGAGCTTCGCGACGGCTTCAGGCGTGATCTCGACGCATTTCTCGCTTCGAGAGGTCTCACGGGATGGCCGACCGAGGGACCGTTCGCGTTCCCTATCCCAGTGCGCAGGCCCGCGGATGCGCTGGGGACGGACCGAGTTCTCTTCGCCGGTGACGCTGCCGGCCTGGCCAATCCGGTGACGGGCGAGGGCATCTCCTCGGCGATCCTCAGCGGGCGAACGGCGGCCGATACGATCGCTGCATCCGTCGACTCGAGCGGCGCTGCGTCGGCCGCCTACGCACGTCGCGTCGAGGCGGAGGTCGTCCCGATGACAGATGGCAGCAGGCGGAAGGGCGAATTCGTCTACAGCCTCGGGCCGGGGTTCCTGAAGCACGTGGCCCGCACCCCCGTTCTCAGGGCGCTGATAGCTCCGGCGTGGAGGGCGGCGACGCGAGACAACAAGGCGCTCTCACTGACGATCGTGGAGGGGGAACGCCAGTGTGCAGGATGATAGCGGCCGTTGGACGCTTCGAGATGGGACCTCTGGTGGACGCTCTGAGGGTGATGGCGTCGAACACGAACCCGGCGTACGACCACGAACTGCGCGGGGAAGGTGAAAGGCTGATTCACGACTGTGGGTGGGGCGTGGCCTTCCGGGACGGGGACGGGCTCGTCAGGCGCAGGAGCGCGGCCTCGTGTCTTGACGACGCGGAGTTCGACGCTATGTCCGACATACGGACCAACCTCGTCATTCTTCATGCGCGACGGACGCCGGACCGTGGCACCATCGACGTGCCGAACTCACATCCCTTCCTGGAGGAGTGGCGCGGCGAGGAGTGGGCCTTCTGCCACAACGGGGCGGTCAACGACCTCACCCAGTTCGAGAGTGACGCCTCGCTTGAGCCCTCCGGAGGCATCGACTCCGAGCTTCTGTTCCATCACGTGCTGACTCTGCTCGACACAGACCGCATCGCTGCATCACTCACCGAGATCATGCTGGGGATACGGGACTTCACCTGTCTCAATTGCTTTCTGGCGACCGGCGATAGCGTCGCGGTCTACGCGCGCATGTCGCCGGACACCCCCCGTCCACTCTACTACACGCCATGGGTCGCCCGGCGTGGCGGCACAGCCGTGGCGTCGTCCGAGATCGTCTCGGAAGTCGCCCTCACGTGGGAGAGGATCCCCGATGGGACAGCCCTCGTTCTTAGGACCTGAGCCAGGTCGCACCCATCCTGGGCATTGATTTACGGCGTAATCTGTGCTATTATGAGCACTTGGGTCATCAGACTCGTTTGACGCTCCTTCGGGAGCGATACCGCTATTCGCACCCTGAAGTCGTGATCGGTCCGAAAGGGGAGTCACGAATGGGAACGTCCCTCAGAGCCGTCCTGCTTATCGCCGTGCTGGTCGCCCTTACACCGGCGGCACACGCGGGCGACCCCGATCTCGCCACCATGCGTGCCCGCATCGAGTTCGCCTCGATCGATGAGTGGAACGCGTTTCTCGCCACGCCCGGGCTCGACGTCATGAAGTCGAAGCGGGGCGTTGGCGCGACCATCATCACGAATCCCGACGAAGTGACCGAACTCCGCGCCGCGGGTTTCAACGTTGTTGTCGAGGTGGCCGACCTGCCGAGCTACTACCGCTCCCGCATGTCGCGCGCAGATTTCGGGGACTTCCACACCTTCTCCGAGATGGTCACCGAACTCGACGCCCTTCACGCGGCCTACCCGGCCATCACGACCGACAAGGTTTCCATCGGGACCACCGAGGAGGGACGTGACCTCTGGGTGATGAAGATATCGGACAACCCCGGTGTGGACGAGTCCGCAACGGAGCCCGAGGTGTTCTTCGACGGCATGCACCACGCGCGCGAGCCCATCGCTATGGAGGCCATCCTCCACTACATGAAGTGGCTCTGTGAGAACTACGGGACCGACTCCGAGGCCACCTACCTGGTCGACGATCGTGAGATATGGTTCTTCCCCATCGTCAATCCGGACGGATACGTCTACAACGAGTCGATTGCCTGGGGGAACATGTGGCGGAAGAACAGGCGCGTCAACGCCGGGAGTACCTGCCTGGGCGTCGACAACAACCGAAACTACGACTGGGAGTGGGGGACGACGGGCATCTCCACTGATAAGTGCCACGACCTCTATTGCGGCACGGCCGGATTCAGCGAGCTGGAGAATCAGGCCTACAGGGACTTCGTTATGGCTCACGACTTCCCCGTGAACATCTCGTTCCACTCAGTCGTGGGCGCCGTACTAATCCCGTGGGGCTACAGCGGCGCGGCCTTCAACCCCGACGAGGCACTCTTCACGGAGATCGCCAACGAAATGGCGAAGTACAACGGCTATGAGGTGGGCAGAGCGTGGGACGTCATCAACTACGAGTGCTCCGGCACTACCTGTGATTGGCTCTACGGAGCACTGGGCTGTCTATCCGTGTGTGTGGAGGTGGGCGGAAGCGACTTCTGGCCACAGGAGAGCGAACTCCCCGGTCTCGTCGCCGAGAACCTCTGGCCGCAGCAGTACGCGACCCGCATCTCCGGCTCGTACCTCGCGCTCAGGGACACGTACACGCTCGCGGGCGGTAACGGCGACCAGATCCCCGATCCGGGCGAGACGCTCGATCTCGAGGTCACCATAGACAACCAGGGCATTGCGGTCGGGGCGACGAACGTTTCGATCACGCTCTCGAGCGACGACCCCTACGTCCAGCTCAACGATGCTTCCTCAACGCTGGGTGCCATCGGAGCGCGGAATTTCGTCAACAACTCTTCCGACCCGTTCTCGTTCACGCTCGACCCGTCGACGCCCGACGGGCACGGGCTGGTGCTCAGAGTGGAGATCTCGGCCGACGACTTCGAGGGCGAGGAGGAGATCGTCTGGATGGTCGGGTCTCCGGCGCTTCTTTTCTCCGACGACATGGAGAGCGGGACCGGCAACTGGGTCGAGAGCGACGGCCTCTGGGGTCTCACCGGGACGTACTCCAACTCACCCGCGAACTCGTACACCGACAGCCCCGGCGGGGACTACGCCAACTACAGGAACACGTGGATCGAGCTGGCCAGCCCGATCGACTTCTCCAGCGCAGTGGCGGCGGAGCTCAAGTTCTGGCACAAGATCGACACCGAGGCGAATTGGGACTACTGCTACGTGGAGGCCTCCTCGGACGGCGGGACGACCTGGCTGCAGGTAGGCGAGAGGTACCACGGCAACTGGCCGTGGGCCCAGATCGTGCTTCCTCTGGACGACTTCGTGGGCACCGCAAACTTCAAGCTGAGATTCAGGTTCAACTCCGACACCTACGTCACAGAGGACGGCTGGTACATTGACGATGTTGAGATCTACGGCCCCGCCACGGGAAACGCCGCGCCGACGGCTCCGGTTCTCTCGGCTCCCCCGGAGGGCGGAACGGTCTCAATCTCGACCCCGATGCTCACGGTATCGAACGCTTCCGACCCGGACCCCGGCGACGTGCTGACATACGGTTTCGTCGTCTACACTGATCAGCTCTGCACGTCCGTCGCCACGTCAGCGTCCGGTGTCGCGGAGGGGACGACCACGACGGGTTGGACGGTCGACCTGGCGCTGGCGAACGGCACCTACTACTGGCGTGCCTACGGAGACGACGGGACGGAGCGGGGTCTTCTAATGGACACCGGGAGCTTCATCGTAGACTCCACGAGCGTTGGCGGTATCCCGCGACTCGCGCTTCGCCCGGCGCAGCCCAATCCGTTCGGCGCAGCGACGACACTGGTGTTCGAGATGCCGGTCGCTGCCGACGTAACGCTCGCGGTCTACAGCGTCGACGGGCGCCTGGTTCGGACGCTTGTCAGCGGTCAGGCCGGACCCGGTCCGGTCGAGGTTCTGTGGGACGGTTCCGACGAGCGGGGTCGCAGAGTGGGAAGTGGTCTCTACTTCGTCAAGCTGGTCGCCGGTGACGACGTGCGACGCGGCAAGCTGGTCGTTCTGAGATAGGCGACGAACATAGAGCCGGCCGGCGGGAGCACACCCGGTGGCAGCTTACGCGCAGTTCGCAACGAGAGAGGGGGCGGCTTACTGGCCGGCCCCCTCTCTCTGTTGAAGCTCCGGAGGCCCTCGTGGGGGCGCTACGGGGGCCGGCGCGTCGCCCCCGCGGCCCTCAGCCGGCTCCTGGACGCGTAATTCCGGCGAAACACAGCACTGGAACGCGGATTGCATCACGTGGGAGCGGGTACGTGCCGTGGTGCGCGCGATCGCGCGGGACGCGGGCGGATCTGACATGACCTACGGGGCGGTTGTCTGACCGGCCGGACGCGCTAGCCTGGACGGCGATTCCTTCCTTTGGCTCGCCGCGTTGTGTCCTCCGTGTTGGCCCGCCCCTCTACAAGGGGAGGGCGGCAGCCGGCATCGGTGGCCGCCCTCCTTTTCCTTCCTGAGACACCCTGGTCGTCGTTTGGAGTGCGGCCCCCACGCCCGGCACACAGTGTACCCATTGTCACGATAGCGCCACCAGAGAACAAAGGTCTCCCCGGGCGACTTCTGCCCTCTCGCGTCGTTCTGCCCCGTACCGGGCACTCTTTTTAGCGAAGCGCACTCAAAACTCCTTGCATGGCTCCCGGGCGTTGATTAGTATGGTGACTGTTCATTGACGGTGGAGGCACGGGCATGCGGGAGGAAGCAGGCGCCGGTCGCTGACTGAGTGGCGGCTCACGTAACAGCAGGCGTTCGGTATCAACAAGATGAAGCGAGGTTCAGTCATGGCCAGGAAGAGGGTCGGGAACAAGAGAGAGCGGATCATCGCGGCCGCGGCGAAGTTGTTCGGCGAAAAGGGCTATCACGACACCACGACGGCAGAGATCGCGGAGTCCGCCGGCGTTGCTGCCGGCACGATCTACATCTACTTCTCGAGCAAGGAAGAGCTGCTCGTCGCGGTCTTCGAAGAGTTCCTTGGCACGCACATGGAACGACTCCGAGAGGGAGTGGAGCGGGAGAAGACGCCGAAGGGCAAGCTGATCCGTCTTCTGACCCTCGGGCTGGAGTTGATGCAGGACAATCCTGACAGCGCGAGGATATTCCTGTCGCAGCTGAGGCAGAGCACGAAGATGATCACGACCGTCGCGAAGCGCAGCAGCCGTGCCTACAAGGACATCATCGAGAGCGTGTTGAGCGAAGGGGTCCGGACCGGGCTTTGCAGGGACGTCAACGTGCCCGTGACCGCGAGCATGCTGTTCGGGGCGTTCCAGAGCACCGTTCTGGACTGGGTCGCGGATGAGTGCTCGTACGCTCTGACGGACATATCGGAGGAGCTGACCGATTTTATAGTCAACGGTGTTTGCTGCAAGGAGAGCGACGAGGGAACGTCAGCGCAGTAGCGCTGCGAGTCGTTCGCGTGTGTGACGGACCGAAGCACCGAACACACTGGACAGCGGGGATGATACGAGGGGGCGCGCCGAAGCGGCGACGCCCCCTCGTCCTTGTTTGACCGGCCCAAGGTTGCGGGTGCGCGTCGTATAGCTAGCGGGATTTCAGGGGGTCGGAGGAGAGGTCGGACCGGATCTGCAGATAGCCCACTATGTCGCGTCGCGACACGATACCGATGAGTTCACCTGACGCGTCGACCACGGGCAACCGGCTCTGCCCGGCCGCGTCCATCCTGGACAGTGCCGTCGGAATGTCGTTGTCCGGCGACAGAGACGTGGCGGACGTGATGGGTATCATGGCCTGGCTGACAAGCGTGGTGCCCCACTTCTCTCTCTGGATATTCTTGATGGACCTGATGGTGATGAGCCCGATCGGTCGCCCTTCCGACACGACCGGGTAGGTCGTGAAGTGATACCGGAGCAGGTAGCCGTCGATGAGTTTTGAGAGGGTTATGTCCGGCGGCACGGTCACTGCGTCCGGGGTCATCACGCTCGCCAGTCGGACTCCCTGTAGAGCCTCCCTCATCAGCAGTTGTCGATAGCTGGTGTCCGCGGCCTGCCGCAGGAACAGGGCGATCAGGATTATCCAGAGCCCCGTCCATGTGTTGCTCCCGAAGAGCGCAACCGCTATCCCAACGAGCACTATGAGTCCCGCGATGGCCTGTCCCGCGGTGCTGGCTATGCGGGTCGCCCTGCGGAGATTGCCGGTCGCCCGCCAGATTATCGCGCGCAGGACCCTTCCGCCGTCCAGAGGCATGCCGGGCAGCAGGTTGAAGGCGAGTAGCACGGTGTTGGCTACGGCCAGGTAGGCCAGCGCAAGTTGCAGACCGGGACGCCCCGGTTCGCTGCCCATCAGAGCGATTGCCGCCCAGCACCCGGCGGCAAGAACAGCGCTGACCGCCGGTCCGGCCAGAGCCACCTTGAGCTCGGTAGACGGGTCCGACGGCTCGCTGAGGATCTCCGCGACTCCCCCGAAGAGGAAAAGAGTGATCCTCCGCACGGGGATCCCGCTCCTGACGGCGACGATGCTGTGCATGAGCTCGTGAACCAGTACTGAGGCGAAGAAGAAGAACGCCGTGATGACGCCCAGCGTGACGTAGTGCAGAAGCGGCCTGCCGGGAAGGACCCTTGGAAACCACCCCACGGTGAGCGCCCATACGATAAGGGCGACGATGGCGAACCAGCTGTAGTGCGCGACGACTCTTATCCCGAGAATCGAGAAGAGCGGAATGCCGGTGTGCTGCAGGAAGGGGAGGAAGCCTCGCTTGCCTGGGAACTGAGCCATGTGACCCACATTATAGCCTTGGTTCGGGGGAGGGTCAAGGCGGGCGCCCACGGCGGGCGCCCACGGCCCGGGCCCGGCAACGTCCCGCCGCCGCGCTACTTGACCTCGGCCCTAAGTTGTGTTACAATGCATAGTTGACAGAGTATTCACAAGGGGGAGCACACCCTGGATGAGGAGGCTTGATCATGCGTAAGCTGGCCGTGGCTCTATTGCTGTCCGTGGTCGCCGCCGCGCTTCTCGTGGTTCCGGGCGTTGCCAAGCTCGAGACCGCAGAGATGACGACCGTCGCGGTGATCGAGGGCGCGTTCAACCGGGGCGACATCAGCCACGACGAGATGATCCTGCAGAAGGCGTACGCAGTCTACGCGCCGTGGAAGGTCCGGGAGGATCTGGCGGGTGGGCAGGTCGACAAGTGCGGAACTCCGATCGATGACGAGATCCGTCTGGCGCTGCCGACTCTCCCTGAGGCGGTGGCCGAGGAGATCAGAGATCTCAGGGCCAGACCTTCGAACCTGACCTACATCGAGACCACGCACTTCAGGATCCACTACGACACGTCCGGCGGCGGTGTGATCCTCGGGTGGCCGGACACTACCTACCGCGACGCCTTAATGACGTCAGTGGAGTACGTCTGGGCGGAAGAGGTTACCAACATGGGGTTCCGCTCGCCCCCGCCGGACGGCAGCGACCCTGACGGCGGCGGCGGCAACGACCTCTACGACGTCTACGTCCAGAACCTGGGCCCCAGCCTCTACGGCTACTGCGCGGCCACGTACTACTACTCGGGCGGCGATTATCCTCCCAACGCGGCCACGAGCTACGTCGTCATCGACAACGACTACGCGGGGTTTCCGCACACACCTGAAGAATGTGCGCAGGTCACGATCGCGCACGAATTCAGCCACGCCTGCCAGGCCGCCCACGACGTCAATGAGTCCACGTGGTACAAAGAGTCGACGTCCACGTGGATCGAGGACATAGTCTACGACGGCATCAACGACTACAGGAGCTACCTCTCTCAGTTCCTGAGCTCGCTCTATGAGTCGATCGACTACCACAACGGCAGCCTTCGCTGGTACGGCTCGTGCGTCTGGAATTTCTTTCTGGCCGAAAACTTCGGCAGCGGCATCGTCGTCGACAACTGGTGGCTGATGGAAGGCTCCAGCCCGACGCTGAGTATGACGAACGTCGTGCTCGGGACCTACGGGTCCAGCATGGAAGAGGCCTACGAAGAGTTTGCGGTCTGGTGTTGGTTCACCGGGTCGCGCAATGACGGGAACCACTTCGAGGAGGGCGGTTTCTGGTACACCGCCGACGTCATGCGCGCTCACAGCACCTACCCGATCGCTATCGGCGGTCCGACCCCCGGAGAGGAGCCGGACAGGTACGGCTGCAACTACATCACGTTCAACTACACGGGCTCGGGCTACGACGGGCTTCTGGTCTCCTACGAGGGTCCTTCGACTCTCTCCACCGGAAACGCGGCCCACCTGAACCGCAGGACGTCGGCCGGCGTCTACGGCGAGTACGGTGAGATCCCGCTCAATCCATGGGGCATCGGCGAGCTGACGTTCGAGGGCTGGGACGGAATGTCCCTTGTCGGTCTTGTCATAGCCAACACCGATGCTTCCACGAACAACATGATCTACGACTACGACGCCGAAGAGGTCGACACCGGCGTCGAGGACGAGTCTTATGCGTTCGGCCTCAAGGCGGCCAGTCCCAATCCGTTCGTCGAAACGACCTCGATCGCTTATTCGGTCCCGAGCGGCGGCGGCCTGGTTGACATAGCCATCTACGACGTTAACGGTCGCGAGGTTCGCACCCTCGTCCACGAGCGCCTGAACGGGGGCGCGGGCAATGCGGTGTGGGACGGGTTCGACAACGCCGGCGAGAACGTGGCTTCGGGCGTCTACTTCGCCAAGCTCGACATCGACGGTCTCACGGCAAGCGGCAAGCTGATCATGCTGAAGTAGGTGTGACCGAGTGCTGAGCTTCGAGGGGGCGGCAGACACGTGCCGCCCCCCTTCTTTGTACCGTACCGGGCAGGCCCGCGGCGTGCCGAGGCCGCCCGTGGCGCCGGCGTTCGCCGCGCCCGGTAAGAGGTGCGGCTCCCGGGCGGCACTCCCGATGTGCTATCATGTTCGCGAGGAGGGTCCTCGATGAGCATCAAGCTTAATAGCGAGGTCGAGTGGGCCCGGAAGGTCCGCTCGGGCTTTCGCTACATGGCCACGGTGCACAGCCAGATAGGCTCCCTGGTCTACAAGGCGCTCCGGATAGGGAGCGGGTACTCGTCGCGGTCCCTGAGGCTGCGCCACTGGGACACGACCGGCGGCCAGGTCACGCTGACCGACGACGGATACAAGGCCGTTGTTCCAGTCTACGATTTCGGGTTCATCCACAATCTCTACCACCTACTCGACCGAGATCCGGAGACGTGCGTGCTCGCGGCGTGGTACCTCGCGGCCCACGAGTGGGGGCATTACTACCTCGCGAAGGTGGACAAGCGAAACCAGGAGCGGGATGCTGACGCCTTCGTCGTTCGTGTGATGAAGCGAGAGGGGTTCAGCGAGGAAGAGGCGGTGAACGCAGAGGACTGCTACTGGACCGTCTTCAACGCCGACAAGAAGGTGAAGAGCGGGGCGCGATAGATGGCGGGACCCGCGGAGCGTGTTTTCCGGAGAGAAGCTCATGCCGATGTCTCACAAGGATCTCTGGGTCAAGATCAAGGGCGATTGCAAGGGGAGGCCGCCGAGGGAGGAGTTGCGTCTGCTGGAGGACTACCTCTCGGACTGGCCGGAGTACAGGGGACCGTATCAGGAGCTTCGGAAAAAGCTCGAGCGAAAGGCCGCGGGACTCAGGAAGATCACCCGCGTGCTCGCATCGCACTCCACCCCGGATGACCCTTTCTCCGTCAGGAAACGGGGGCTCGCCGAAATCGCACTCGTCGGTCTTCCGAACGTGGGCAAGACGTCGGTCCTGAACGCTCTGACCGGCGCGGACGCGGAGGTCGCCGACTATCCCTACACGACGCTGACCCCGAACGTCGGGATGTTCGTCCTCGGCGGTTTCGAGTTCGAGATCGTCGACCTGCCTCCTTTCCCGGAGGGCCAGCTCGATGAAGTGCAGTACGCGAGCGGGCTCAAGGAGGCCTGTCTGAACGCCACGTTCCTCTGTATCGTCGTCGACCTGTCGGCGGACCACGGACTCCACATGGACACGTTGCGCGGTCAGCTCGCTGAGATGGGAGCCGACAAGGCCGCCGTGCTCATCGGAACCCGAGCCGATGCCGCGGGTCCTGAAGAACTCGCGTCTCTTCGCGCACTCAGTGCGGGGGCGCCCGTGTTTGGGTTCCCGTTACGGGAGGGGGAGGAGCGCGCCATCGCCGAGGCGTTCTGCGGCCTCATCGGCAGGATCGTCGTCGACGCGCGCGATCCTGTTTCGAAGGAGGAACCTCTCGCCTACGCCGTTCCGGAGGGCGCAAACGTGCTGGATCTGGCGGGCCAGATACACAAGGACCTTGCAGGCGGTGCGCGAAAGGCCAGGGTGTGGGGACCATCGGCGAGCTTCGACGGGCAGGAGGTTGGTCTGGATCATGTTCTGAGTTCGGGCGACACGGTCGAGATCCTGTCGAAGTAGCCGCCGGGCCGGCGACCGAGGCGCGCCGTATCGGTGAGCGCGCGACTCCTGCGCCTCATCAGCAGCGACTGAAACCTCACCTCAACAATGACTTCGCCGACAGCAGTATCAGTTTTCCGCAGCGCTGGACGGTCTCTCCGTCCCCCCCGGCGCCAGGCGCGTTCGGGGCGCCGATGATAAGCACGGGCGGCTCGCCCTCTGAAAACTCGATGACGAGGAGCGATCCGCCGATGGCGTCTTCCGAGTTCTCCCCGACGACCGTGATGTCAGCGAGGTCCGCGCTCCCAGCCTTGGCCGCCATCACTGATCTCAGGCTTCCCCTGTAGACATAGATCTCACCACATGCGTTCCGCTCATCGTCGGGTCCGTCCGCGTACTGCGACGCGGTGATGATGTCGTGGGCGCCATCGCCGTTGAGGTCGGCCAGAAGAACCGGGAGGCCGAACAGGTCCGATCTTGAGCCGCCACGGAATCGCGGCACGGCGGGGTCGTCGAGCTCGGGCGTGCCGGCCCGTCCGCCACCGTTCGCGTCCGGGGCGTTCCCGAACAGCACGAACGCCTCTCCCGTCGCCTCGAGCTTGTCCCCGCCCACTTTCGACGCGTAGGCGGAGACCAACAGATCGTCGATGCCGTCGTAGTCGATGTCGCCGACCGATATCGACCGGCCGAGGAATCCGCGCTCGGTGTCGCCGGTGAGCGAGTGCGTTCCCTTCAACGGAAGTGACGACGGCTGCCCCAGAACCTCGTGCACTCCGACGACGTAGAGCCTTCCGGCGTCCGTCAGGTCCGCGCCGGGCCCGTCTGCTTGACAGGCGCCCAGTACGAGTTCGAGGACACCGTCGCCGTCGGTGTCGGCCACGGCCAGTCCCGTGAGCGCGTCTCCCGCGTTCTCACCGACGATGGTGGCCACCGCGACATCGGTTACGGTCGCGGCTTCGTGCAGGGAGCGGAGCGCCTCGCCCTCGACCACGTAGACAGCGCCGGGCCGCGCGCCCGCCGTCCCTCCGCCCGCCGGCGCCGAGATGAGAAGCTCTGCGGCCCCGTCTCCGTCGATGTCGCGGGCGAGCATGGAGGAACCCAGTCTCGCGCCCGACGATGCGCCCGTCATGGTCGCGTCCGGCGTCGCATTCGGCCCCAGGCTCCAGGAGCCGGAGGGGCTTCCGAAATAGACGGACACTTCGCCGCGTGCGACGCTGTTCTCGTCGCCGGCAGCGGGCGCGCCGACGGCGAGGTCGTCGAAACCGTCGGCATCCAGGTCGGCGATGGCCACCGCGGAGCCGAATCTGCCGTGGTCCCTGCCGCCAAAGACCGTCCGTTCAGCGAGGTCCGAGGCGTGCGCACTCACCGAAAGCGTGTCCAGAGCGGAGAGACGGAATACGAAGACCGCACCAGCGTGCGGGCCGCCCGCGCTGTCCGCGAGCCCCGGCGCGCCAACGACGAGCTCGGCACTGCCGTCGCCGTCAAGGTCGCCGGAGCCCATGCAATGACCGAACTGATCCTCCGTGGCCGTGCCGCGGATGGATGGCGCAGCCTCGGACGCGAGGTCGACCACCGTGCTCGCGTGAAGGGCGGTGGCGCACAGGAGAATCCCCCATGGCGCGATGGTCGCCTGGCGACGTCTTCGCTCAGTCATGATACGTGTCTCCGTTGAAACCTGACGTGGCGCTCCGGTCCAGAATTCGAGTATGCACGTCCCCGAACCGCACCGTCAAGCGCGGGCTGCCGCTGTTGACACGTGCGGCCGGCACGGCTAGAGTCCGCGTATGGGAGATCCTCATCACGCAACTGGTTGCTGCCGGGCCGCTCATTCCGCCCGCGTAGTGCGCTGGGCGGCGGTGGCTCTTCTGTGTGCCATCTTGTTGCCCTCCATCGCGCGATCGGCGGAGACCGCCGATGCGGACTCCGCGAGAATGCTGAGTCTCGAGGAGGTGCTCGAGGGGTACAACGCCAACATCAACCGCGCGATGGCGGCGATAGAGACGCTGCGCGTGGAGCAGGAGATGGTTGAGCCCACGAAGGACGGTGGGGAGAAGGGGGCACTGGCCGTGCTCTCCTATCACCGCGATGAAGGCATGCATCGCGAGGAGTCTTACTCGAACCTGGGCCACCCCGTGGGGAAGTACTCGCTGAGCAGTCTCGTAGGTCCCGAGCTCCTTTCGGGCGAGTACGATGTCTTTCTCACCGGCGTCGAGGACATGGAGGGGCGCCGGTGCTACCTTTTGGCGGTCACGGCCACCGAGCGCGACGCCGAGCACTTCGACGGCAAAGTGTGGGTCGAGGTCGGAAGCCTGGGCCTGGTACGGATCATCGGCGAGGTCGCGGACCCTCCGTTCCCGGTCAAGAGGATCAAGCTGGACAAGGCCTTCGAGCCCACACCCGAGGGCTTCAGGCTTCTCCGCCGGCACACCGGGGAGGTCGACATCAAGCTGGCGCTCATCAGCCGTAACGGCGTGATGCACATCTTCTACACGGACTACGTGATCGTCTCCTCCAGGTAGTCGGTCGGCCGGCGGCACACTCGACGGTCCACCAGGGGAAGAACGAAGATTCGACGGATAAGTCCAATAATGACGGACAATTCCATTGACAAGTACGGCTATCTTGCTGTAGTTGTGTGAGCATCCGCTATTCGTCTGAGTCGCGGGTTGAGTTGGCGTCTGCGGCCGACGTCCTCGAGCGGTCCCGCAAGGGGCCGGGGGGCAGCCCTGAAGAGGGCTTCCATTCAGGATGAGAGGGGAAGAGGGAACCGGCACGCTGCCGGGACCGGACTCCCCCCTCGCCGCGTTTGGGGACTGCGGGAGGCAGTTCCTTGCTATGCCGGGCGAACGGTGATGTCCTGCGTCGCGTTCGAGCGGCCACCCGATCCCAAGGGGTCAGGTGGCCGCTCTCTACTTACCCTCGTATGGCGTTCTACTTGTACATCGACTTAATGGAGCCCCAAGTCTCGTTCTCGACAGGGTTGCCACCGCAGTCCCCCGACGGTCCGACGTCGGTCTCTTTGCCGACGCCGCCGAACGAGTAGACACAGTAGTAGAATACCTGGCCCTCCTC
This sequence comes from Candidatus Eiseniibacteriota bacterium, assembly GCA_043819135.1. Classification (GTDB taxonomy): domain Bacteria; phylum Joyebacterota; class Joyebacteria; order Joyebacterales; family Joyebacteraceae; genus JALGZG01. Next base: position 16,109 of record JBDRFG010000013.1, on the reverse strand, counting down.
GACATTGCAGTCGACCACCCAGCGCGGGAAGTCGGGATGATCGACGATCGCGACATCACCTGGTATTCCACCGTAGGTGAACGTGAAGCGGCCGACGGGCGCCGGAAACGTCGTGACGCACTCGGTCGCCCCAAGGGTGAGGCCCGTGTCCCACGTACCGACGACCGGACCGCCGGTGAGCAGGCTCGTGAAGCTCGGGTCGATCGCCGTGTCGGGCGAAATTGAGAGCCGGAACGAGACCGCCGTGAAGCCCGGCTCGCCCGACATGGTGAGGTCGAGCATTATGTAGGCGTCGACCGTGCTGTAAGGATCCGGGTATACCGAGTGAACGAAGTCCGGCGGATCGAAGTCAACGTACATCCATTCCCCGACTATGGGGTTGGCGTACGCCGCCCCAGCGCCTGCGAACAGGAGCACAAGCAACGCCATAGCAACTGCCCTCATGCAACCCTCCCTTCTCTCTGGCGCGTTCCACACGCAGCACCGTGCACATACAAGCGGGCCGCAACGATCCTCCACCATCGCCAACCGACGCTATTATACCACACCGAATCAAGGAACGAAAGTCGTGATTCCCGAGGCGAGTGCCGCTTGCTTGACACCCTGCCTGCGCGCCGATAGAATGCGGCAATTCGGTGCTCGGCGTGACATGAGCCGACCGACGCCTCGCACGCCCGGAACGGTGCGGGGCCGTTTTTGCGCGCACTCCGGAGCCGGTGCGCCACGTGGAGCTCGCGCGCACCGCCGGTCCCGCGCACTCCGAGTGATTCTCCGGCCCAGCCCGAGGACCAGATGGGCAACCTCAAGCATCTGCTCAAGCACTTCGCAAAATACAAGTGGGCCGTCGTGGCCGGCGTCGTCTGCCTGCTCTTCGTAGACGGGATGCAGCTCATCATTCCGAGGATCATCAAACGGGCCGTCGACGATCTGACCTATTTGGGCGCCGGAAACGCGAACCTGCTCTCGTACGGGCTTCGCATCGTAGCGTTCGCGGCAGGGATAGCGGTTCTCAGGTTCTTCTGGCGGTTCTTCATCATCGGGACGTCCCGCCACATCGAAGAGGACATCAGGAACGACCTCTACAGCCACTTGCAGAGGCTCTCCGCCAGCTACTACGCCGTCCACACGACGGGCGACCTCATGGCCCACGCGATCAACGACTTGAACGCGGTGCGGATGGCGTGCGGGTTCGGCATCGTGGCGATGACTGACGCCATCGTCCTGGGCGTAGCGTCCATCGGATTCATGCTGGCGTTGAACGTGAAGCTGACTCTGCTGGCCCTCATTCCCATGCCGATAATCGCTCTCTTCACACTGCGCGTCGGCAAGATGCTCCACAGCAGGTTCGAGAAGGTACAGGAGACGTTCTCAACCCTGACCGAGCGCGTGCGCGAGAGCATGTCCGGGATCCGAGTGGTCAAGGCGTATTCCCAGGAGGAGCACGAACTCAAGAGCCTCGCCGTGATCGGGAAAGAATACGTCCGCGACAACATCCGGCTTGTCCGGGTGTGGGGCGCGTTCTTCCCGTTCATCATGATGCTGTCCACCATGAGCGTAGTGATCATCATCTACTTCGGTGGCAAGCAGGTGATGCTCGGAGACATCACGACCGGCGACCTGGTGGCGTTCACGAGCTACCTGGGGATCCTCACCTGGCCCATGATAGCGATGGGCTGGGTCGTCAACGTGCTCCAGCGCGGTGCGGCCTCGATGGGCAGGATCAACAGGATCCTCGAGGTCGTGCCTGAGATCGCCGACCACGAGAACGCCGTCGAGCTCGCCGACCCGCGGGGGGAGGTAGAGTTTCGCGGCGTCACCTTCTCTTACGAAGAGGGGCTCGAGCCCTCGCTGGTTGACGTCAACTTCGCCGTTCCGCAGGGCCACACGCTGGGCGTGATCGGCAGGACGGGCTCGGGCAAGAGCACGGTGTGCAACCTGCTGCTGAGGATCCATGAGGCGACGGAGGGCGAGGTCCTCGTAGACGGCAGCGACGTCACCGGGTTGACGCTCTCTTCGCTTCGGGGCTCGATCGGCTACGTCCCGCAGGACACGTTCCTCTTCTCCGACACCATCAGGGAGAACATCAGGTTCGGTGCAACGGACGCCGATGAAGAGCGAGTGATCGAGGCGGCGCGTGTCGCGGGCATACTCGACGAGATAGAGAGTTTCCCCTCGGGGCTGGATACGCTGGTCGGAGAGAGGGGCGTCACGCTCTCCGGCGGACAGAAGCAGCGAGTCGCCATCGCGCGCGCCCTCCTGCACGCGCCCGCCATCATGGTGCTGGACGACGCGCTGTCATCGGTGGACACGGCGACGGAGGAGAGGATCCAGCGGGAACTGAGTAGTGCGCTCGAGAACCGCACGAGCATCATCGTGTCCCACCGCATTTCGTCCATCAAACACGCAAACGAGATCATCCTCCTCGATGAAGGGCGCATCGTCGAGCGGGGCACTCACGAGGAACTTACGGAGCAGTCGGGGCTCTACGCGAACATCTACGAACGTCAGCTCCTCGAGGCGGCGATGGAAGACTCGGACAGCTCCGAGTAGCAGACGGACAGGCAACAGCGTACGGAGTAGTCGATGTCCCACGACCACCACGACGAAGAGAACCTGGGCAAGCCATACGACGCGAGGCTGGTGCGGCGGCTCATGACGTACGTCAAGCCGTACGCGAGGCTGGTCATCCTGGCCGTGCTGATGCTCGTCGTGGTGACGTGTTTCGAGCTGGCGATCCCGTATCTCACACGGATGGCGCTTGACGATCACATCGTGGCCACCTCGCGCCTTGTCGCGGATGACGGCGGTGAGGTCGCGCGCGAGTTCATCGCGGGGCACGCCGAGGATCTGCTGCCCGTCGATACGCCTCCCGCGGGGGACGGTTCTGCCGGTGTGCCGGGCAGCGTCCAGGGGCGCTACTTCATAAGCTCGAAGACCCTGTCAGGCTACGACCCCCGTGAGGTGGCGCGGGCGACCGGACTCGGCGTGGTCGGAGACGGACGCTACTACCTGGCGGACGCCGCGTTCTTCGAGGCGCGCACCTTCGACCGGACCGGGTTCCTGGACGCCGGCTCGCGCGTCGGCATCCCCGTGGAGCGGCTCAGCGATCTTACGAGGGAAGATCTTCGCGACCTGAGGGGCGACGACCTCCGCGGCGTCGCGAAGATCGCGCTCGCCATTCTCGTGCTCCTCGCTCTGACGTTCGGCTTCACCCTGCTCCAGATCAACATGATGGAGGTCACGTCTCAGCGCGTGATGTACGACATCCGCATGAAGGTGCTTCGCCATCTCCAGAAGCTCTCGCTCTCATTCTTCGACAGGAACCCGGTCGGCCGGCTCGTCACGCGCGCGACCAACGACATCGCCGTGCTGCACGAGATGTTCACGTCCATCGTGATCACGATCCTGCACGACATGTTCATTCTCATCGGTGTCGTCGTCGTGCTCCTGAGGCTCAACTGGCGTCTGGCGCTCGTCAGCTTCATTGTCCTGCCCATCACGGCGTGGATCACCGCGAGCTTCGGCGTCCGCATCCGCGACGCGTTCCGCGAGGTGCGCGTCAAAGTGGCGCGAATAAACGCGTCCTTGAACGAGAGCATCAGTGGAATGCGCGTGACGCAGATCTTCAGGCGCGAGACCGAGAGCTTCCGCCGATTCGCGGGCATCAACCACGAGAACTTCGTCGCGGCGATGCGCCAGATGAAAGTCTTCGCCATGTTCATGCCGCTCATGGAACTCGCAAGTTCGGTGGCCATCGCGCTCGTCATCTGGTACGGCGGCGGGAAGGTCGTCCAGGCGACGCTGTCACTCGGGACGCTTGTCGCGTTTCTCTCATACGTGCAGATGTTCTTCCGTCCCTTGAGGAACCTCGCTCAGCAGTACGGGACGATGCAGCAGGCGATGGCGTCGTCCGAGCGGATATTCATGCTGCTCGATGACGAGGACATGGTTCCGGAGCCTGCGGTCCCTCGTCGCCCCGACGAGGTCCGCGGCCGGATAGCGTTCGAGAACGTGTGGTTCGGATACGTCGAGGACGAATGGGTGCTCAGGGACGTCTCGTTCACTGTCGAGCCAGGTGAGACCGTCGCGATAGTCGGCGCGACCGGCGCGGGCAAGACCTCGATAATCAGCCTGCTCGAGCGCTTCTACGACATACAGAAGGGGCGCATCACGCTGGACGGGGTCGACATCAGGGACATGGAGAAGTCGTTCCTCCGCTCGCACCTGGGTCTGGTCATGCAGGACGTCTTCGTGTTCGCCGGCGACATCAAGGGCAACATCAGGCTCGGGAACGAGTCCATCTCCGACGCGGAGATCAGGAAGGTCGCGGAGCATGTCAACGCGGACCGGTTCATCGAGAAGCTCCCCGATGGCTACGACGAGGAGGTCCGTGAGCGGGGCGTGACGCTATCGACGGGGCAGCGGCAGCTACTGTCGTTCGCCCGGGCGCTCGCGTTCGACCCGCGCATTCTCATTCTGGACGAGGCCACGTCGAACATAGACACCGAGACCGAACACCTGATCCAGGAGGCTCTCGTGCGTCTGATGGAGGGGCGGACCTCGATCGCCATCGCGCACCGCCTGTCGACCATCCAACACGCGGACAAGATACTGGTCATGCATCGAGGCAAGATCCGCGAGGTCGGCAGCCACCAGGAACTCCTGGCGAAGCGCGGCTACTACTACCGCCTCTATCAGCTGCAGTACGCGCAGTAGCGCCGTGGTCCCGCCGTGGCCCCGCCTAGAGTCGCGACCAGCTTCGGTTTCCGCACCTTGCCCGCTCGGCCCTGCGCGAAAAAGTCGCAAGTCAGCTATACAGAAGACTCTCTCTCCGTTAGAATCACTGCTGGATTAGCACGGACCATGACGTCCTGCTCCAGACAGCGCTCCGCGGAGGTGGCAGTGGTCGGCAAGACGATCTCCCACTACACGATCCTCGAGAAGATCGGCGAGGGCGGTATGGGCGTGGTCTACAAGGCCGCCGACACGAAGCTCGGCCGCACGGTCGCGCTCAAGTTCCTCTCCAGGGATCTGACCGGCGACAACCTCCAAAGGGAACGCTTCCTTCGCGAGGCGCAGGTCGTTTCCGCCCTCGAGCACCAGAACATCTGCACGATCCACGAGATCGATGAGACCGACGATGGCCAGGTCTTCATCTGCATGACCTGCTACGAGGGAGACACGCTCAAAGACATCATCCGCAGGGGGCCGGTCTCGCCGGGGGAGGCGATAAGATTCGGCCTCCAGATCGCGCGCGGGCTCGTGGCCGCGCACGAGGCCGGCATCACGCACCGCGACGTGAAGCCGGGGAACGTCATGGTGTCCGAGCGCGGGCACGTGAGGCTCGTCGACTTCGGCCTGGCGAAGCTCGCCGGACAGAGCAGTCTCACGAAGAGCGGGAACGCGGTTGGTACGGTCGCGTACATGTCCCCGGAGCAGACGCGCGGCGAGGAGGTGGACGAGCGGGCCGACATCTGGTCGCTCGGGGTCCTCCTCTACGAGATGGTCTCTGGTCGACGTCCCTTCAGTGGGGACGGAGAGCGCGCCGTCATCCGAGCCATACAGCAGGACCGGCCCGATCAACTGTCCCAGGTTGCCCCCGCCGCACCGCCGCAGCTGTCCGGGATCGTTGCGAAGGCGCTCGAAAAGAGGGTGGGCAAGCGCTACGCCAGCATGAGCGAGATGGTCGAGGACCTCCACGCGCTGGCCCGTGAACTCGAGTTGAGCGACGAGAGCAGAACGGAGACGTGGTGGTTCGCGCGCGCGAAGGAGCGCAACCTGCGCATCGCGGCGATCGTCTCGGCGGCGGCCGTCGTGGCTCTCGCCGCGCTATGGACGGTCAGCAGGCTCAGTGCCGAGAAGCCAATGGCGGTAGGGATCCCCATGCAGGTGACGAGCGGAGAGGAGTGGGAGGGCGAGCCGGCGATATCGCCTGACGGAACGCGCATAGCGTACGTTTCCGTGGCGTCAGGGAATTCCGACTTGTACGTGACCGACGTGTTGGGTGGACGCATCCTGCAGCTGACCACCGATCCTGCCATGGACTTCGCGCCGACGTGGCTTCCCAATGGAGCGGCGATCGCCTTCGTGTCCGACCGCACCGGACTGCGAAGCGTGTGGGAAGTGGGACAGTTCGGTGGAGGCGCGACGCTCCTGCTGGAGGACGCGGAGTATCCGGCGATCTCTCCGGATGGCGCCAGGATCGCCTTCTCGAGACCCGGCGACTCCTGTGAACTGCGCATTTGGGTGGCCTCGCTCGACGACCCCTCGGACGCGACAATGCTCACGACGGGCGATCACGGCCTGTGGGACCATGTCGGAGCGGCCTGGTCACCTGACGGCAGGATCCTCAGCTACTCGGGGCAAGCCAACCTCTGGACGGTCTCTGCAGAGGGGGGCGCGCCGCGTCGGCTGACGAGGAACAGGAGCGGTGGAACAGAGTGTGCGTGGTCGAGCGATGGCGACTACGTCTACTTCGATTCCTGGCGCCATGGCACCCTGGCCCTGTGGCGCGTGTCGAGCAGGGGCGGGGAGCCCCGCCGCATGACACAGGGAACCGGCTACGAGTCGGAGCCCAGCGTGTCCGCGGACGGGTCCAGGCTCGCCTACTCCACCGGCAATCCGGGCTCGGGCGCTGTCCTCGTCGATCTGGATACGGGGAAGGAGACCACCATAGGTCGGATGAGGCAAATAGTGCTCGCGTCGATATCTCCTGACGGGAGCCGGATGGTGTTCGTTTCCGAGCGGTGGGACAGGCGTGGTGAGCTGGCCGAACAGCTACTGGACGACGGCGTTCCGTCGGGCCCTCCCAGGCGGCTGACCGACCAGGAAGGGAGCGCATCCCACCCCTCCTATTCGCCCGACGGGCGATGGATCGCGTACTACCTCATTAACGAGGGAAAGCGGGACATCTGGATCATCCCCACGGGCGCTGGGCGGCCTGTCCAATTCACCGATGGCCCGGGACAGGACGTCCATCCTGCCTGGTCGCCCGACGGCAGCATGCTGGCCTTCATATCAAGCAGGGCCGGGATCCGCGACGTGCGGATCGCTCCCGTGCACGAAGGCAAGCCCGCGGGCGAGCCCCGCCGGCTGACCGACGGTCGCATACCAGCCGCCTCTCCCGTGTGGTCTCCCGACGGCTCGGAGATAGCGTTCGTGGGTTCTACGGACGACCGCGATGAGATCTGGGTAGTTCCGTCGGACGGAGGAGCGCCCGCCAGGCAGCTGACCGACGGAGTGGACGCCACGCGAGTTCGATGGGACGCTGCCACCGGAACGATCCTCGCTGCGGCGACCTGTGGAGAGGACCGCAGGTCGCTCTGGACGGTCTCTCCGGAAACCGGTGAGGCCGAGCTCCTCGAACCGGAGGTCGTGTTCGGAACGGAGAGAGCCTCCGGGTTGTTCGATCTGTCTCAGGAGGCTCGACTGCTCGTGTTCTCGCGACAAGACCTGACCGGCGACGTCTGGGTATCGGAGGGTCCACCGGACTCGTACTGAGTCCACAGACAGGAGGTGCTCGATGTCTGCATTCACAATCGGCGATTTTACCACCGATCTCAGCGGGGTCGTCAACTCACTCAACGGCATCGCGGAGAAACTGAATCAGTGCGACCCGGATATCGAGATCGACAACACGCCCGGCAAGACCGCAGTCTGTTCGGTGCCCATTGTCTCGGGCAGCGTGTGCGCAACTGCGATCAAGGAGAGGTTCACCGTCGCGGGTCTGATCGAGACCGTTGAGGGTCTCAGGGACTGGGTGCGCGATGTCGAGTCGAAGCTCGGCGGTTACGACCCGGCGACTCCGCTCGATGCCGGAGCGTGGCCTCCCTCGGACGAGAGCACGAACGCCTGACCTCTCTCAAACAGGTCGAGTGCGGCCTCTCTGCACCGGGGGCCGCACTCCCTGACCTGAAACGCGCTGCCTCGGAATGGACCCCACGATGGAGAACCGCGGCCGGTCATCGCGCCTGACCCTCATACTGACCACGCGCTGCAACATGAACTGCAGCTACTGCTATCAGAGCGTGCGGGAGCCGCGAAGCATGGAGTGGCCCGTCGCCCGGGCCGCCGCCGACCTCGCCCTGTCCGCGCACGGAGGCGGAACGGAACTCACCTTCTACGGCGGGGAGCCACTTCTCGAGTTCGCACTAATGCGCAGAACGGTCGACTACATCGAGTGCGCGCGCAGGCGCGACGAACGCATCAAGTACTGGATCGTCACAAACGGTACACTCATCACTGAAGACATAGCGGACTTCCTCGCGGCTCACGAGTTCAAGATCCTCCTGAGTTTCGACGGCGTGCGTGAGGCACAGGACTTCCGTGGCGAAGACACATTCAGGACGCTCGACCGCGTGCTCGACTCACTGAGAACGCGACACCCGGACTACTTCAGGCGGGCCGTTGAGATCAGCGTTACCGTGTCACCACGCGCCGTGCCGTTCCTTGGAGATTCCGTCGACTATCTGTTGGGAAAGGGTGTGGGTGAGATCGACCTGACGCCCGTCATGACGCCGAGCTCGGGTTGGGACGAAGACTGCCACCGGGAGCTTGAGTCGCAGTTCGACCGCATTCTCGAATCTTCTCTCAAGCACTTGGAGCGGACCGGCGATGTTCCCCTGCTGCTCTACGCGGGCAAGGGCCATCTTTCCGGCCCGCCGGTGACGAGCCGGGCCATGTGTGAGATCGTCGATAGCAACTCATGGGCCGTCGACGTGGACGGGACCGTCTCCGGGTGCACGCTGTTCGCCCCATCGATACAGGCGTTCGGCTCGCCGCTCCTGCGCGTTTGCCGCCCCGCGTTGACCCTCGGGCGCGCAGCCGATCCAGGCCTCGCGGCGCGCATGGCCGCGTTCGCCGGCGACGTCGAGCGCCTTTCCATCATTGCCGAGAAGGAGAAGAAGTACTCCTCCTATCGCACGTGCGCCGACTGCCGGTTCTTCGCCGCCTGCGTAACCTGCCCGGTCTCCATCGGCTTCGCCGAGGACAACACGGACCCGCACCGCGTGCCCGACTACTACTGCGCCTTCAACTATACGTCGCTGGCGAGCCGTGACGGATTCCCCGTGCAGCCCACGGATCTCGAGGTCATCCGCGGAGATCGCTTCCGCGAACTGAGATTCAAGTGGAAGACGATAGGGGAGGACGCGAGGCGTCAGGCCGGGGAGCGCTCCGGGTCCGGGCGGCCGTCGGAGTAGCCTTGAGAAGACTGCCGGAAGGTGTCTATACCGTGCTCGCGCAGAGGGATCCGGGGATGCGGCGCGGCCGGGAGGACGAACCAGACCAGGCGGGTGTCCGATAGCGCTCTCATGTTCGTCTCCTCCATTACCTCGCCGCCGGACCCCCGTAGATACCCATGTCGGCGGGTCCGCCGTCCGGGTCTGTGAAGAGCGGGTTCCCTGCATCCAGGCAGGGCGATTCTGGAGAGAGGCGAAAATCGAAGCTGTCGACGAAAGCGGGGTCGAGGGAGATGTTGCCGCCGGAGCCTGTCAGCTCGTCCATGTCGCCGTAGTCGCCCGCCGTGTTGCCCCACACGTCATTGTAGCTGATCTCTATCGCTTCCGGCACGCCGTTCATCCACACGCCGACCTGTGGGCAGACCCACTCCTCGCGCCATCCGTTCGCCGTCACGATGTTGTTCGTGAAGATACCCGTGGCCTCATCGCTCCAGAGCGCGAATCCGCAATTGCCGTTCCGCGCGATGACGTTGTTCGCGGCTTCCATGTAGGACGTTCCGGTCACGACCATTCCCCAACCCAGGTTGTCGAACACTGCGTTGTTTCTCGCGACGACGCGGGAACTCCCGAAGGAGCCGATGCCCTTCCAATAGCCGGAGACGCGGTTTCTGATTACCGTGGCAGTCGCGTCCCAGGTGACGCCGATACCGGCGCCACGGCCGACTGATATGTCGTTGTCCGCGATGAACGCGGTCGCGCCGCGGTAGAGCGCGACGCCGTCCCACCCGTTGTTGCGGATCACGCAGTTAGTGATGAAGAGTTCCGCGCCCTCGCGACCCATCACACCGCCTACCCCGACGACCACGTCATCCGCGCGGTCGGTGTTGTCGACTATCTCGAGGTTCGTCAGTGTGACGGTGCTCCGTCTGGCCACCACGCCCGCGTCGGTGGCCATGCCGTCGGGGTCGCGCGTTCCTCCCGTGATCGTCAGACCGGTCACGACCGAACCCCGACTGTCCTCGAAGTAGAGGCCGTATCCCGAGCCCGTCTTGAGGATCGTCTCGGACGGCCCGCCGCCAGCCAGGTGCAGCACCTTTCCCGTCACAACGAAGCCCACCGTAGCCTGGACGGTCGTGCGGTGGTTCTCACAGTTCCCGCAGAGCTCCTCGGTGAATTCCGTGACGTCCGCGCGGTAGGTTCCTGGCAGGATGCGCAGCACGTCGCCGTCCGAGGCGAGGTCGATGGCCGTCTGCAGGTCGCGGTACGGGTCCTCCATTGTGCCCGCGCCAACGGCGCCGTCTCCAAGGTCTTCGACGAAACTCACCGCTCCCAGCGAGGGGGAGGCGATAAGAAGCGCGGCCACCATGGCCGCCGCGGCCGCGGTCCCTGTCGCGTTCTCAAGAAGCCGGCAGCTCATCCCGCACCTCCATTCCGTCTCAGGAACTCCGCCCGCCCGAGCCACGAGCCGAGCTTCGCCGGCGAGTCGGGGTAGTCCACGTAGTGATCGCGCACCGCGGCCATTCTGCGGCTGGCGCTGATGACCCGCGCTGCCAGGCCCGGCCTGCCCGCGAAGGGGACGAGGAGACGGATCCCCTGCCCGACCGACGACAGGAGGCTGCCCTCGTGTATGGTCTCTATGATCCGTCCGGATGCGGCCAGACGCCTGGCGAGGAAGAGCAGCTCTTCGCCCGAGAGGGAGTAGACGAGATCCCGGAGCACCTCATGCGCGCCGTAGTACTTCCCGATGCGCTCCATGACACGGACACCGTAGCCCCACAGCGAGTCGGCGGAGGTGTCGCCGTTCGAAAGCGCCTCGACCGCCTGTTCTCCCGCCATGACGCCCGCGGCGATCGCAGGGGCGATTCCGCCGCCGTGGATCGGGCTCGTCTGGCACCCCGCGTCACCGGCCGCCATGAAGCCGTCGCCGACGACGCTCGCGAGCGGCCGCCTGAGTGGGAGCATCCCGGCTCCGCTCGACACGACCTGCGCCCCGGCAAGCTCTGGCCTTCCGCTCACGAAGGTCCGATACGCGTCGCGGAGGTTTCCTTTGACGTTCTCAAGCGTCGTCCCGATGCCGACGTTGGCCAGCCTTCCACCCATCGGGAAGACCCACGCGTATCCGCGCTCCGCCCCAGCCGGGAAGAAGACGACGAACCCGTCCGCGCTCTCGTCCATCGGCTCGGGTAGCGTGAGTATCTCCCGGTAGCCGACGCCCACCTCCGAGCGGGTCGTCCTGTCTGCGTGGCTCGGACCGCCGCCTCTCGTCAGGACCGAGCGGTATCCGGAAGCATCGATGACCACGCGCGCTCGGATATCGTTGTCCTCGCCGGCCGCGCTTCGCACGCGAATGCGCGTGTCGCCACGGTCCGACCAGCCGACGCACGTACAAGAGTCCGCCAGCCGAGCGCCCTCGGCGAGCGCGTCCGCGAGGAGCCGCTGACCGAAGACGAGACGGTTGAGCACGACGCCGGGCGCCGGAAGGCGCACTCCCTCGCTCTCACCGTGCACGTAGAGAGTCCCGGTCTGGAGCCTGGCGGCGACCTCCGGACCACTCGGCGGACGTACATGCTCCGACACCGGATCGAGTCCGTCAGCAGCGATGGCGTTGCCGCACACCTTTCTGCCCACGTCCTGAGCTTGCTCGCGCTCGATGATGAGCACGCTGCGTCCGGTTTTCGCGACCGGCATTGCCGCACTGGAGCCCGCCGGCCCGGCTCCGATTATGGCAACGTCGACACCCTGAGAGGACATTCGCATCATAATGTCAGTAGCCTACCAGCGGCGCACGCGGCGGTCAATCGGGCCGAAGCGGCGCGCTCGCTGGGCCGTGCGCGTCGGCGACGCGGAGGTCCGGTTCGTGGGGACCCATGTTGCACCCGGGTACGGTTAATGCGATTATTTTCTTTTGTCAAGGATTGCAGCGCGGGCTTTTCCCGCCCGGGGCGCGCATGTGTGTGCTCCTGCCGCGTGTGCCCCGTCTGGACGCTGGTCGATGCCTACAGGAGCGGGGGAGAGAGCATCTCGCCGTGTGGCGTGGTCTTGACGACGGCGGGCGCGAGGTAGGCTCCGGCGTCTACTTCTACCGTCTCGAGGTCGACGGGACCAGCATCGAGCGCAAGATGGTCATGCTGAAATAGGTCGCGCGCGCCGGGCAGACGCGTTCGACGTCGCCTGTCGTCGCCCGGCCGATTCAGGCTCTGCGCCCATTGAGGGGGCCGCTCGGGACCATTCCCGGCGGCCTCTTGAATTTCGCGCCGATTCATGCTAAAATAGTGAATAGTAGGCTCTTAGAGTCGGTCTCGCTCCCCCCCGCGGACTGTGGAGGGGGTTCTTGTCCTTGAGCGGCTGCGGACAGGTGCGTCCGTCCTCTGGCCGAATCGCTCCGGGCTGATGGCACCCAAGGAGAATCCCGATGCTCTCGAACACTCGATCCGTAGTTGCACTCGCCGCCCTCGTCCTGACGCTGACTGTCGCGCCGCTGCTCGGCGCGTCCGCGGAGGCGCCGGTCGATCGTGAGGTCACGCCGGAAGAGGAAGCGTGGCTCGCCGACGTTCGGGCGGAGATAGAGGCGAACGGATACGGCTGGACCGCCGGTCCCACGTCCGTCTCGCACCTCTCTCCGGAGGCAAGAGAGCGGCGCCTGGGCGGTCACATGTCCGAGCGGGAGGTCGCCTACTTCATAGCGCTCGAGCCCGAGCCCGAGGCGCTGGGCGCGACGTTCAGGGACGCCTTCGACTGGCGCGACTACAACGGCGTGACCCCGGCCGACAACCAGGGCGCCTGCGGCTCGTGCTGGGCGTTCGGGTCGGGTGGGTCGACCGAGGCGCAGATCCTCATAAACGAGGGAGTCGCGTTCGATCTGTCGGAACAGCAGTCCATCGACTGCAACTTCCAGGGGTCCGATTGTGACGGCGGCCAGTCGTACCACGCCTTCCAGCTCCACCGGGATCCGGGCGGCGTGCTCGAATCCTGTTATCCGTATCGGGCCGAGAACGGGACCAACTGCCGGCAGTACACCTGCGATCGGGTCGCCATCATCGACGGTCAGGCGACCATCTCGTACAACGTCTCCAGTCTGAAATATGCCTGCCAGACCTACGGCCCCCTCTCGGTCGGGATGTGCGTCTACGACGACTTCTACGGGTACTCCGGCGGGTGTTACGAGCACGCCGGGACCGACGCCGTCAACCACAACGTGCTCATTTGTGGGTGGGACGACACCATGTGCGACGGCGCGGGTGCGTGGCTGGTCAAGAACAGCTGGGGGAACGGCTTCGGCGACAACGGGTTCTTCTGGATCAAATACAACAGTTGCTGGATCGGCCTGGGCGCGAGACGACCGATCAACGCTCACGTGCGGAAGACGCGCCTCGTGCCGGACGAGTACTCCTCCATTCAGAACGCGGTCGACAACGCGGAGCGCGGCGACATCATCAAAGTAGCGGGTGGGACGTACGGCGGGTCGGTGACTCTGACCGACTATCTGTCCGTCTACGGCGGGTACGACCCCACCTTCACGACGCGTGATCCCGACGCGTACCCCACCGTGATCGACGCGGGCGGAACGGGCGACGGCATCACGTGTCTGAACAACACCCACACGATCATCGACGGGTTTGAGATCAGGAATAGCGGCGCCACTGCCTACGGCATCCAGATCAAGAACAGTGACGTTGCAGTGCGCGACTGCCGCATTCACGATTGCTGGCGCGGGATCGGCGTCATCTACGGGACCACCACCTCCACGGACAAGGACGCCGTAATCGAGTACTGCGAGGTCTACGACAACTCCGGTGCGGGCATCCTCATCAACGATGCGGACAACCCGCGCGTGCAGATCAGATACACGGCCATACACGACAACGGAGCGGATGGAATCTACTCGACGATCTCGACGATCGAAATCCGCAACTGCACGGTGGCCACGAACGCGAGCGGCGACGGTATCGAACTCAACGGCGGCGCGGGCACAATCAAGAATTGCATCGTCGCCGACAATGGTGGCTACGGCATCTTGTGTGCGAGCGTGACGCCGACGATCGACTACAACGACGTGTGGAACAACACGAGCGGCGGTTACAGCGGTTGCTCGGCGGGCGCGAACGACATATCCGTTGACCCCATCTTCTGCGACGCCGGGGCCGGAAACGTTTCGGTGCACGCCAGCTCCCCGACACTGGGGGTGGGCGAGGGCGGCGTCAATCAGGGCGCGCTTGGTATCGGCTGCCCCGAGGGCCCACAGGATCTCATCGTTGCTCAGAACGGCGCGTCTCTCCAGCTTTCCTGGGACATCCCCCCGGCGGCGCGCGTCGACGTCGACTACTACGTCGTGTACCGCGACTCGACTCAGGTGCCGCTCACGGCCATCGCCACCGTCGACGCCCCGACCACCGTCTTCACAGACATCACCGTACCGCCCTGCGAGACACACAACTACTGGGTGTCGGCCGTCGACTCGGACACGCTCGAGGGAGCGCTGTCGAACAGGGTGGTGGACGAGCTGTGCTACGACGGCCCGAGCGGGCTGGCCGTGGCCTTCAACGAGGGCGCGAACGAGCTCTCGTGGACCGCGGGCGTGGGCCCGATCGATCACTACGTCATCGAGCGCGGCACCGAGCTCTCCGTCCCGGATTCTGTCGACTGGGTCGCTGCCTCTGAGACGTCCTACGTTGACATGAACACGGGCGATTGCCCGCGCGACAACTACGCGTACTCCGTTCTTCCGGTCTACGACACCGGGTGGCGCGGGGTGCCGTCCTTCGATGTCTCGGTAGACCCGGCTCCGTCACCGCCGTCAGGCATCGTGGCGGAGTGGGTCGGCAGCGACATCCAGCTTACGTGGGACGACAACTGCGAGAGCGACTTCAGGAACTACTGGGTCTACAGGGACACGTACCCGATCTCGCCTCCGATCGACGGCGCCCTGCTGGTCGAGTTCACACCCGAGACGTCGTTCCTGGACGTTGGGCTCAACCCGAGCTTGATCTACTTCTACCGTCTGGTGGCGATCGACGCGGAGTTGCAGAAGAGCGAGTACTCCGAGATGGTCATTGTGGGCACGGGAGCGGTGCTTGCCGTGCCTTCTCCCTTCGGGAGCATCCAGGCGGCGATAGACGCGGCGTCGGTGATAGACACGGTCCTGGTCTCGCCCGGCGTCTACAACGAGAACATCACTCTGAAGAACGGCGTGGTCGTGAAGAGCTCGGACGGCCGGGCGACGACGACGATTAGTTCCGGGAGCGGCGCGGTGGTGACGTCCGTCGGGATGAGCGACCTTACGCTGCTCGACGGGTTCACCATCGACGGCCAGAGCACGGCTGAGTACGGTCTGAACAGCTGGAGTTCCTATCTGCGTGTGGAGAACTGCTCGTTCGTCAACTCCAACTCGGGAGCGAACTTCCGGTACGGGGACATGTCCACGCTGACTGCGAACGTCTTCTCGTCGAACTCGAACGGAGTCGCGGTGCACGACAGCTCGCGTCCGTTCTTCTCCGGTAACGTGATCGAGCTGAACACGTTCACCGGCATCTACAACACGGCGGATCCAGGTCCCGAGATCGGTCGCACGCTGGCCGATGCGAACGACATCATGGACAACACGTACTTCCAGGTGTTCAACCTGACGGCGGGCGTGGTCGATGCGGACTACAACTACTGGGGCGGGACGTGCGTTGGCGACAGTCTGTTCTACGGTCTTGTGGACTACGTGCCGTGGACGGACGAGACTCACACGGAGACGTACACGGAGTGCGGCACGGGCGTTGACGGTCCTGCCGTGGTGAGGCCGTATCTGAGCCCGAACTTCCCGAACCCGTTCAACCCGTCGACGGCGATCCAGTACCGGGTTCCGTCTCCTGGCAGCCGCGTGAGCCTGTGCGTCTACGACCTGTCCGGCCGCGTGGTGCGGACGCTGGTCGATGCCTACAGGAG
>JBDRFG010000012.1:0-34441 GCA_043819135.1 Candidatus Eiseniibacteriota bacterium | reverse complement strand
GCTTCCGTCAACGCCGGCCTGACGGAAACGGGGGATGGGCCTGGGACTTGAAGCGCGTGCGGCGTGTGCTCTTCCGCCTGCCTGATCTGCTGGCTCGCCCAGAGGCCGTCGTCTACATCGTGGAGGGAGAGAGGGACGCGGACCGACTGGCCCGCGGGGACCTGGTCGCTACCACGAACTCCGGCGGCGCTGGCAAGTGGCGCAGGGAATTCGGTGAGGCACTGCAGGGTCGAGACGTCGTCATCCTCCCGGACAACGACGAGCCTGGCCGCAAGCATGCGCGACAGGTTGGACGCTGTCTGCTCGGCGTGGCGCAGACCGTCAAGATTATCACACTGCCGGATCTGCCTGAGAAGGGTGACGTCTCCGACTGGCTGTCGGCGGGCCGCACAACCCAGGAGCTGAAAGACCTGGTTGCAAGCTCGCCGCTCTGGCAGCCTTCGGATGCTAATCTCGGTGAGTCACCCGATGCTGCGGGCGAGTCCAAGAGGAGCGCCTCACAGGCCGATCGACTTGTCGCCCTGGTGGAGGCCGAGGGAGTGGAGTTGTTTCATGACGACCTCGGCGGCGCTTTCGCACGCGTCCCCGTCAGCGGCCATGCTGAGGTGTGGAGCTGTCGCAGCAAGAACTTCCGAGGGTGGCTCACGAGGAGCTTCTGGGATAGCGAAGAGAAGGCCGTTGGATCCGAAGCGCTCAGTTCCGCACTGAACGTCATCGCGGCCAGAGCGTTGTTCGAAGGTAGTAGGTACACGCTGTACAACCGGGTCGCGCGGTACGATGATGCCATCTGGCTTGATCTGGCCAACGAGGGATGGAGAGCGGTTAGGGTCACGGACAACAGGTGGGAGGTCATTGCCGATCCGCCGGCTCTGTTCCGAAGGTACTCCCACCAACGAGCACTGCCGGAGCCAGTCAGCGGCGGCGATCTCCATGACCTGCTGCGCTTCGTGAATCTGAGCGACCCATCTCATGGGCTGCTGCTCTTGGTCTATGTCGTGTGCTGCTTCGTCCCTGACATTCCTCACCCGATTCCGGTGCTGTATGGTCCGCAGGGATCGGCCAAGACTACCTTGTTCCGTATGCTGCGCCAGCTCATCGATCCCTCAGCGCTCGAGGTGCTGAGCTTCCCACATAGCCCGACTGAGCTGGTCCAGCAACTGTCACATCATTGGGCGCTCTTCTACGACAACATCAGCTCCATCCCGACTTCGGTGAGCGACATCCTCTGCCGCACTGTGACTGGCGAGGGCTTCAGCAAGCGGGAGCTGTTCAGCGATGATGAGGACATTATCTACGAGTTCCGGCGATGCGTCGGGATGAATGGCGTGAACGTCGCAGCTCACAAGCCGGACCTTCTCGACCGGTGCGTCCTCTTTGGCCTTGAGTCCATACGCCCAGAGTGCCGGAAGCCTGAGGAGTCGATCTGGAGGGCTTTCGAAGAGGAGCGGCCACGGCTGCTGGGCAGCGCTCTCGATGTGCTGTCGCGGGCGATGGTGTCGCGCAAGTCCATCCGGCTCGCCCGATTGCCTCGCATGGCCGACTTCGCTCTGTGGGGGTACGCGGTCGCAGAGGCATTGGGTCACTCCGGGGAGGAGTTCCTGGCGGCATACGAGGGTAACGCCACAGCCCGGAACGAGGAAGCTCTGCAGGCCAGCCCAGTCGCGGCGATGGTGATAGAATTCATGGAGCATCCGACGGAGTGGGAGGGTACCGCGACAGAGCTTCTGGCAGAATTGGAGGTGCTGGCGAAGGGGCATGCTGTGAACACCAAGGCTAGGGAGTGGCCTCGCGCGCCTCACGTTCTAACGCGCCGACTGAACGAGGTCCGCCCGAACTTGGCGGCGGTGGGAATAGAGATCGAGACGCGCAGGGGCGCTAGGCGGCGCTCGGTTGTGATCAGGAAGGCACCGGTGGGTGGCAAGGCGGAGGTTGCCAGCGACGGGGCTTCGGAGGCATCGTCACACGCCGCGTCATCCCCCAAGCTGCTCCAAGGCCCGTCAGACACCTGCAGTGACGCAAGTGACGCTTGTGACGCTTCTCTCGGGTTGTCATAGAGGTCTGAGAAGGGCCTTGACACTGGAGCACGCCCGTACTATCGTAATCTGCAGGTCCTGATTATGACTGTCCAAGGAGTGTGAGCAATGTCTCGACTGACGATGAAGGGGTTCCTGTCGGATAAGCAGGGAAGCAGGTTCACCGATGTTGTGAAGGACCCCAGGTTGAACTTCCAGGCCGTCTTGGACTTCTTCAACGAATCCGCGCGTCAGATTCGAATGGAAGACTCCGAGAAGCACCACGATAGGCCCGCTCTGGCTGGAGTCGTGCGGGAGTTCGAGAACGCTGAGCCGTTCAAGAGCTTCTTCCTGAGCTACGACGGTCACACGACGAGGCGTATGCGCCAGGCGATTGGGGTAGTCGTGCGCATACTGATGGAGAGGAGAGGCTGGGAGAGAACGGGACGGAAGGGCTCTCTGGGACAAAGGGCTAGCGTCCGACCTCGCACCAGAACGCCGGGTGCCTATCACAACACGAGCGGCCTCTCTTGGTGGTTCACCCGATCCGAGCGTTATGAGAACAAAGGCGAGTCCGCTTATCCGGCCGTCGGCAAGGACACGACTCCGGGCAAGAAGCGGTCATCGCGGGTTAAGTCCTGAGCCTGATGAGAGGGGATGTGACATGCGGCTCTTGGATATCGTGAATGGCACAACAGGTGCTGCCGCCGATGAGAACACAGCGCCCGAGCGGTATCTTGCCTATGCACGAGTCTCTACGGATGAGCAGGAACGAGCAGGGCTGTCCATGCCCGCACAGATTCGGGAGATCGAGGAATACGCTCGGCGGAAGGGAATCGCCATCGCCGAGGTCTTCCAGGAGACGGGGAGTGCTTTCTCCGACGAGAGCAAGCGACCTGAGTTCAGGCGCATGGTTGAACGGGCAAACGGCGACCCACAGATCACTGGAATCCTGGTGCATGACTTCTCTCGCTTCTTCCGCGACCCGTATGCCGGTCCGATGGTGAAGGGAGAACTTCTCTCGCACGGTGTCCGCGTAGTTTCCGCGACCGAGCCCGAGTATGATCCCCGTACCACAGCTGGCCTCGCGATTGAGAAGATGACCGAGTTCAAGAACGCTTCGTACTCCTTGGATGTGGCCTTCCACACACGCAAGGGCATGCGGGAGAACCTGTCTCGCCGGGACCCGGAGATTGGCTTCTGCTACAAGAACGGTGGGGCTGCGCCTTGGGGATTCACCTCGTACAGAGTGGAAAGGGGAGTGGACCGACGAGGCGGCCCGGTCATGAAGACGCTGTGGGATAAGGACGAGACAGTCGTCGCAGGTACGTGCGTGTGGGGGTGGGCCCAGCATGTGCTAGTAGACCTGCGGCTCGGTGAGCACGCCTCCCTCTCCAGGATCCAGAAGTTCCTCAACGAGCAACGCGTACCGTCGCCAAGAAAGCGGTACTGGAGCAAGAGCAGTCTGTACTCGCTTCTTCAGCCCTCAGCCCTCCTCCAGTACGCAGGGTACGGCGTCTGGAATGTCCACAGTGCGCGGGGACGCCGCAAGCCCCCCTCGGAGTGGGAGATCGTCGAGAACGCACATCCGGCCATCATCACGATGGACGAGGCCGAGGCGATAATGGAGATCAACAAGCGCCAGAGCCGGGTCGCTCAGGATAGATCCAAGGGGCGAATGGCCAAGGTCCGGACAAAGGGCAGCCGATACCTCCTCTCTGGTGGGCTCTTCGTATGCAAGAGATGTGACGCCAACATGGTGGGCTATCGGAATCAGAACAGGCTCTACTACGTGTGTGGCTCAAAGGCGTACAGGCAGGGTCTGGGATGTGGTGAGGGATTGCAGATCAGGAAGGACGACATAGAGGATGCAGTCGTCGAGGAAATCGGGCATCTCTTTCGGTCGTGGACAGACGGTGAGCGTCTGAAGCGACTCATGGAGGAAGAGCTGAAGGCCGTGGATCAGCAGCGGTCCGAAGGTGCCATAGAGATAGAGCGCGAGCTGGCCAGGGTCGAACAGGAAACCGAGAACCTGCGCAGCGCGATCAAAGCAGGGCTCCAGGACATCGCCTGGGCCAACGACGAACTCGCGCGCCTGAAGATCTGCCGGGACGAGCTTCTTGAGCGCCGAGGGCGGATGGAGGCTCACAGCCAGCCCACTCGAATCGACCCGGACCTCGTGGAGCATTGCCGGCAGGCCTTCGGTGACGTCTTCGACGTGGGGACTCGGGAGGAGAAGCGCCAGTTCGTTCGCCTCTTCGTCAAGGAGATCGACCTGAATCCCGACACCGGTGACATCCTCATGCATCTCTTCGGCCGCCCACCCCTTCCGGCATCCAAGCAAACACCCGCCTCCGGAGAGACGGGTGTTTGCATCGGGGTGGTAGCGGGGGCCCGATTCGTAGCCGATTCGGAGCAGTCGTCTGGTCGCCGTCGCGAACCTGGCGCGGCATCACCGGCGCCAGCCCCGGGGGGATCGTGTTCCTCCATCGCTGCCCCGGGCGCAGGCGTACTCGATTGCCCTCCCGGCAGGCATTGACCTGCCAACCGACCATTCCCGTTCGAACTCCCGGTCGCCGAGTTCATTGCGTGCGGCCGCGAGCCAGCTCTCAATCCTGCTTTCGTCGACCGGGTGCACGGGACAGCCGTGCTCCCGCCGGAGCCCGTCGGCGCCGCCGAAGAGCCGCGCGGCGCGGGCTTGACTGCCATCGACCGTCGCCAGCCTCGCCAGTCCCTCGATCGCGTCCGCGGCGCCCCTCTCGAACATGTGTTTCCAGTAGAGCCGCAAACTCTCGACGAGGAATCCGCGGGCGCGGTCGTAGTCCCCAAGGTCAAGGAACACGAGTCCGAGCCCGAGGAACGCGTGGGCTTCGGACCTGTCCCCAGCCTCCTCGGCGATCGGCAGATTCTCTTCGAACAGCTCGCGAGCGCGCTCCAGGTCACCTTCCAGCCGTGCGACTCGCCCAAGTATCGAGAGAGCGTAGGATTCCCAGTGGCGGGCCCCCAGCTTCCTGGTGAGCCGCAGACCTTCCTCCGCCCGCGGGCGCGCTCTCTCCAGGTCGCCCACATCGGCGGCAACGTCCGCCACGGACAGAAGCGCCACCGCGACGCCGCGGGGTTGACCGAGTTCGCGATAGGAAGCGAGACCCCTCTCCAACAGCGACAGTCCTTCTTCGTACCTCCCCGCGTTCGAGGCCATCGAACCGAGGTTGCACAACACGACCGCTTCGCCGTCGCGGTCCTGGAGACCTCGAGCGAGTTCAAGGCTCTCCAGATACAGCCCGTGCCTGGTGTCCCAGTCCTCTTCCAGCGCAGCCATGCTGTTGAGGCACCTTGAGACCAGCTGACCGTCTGACAGGTCACGAGCAGAGGCGAGACTCCTTTCGTACACCGCCCTGGCCCCCGAGGCGTCACCCTCTCTCCACGCGACAACTCCCAGGTGCCAGAGGGATTCGGCAACGCCCCGCCGGTCTCCAGTCTCCTGCGAAATCTCGAGTGCTTCCTCGAGCAGCACCCGCGCATCCTCGTAGTCGCCCTGACGGCGCGCCAGAGATCCCCCGAGACGGAGAGCCCGCGAACGGGTGGCTGTTCTTGCGCCGGCCTCAGGGTGCCGCAAGAGTCTCCTGCAGACGTCTCTGCCCTCTGTCCAGTGTCCACTCATTTCCCAGTAGGGTCCCATTGCTCCCAGCAGTCGCAGCCCCACGTCGATCCCAGCGCTCTCCACGAGGCATGTCTCAAGCGCGGTGCGCAGGTTCTCGCGCTCGCCCTCGAGGCGCCTGAGCGAGGTTGCCTGTTCGCCGCCGCACAACTGTATCTCTGCCCGCTCCGCCACCTCAAGGAAGTAGTCAAGGTGCCCCTTTGCAAGCCTTGCATGCTCGGCGTCAGACACGCGCTCGCGCGCGTAGGCCAGAATTGTCTCGTGCAAGCGGTAGCGCGAAGCACCTGATTCGGAACTGGTCAGTTTCTCGGCGAGTGATTTCCTCACGAGGTTTGACATGAGTCCCAGAACGTCCTTCTCCTCAATCCCGTCTCCTGCACATACGGCCTCGGCAGACTCAAGTGTCCACCCACCCGAGAAGACCGAGAGGCGCCCGAGCAGAATCTGCTCTCGCTGGCAGAGCTGTTCGTAGCTCCAATCCACCAGAGCACGCAGCGTCTGATGCCTCGCGGGCGCTGCTCTGGAGCCACCGCACAGCAGCACGAACCGATCCTCAAGCCGCTCGGCGATATCGCCCGCCGAGAGCACGCTGGTCCTGGCAGCGGCCAGCTCCAGTGCCAGCGGTATGCCGTTGAGTCTTCTGGTGATATCGCCAATCGCCTCTGCGTTGTCATCCGTCAGATGGAAGCCTGCCTCAGTGGCAGCCGCCCTCTCGACGAAGAGTCTGACCGCTCCAACCTGGGCAAGCTCAGCCAGTGAGAGACGGTCATCCGCATCAGGAACGGGCAGTGACGGCACGCGGAAGACCGTCTCGCCTTCGGTCGCCAGCGGCTCTCGACTCGTTGTCAGAATCCTCACATCGGGGCAGGCACGGAGGATTCTGTCAGCCAACCGCGCGCACTCTCCGAGCAGATGCTCGCAGTTGTCCAGGATGAGCATCATGTTCCTTCCTCGCAGGTGGTCAGCCAAGGCCTCGGTCGGCGTTCGGTTGGGTGCGTCCATCAGACCCATGGCTCCCGCCACCGTCTGAGGAACCAGCGCCGGGTCTCGGAGCGCTGCCAGTTCAGCCAGCCAGGCGCCGTCCGGAAGACTCTGGAGCATCGCCGTCCCGACCTCGAGCGCCAGGCGCGTCTTCCCAGAGCCACCAGCGCCAGCCAGAGTGAGGAGGCGCTCCCTGCGGAGAAGGGCGACCACCTCAGCGACCACTTCGCTCCGCCCGACGAAGCTGGTCAACTGCACAGGGATGTTAGTGAGGCGGCAGCCTGCTCCCTCCACCGTCACGAGCTTCGTCGCTGGCTCCGCGCCGCTGCATCCCAACCGGAGGAGCTCCGCCAGCATCTCCTCGACACGCTGATAGCGGCCGGAAGGCGATTTGGCCAGAGCCCTGGAGACTACTCGCGCCAGCTCAGCGGGGACGCCCTGCTGGGCGTCCGCCATCAGGTCGGGCTCATCATTCAGGATGGAGTGCACAACGGCCTGGTCATAGCCGCCACGGAACGGCCTGCGACCGGTGAGCATCTCGTAGAGGACGACGCCCAGTGCCCAGATGTCTGACCGCTCGTCGACCTCCAGGCCACGTGTCTGCTCCGGAGACATGTACGCGATCGTGCCCACGGCGGAACCGTCCTTTGTGAGCCGCGTCGCGTCAGAAGGTCTCGCCAGCCCGAAGTCCATGATCTTCGCGAGGCCCTCGGGTGTCATCATGATGTTGCCGGGTTTGACATCGCGGTGGATGATACCTCTGCGGTGTGCTGCGCCCAGGCCCCGGGCGACCTGAATGGCGATGTCGACTGCCTCATCGATGCAGAGCGCTCCGGATGCAATCCGGTCCTTCAGGCTCCGACCCTCGATGTAGGCCATAGCGATGAAGGTGCCCTCATCGCTGTCGCCGACCTCGTATATGGTGCACACGTTCGGATGCTCACATGCGGCGGCGGCCTGCGCCTCGCGAATGAATCTCGCGGCTGCCTTTGCCGAGCAGAGGATGTGGTGCGAGACGAACTTCAGAGCAACCGCGCGCTGGAGCCGAGTATCCTCAGCCTTGTAGACGACGCCCATGCCGCCTTCACCGAGCTTGTCGAGGATTCTGAAGTGAGAGACTGTCCTGCCCGCCAGATCGGCTTCCATCACGCCCCCGCGCCATGAGGTATGAGCCGCGTGAGAATGCCTCATCATACCGCCTCAGTCGTCCTCTTCGAAGGTGATTATGGGCCGTCGCAATGTACTCCAAACACCCCTTCCCTGGGGAGCCATATCATCGCATTCGAACTGAGAGGGGGCGACCGTCCGTCGGTCGCCCCCTCAGCTCGATTGCCGCCATGTGAGTCCTGTCTGCGCCCTACGGCCTTTCCCCGACCATCATCGGCTCACCAGCTGAACTCGCCGTGAACTCCATTTCCTCCACCAGAATGTCCGGCGTCACGACGGCCATGCGGTAGTACATGCCCGGGCCGACCGACTGGCCCATGTTCGTGAGAGCGGGCTCCTTGCCCAGTGCGTAGATGTCACGCAGCGTCCGGATGCTCAGCTCGTCGAATGCCAGCCCTCGCACAGGCTCCATCCGCCCGTCATCCGCGTAGACCTTGTAGGCCACGACCGGCCCGGTGAGCAGTGCCCCGCCCGGTTCGTCGAAGTTCTCGGTCCACTGGTACTGCTGCGAGATCTCCGGCACGTCCAGCCTTGTTACCAGGAGCCCGAACTCACTGTCGAAGTCCTTCGCCAGGTTCCGCAGCTCACCAACAAGGTCGCTCTTCGTCTTCTTGGACTCGACCAACAGGTTCGACGCCGCAGGCACGGTCCACTGGTTCGGGAACGTGATGGCGTGGCCGTTGGACTCCGTCAGCTTCTTGGTCGGCCCGCGGCTCGTCGGCAGGCCCACGAGCCGGCCTTCCTCCACGAGCGTCACGTTCTCGGTCGGCACGCCCTCGTCGTCGACGAGCTTGTAGCCGGCGAGCATCCGACCCTCCCAGCTCTTGCGCGTCGGCTCGTCCCGCACAGTCATGAACTCGGGCATCACGCGGCGGTTGAGCTTCCCAGCGAGCTTCGCGCCGGGCATGCAGTCCTTCATCCACTCCTCTGCCAATAGGGGAGACTTCACCGGTGTTCACTCGGGCATCTTCGCTGGCGGACCAGCAATCCGCACAGACGACTACCTCCTACTGCCCACAGAGCACCTCCTGTGTGAGCCAGCCGCCGCCTGTGGTGACGTGTCGCTGAAGGGGCTTGTCTGCGGGCGTTGCTCGATTGTAGTATCGATGTTGCGGGGCTCGGAGCCAGCATCGGGCGCGTGCGCGAGCAGGGCGATCCGGCCCAGTCCGAATTCACCTTCCTATCCTAGACGGCGATTTGCACGGCACGACCTGTGGTCGGACAGTAGCAGGTCAGGTGCGTCCTGAGATCGGGGGAAGCATGCTGCAGCGGGTGGTCATTGCGGCGGTCGCGTGCGCGATCCTCTTGTCCGCCGGGGCGCGGCCGGCACTGGCGCAAGACGACTTCGCGCGGTTCCGAGTCGGGGGCCTGCTGGGCAGGGGGCTGGGTGGCCAGGAAGACCTGAATATGACGATCGACGAATCTGGCATGGGGGGCATCTGGCGGCAGGACGAGTCCGGCCGGAACGCCGATCACATAGAAGGAATGCTCACCCGCGGCCTCTCCGCGGAGTATCTGATCAGCGACAGGTTCGGCGTCGGGGCGGAGTTCGTGTGGTTCTCCGGCGGCGGGGGCTACGACTGGTTTATCTCCATTGAGGACGAGTACGGGTGGTGGTGGATAGAGGCCGATGCGGACTACGCTCCAACGGCCACCGTGGCATCGCTCTATGGCATCTACCGATTACCACTGGGAGACACGGGCGTGTCGCTGCGACTTGTTGCCGGCGTGGGCTATCTCCACGGCACGTTCGCACACGCCTTCTACGGCCGTGACCGGTATGTTGAGTACGACGGATGGGAATACGAAGTGGTGTTGGACGAGCGCATTGAGACCTCCGGGAGCGGGGGAGCATTCCACTGCGGTCTGGGAGCGGAGTGGAATCTCACGGATGAGCTGTTGGTGACAGCGTGCGCGACGTTCCGGAAAGCACAGATCGACAGGCTTGAGGTCGACGAGTTCAGGACAACAGAGAACGGCGTTCCCTACGAAGCGTGGGGCATTAACGAAGGAGAGGTTCTCCGGTGGGCGAGGGACGAGTGGGGAGGCTATTTCTCCACCGAGGATGGCGGTCCCGTCGAACTGGACTTCGGGGGGATGCAGCTCACCGTAGGCATCGCCCAGGTCTTCTAGCGCTCCACCGATGAACACTGCTGCCCAACCGGCGGCAGCTACGAGATAGGCACTCCCGAAGGTGAGTTCGGGCGTGACGCGATGACCGAGCACGAGGTTGAACAGGTCCACGTTGAGGCGTTCTACATCAGCCGCACCGAGGTCACTCAGCGCTCGTTCCGGTCAGTGATACCGTACGAGTGGGAGATCGCCTGTCGCGCCTGTCTCCCTCCGTCCAACGGGCCGGTGGGGATCACGGGACCGTTCAAGGACAGGTTCGCTCTGGGCTTGGACTCGGCGAGTCTCGCCATGCAGAAGTTCGCTTGGTTCCTCGGACACAAGCGGGTTCCCCCTGGCCCCGGGGCCGTGGCAGAGCTGGAACCGAACGAACTCGGCCTGTACGACGTTCATGGCAACATGGCGGAGTGGTGCCGTTGTGACCCCGGCCATCCGGAGCGGTACGAGGACTATCTTGGGTCGAAACCGATACGGGGCGGTTCGTTCACCAGCAGCTACGCGAGGTGTCGGGCCGGGTCACGGGCGATGGAGCCCCGTGCGAGCAAGAAGACGAGCCTGGGCTTCCGTGTCGTCTGCCGACGCAAGCAAGGCGACTGACATCGCATCCCCTTCACACGAATGGTTCTGATCATGCATGCCGACATCTACAGACTGACTCGCGCGTCTCTGCTGGCCATCTTGTTCCAGTTCGTGTTCTCCGTGGGCGCGGGGGCACAGGGAGTGTCCGACATACGGGTGTCCGCGGAGGGACAGGACGTCATCGTACTATACAACCTCGCCCCGCCGGTGAGTGGCCAGAAGTGCGAGTACGACATCTCCATGTCGGCGGTCTTCACTGACTCCACGGCGTACGAGATCCGCCCCAGTTCGATCCGCGGGGACTACGGCAGCAAGCTGCCCCCGGGGAACAACCGACGCATCTCGTGGCCGATACTCGAGGACGCGGGAAACTACCTCAACGGGGATCTCGACATACGTCTCAACGCGACGATCAATCGATGGCGGTGGCAGGAGGGACGGGGAGGTCGTCCCGGCGCGCAGCTGGGCTTCGAGCTGATGAGCGACGTCTGGTTCGAGCTGGACGATGTGATCGAGTCGGACTCGGAAGGGGACATGCACACCAAGTTCTCTTCAGACGGGTTCGAGCCCGGACAGAACCTGATGAGCAGGTTCTTCGTGTCGTTTCCCTTGGGAACGGACTCGTGGGAGCTCGGACTCAGCTACGGCTATCACGGGTCCACCTTGGACGGCGACGAGGACGCCTACTACTCAGTTCACCAGATCAGGTACTACGTTGCAGACTGCCGCATCGTCCTCGGAAGGTTGTGGCTGGGTCTGGGGGCGGGGGACCACGCCCTGGAGGAGCGAAGGCTCCTCGACTTCGAAGGTTTCGAGCACGAGGACTGGGATCCGGGGTACTGGTACTACGAGGTCGGGGGCGGCCTGAGAATGGGGTTGTGGAACCTCGGGTCGCTGAGCGTTGACGCGCGGATTGGAACCCAGAAGATCGGGAATATCAGCCAGGAGGTGCTGCCCTGGCAGGACGAGTCCCTCACGTTCAGACGGAACGTGACTTCGGTCAGGGTCGGCTACACGTTCAAGCTGGGAGACTTCGTCTCGATGTTCAAGGGAGGAGGGAGGTGGGAGCCCCTGCCGACGAGGCGCCTGACCGGAGCGGGCAGGCTCGCCAATTTGACCATGGGCGCACCGCGGCGGATCCCTCGCCAGGTACAGCCGCCCGGTCCATCCCCGCAGGTTGTCGGCCTCGACTTCGTGTACATTCCCGGCGGTTCCTATCTGGTCGGAACACCGCCCGATGAGGAGGCCAGAGATCCGCTGCTCGAACCGGCGCCCTTCTCTCTGCGCAAGCAGGCGTTCTTCGTCAGCAAGACAGAAGTGCCGCAGCAGACGTATCAGGCGTACGTCGATCGTCAGTGGGAGTACCACAGTGGCACTGACTACCCGGCGCACAGCGTCTCCTACGACGAAGCCATCGAGTTCTGCAGGCTCCTGACCGAGCAGGACCGGGACTTCGTCTACTCTCTTCCGACTGAGGGCGAGTGGGAGATCGCCTGTCGGGGTGGACTGGACCCGGAGGAGGGCCCTGTCTCCGCAGCGGACCCGGCCGACAGACGGAGGTGCAGGCAGAACCTGGAATCGTGCGACTACGTGCTGAAGCAGCACGCGTGGTTCCTGAGCAACAAGGTGGGATCCGGCGCGTTCCCCGTCGGACTCAAGAAGCCAAACGTGATCGGGTTGCAGGACATGCTGGGGAACGTCGCTGAGTGGTGCATGCGGGAGGAAGGAGTCCCTGCATGGCAGGGGGCCTTCGAGGCTGGGAAGGAGCCGCTACGCGGCGGTTCCATCATGAGCGACTTCGGTCGTTGTCGTGCCGGTGCGAGGGCCTGGGAGCCGCGTGACACCAAGAAGCCCAGCATCGGATTTCGGGTCATCTGCAGGCCGAAGGATGGTCGCCAGGACTAGCCTCTCTGTCACGACAGCCCGCGAAGGCTGATGTCCACGACAAGCAGCCTGCGGTTCATAGCTCTGCTGATGCTGATCCCAGCGCGAAGTGAATCAGTCTTCGGTTGCCGTCCTATGGCCGCCCCCCAACCATCGCCGGCTCACTCGCTGAACTCACCGTGAACTCCATCTCCTCCACCAGAATGTCCGGCGTCACGATGGCCATGCGGTAGTACATCCTCGGGCCTGCTGCCTGCCCCTTGTTCGTGAGCGCGGGCTCCTTGCCGAGCACATAGATGTCGCGCAGCGTCCGATGCTCAGTTCATCGAACGCCAGACCGCGCACCGGCTCCATCCAACCACCATCGGCGTAGACCTTGTAGGCCACGACCGGCCCGGTCAAGAGCGCCGAGCCTCCCTCGTCGAAGCTCTCGGTCCACTGGTTTGGGAACGTGATGGCGTCGCCGTTGGATTCCGTCAGCTTCTTGGTCGGGCTGCGGCCCGTCGGCAGCCCCACCAGCCGACCGTCCTCCACGAGCGTCACGTCCTCGGTCGGCACGCCCTCGTCGTCGACGAGCTTGTACCCGGCGAGCCTCGTGTCTTCCCAACTCTCGCGTGTGGGCTCGTCCCGCACCGTCATGAACTCCGGCATCACGCGCGGGTTGAGCTTCCCCGCGAGCTTCGCGCCGGGCATGTAGTCCTGCATCCACTCCTCAGCCAGTAGGGGAGACTTCTCGGGCGCCGCGCGGCCTTCGCCAAGACCTCTACCTCTCGTTCGAGAACCACTCCTGAGTCGACATTCATAACGAGCTCCCTGCTCGCCCTCTACACTAAACTAGAGTAGGCTCTGTGTCTCATTCATGTTGGCAGAGAGGGGTGCTCGACGGGACCGATGGACACTCGCGCAAGTGCGGGAGAGCCGCTGAGGAGGAGTGGGATGCGAATCACATGGGCGGCGACAAGAGGGCGTTTCGGGCTCACCCTATTGGCAATCCTGGCGTGTGCGTCGATCGCTGCCGAGGCGACGGAAACCAGTCATGAGACGGCCCGGCTGAACGAGAAGGTTCTCGCCCATCCCAATGATGCCGAGTTGAGAATAGAGCTCGGGAACAGCTACTACGAGAGCGGCTTGTTGGACGAGGCGATCGACGCGTACCTTGAAGCGATACGGATCGACTCCCTCCATGCTGGAGCTAGAATCAACCTCGGAGCGGCGTACACTGACCGCGGGGACCACCAACGAGCACTGAGGGAACTGCAACGGGCAGTGCGGCTCGATCCCTCCAGCGCGATGGCGCGCGCGAGCCTTGGGTCGGTGTACCACGTCATGCTGCGTTCTGCTGACGCGGTTCGCATGTACCGGGAAGCGCTGGCCATTGATCCCAATTGCGTGGAAGCACACTTCAATCTCGCTGTGTGGCACGCGGACGCCGATGACCTGGCCGGTGCGGTGAGAGAGTGGGAGACCGTCGTCGAGATCGCGCCGGAGGGCGAGGTAGCTACCATCGCACGCGCCAATATCGAGCAGGTCGAGCGCTATCTCGCGGAATCAACCGCGGATGACGCCCTAACCGATCGGGCCCGGTCCAACCTCGAGGATCTGCATTTCAGTGAGGCCACTCTGAAGTACAGCGACGGAAATGCGCTCCTTGAAAAGCAGGTTTCCTATCCGCCGCCGGGTGAGAAGACGGCACTCATGGAGACCACGAAGGGCGTTGTTCGCATCAAGCTCTGGGAAGACGTTGCGCCGAACACAGTGGTCAACTTCGCGTATCTTGCCAACGAAGGCAGGTATGATGGCGTGACGTTCCACCGTGTGATTGGTGGTTTCATGGCTCAGACGGGGGATGTGGAGCACAAGGAGGGGGTCGGCGGGCCCGGCTACACAATCCCGGGCGAGTTCACTCGTGAGGTGCATCACAAGCGCGGCGTCGTGTCGATGGCTCGCGCGTCGGACCCCGACTCCGGCGGTAGCCAGTTCTTCATCATGCTGGGAGATGCCCCACACTTGGATGGGAAGTACGCCGCCTTCGGTGAGGTGATTGAAGGCATGAATGTGATCGACTCGATCAAGAAAGGAGACAGTTCGCGCAACGGCACGGTGACGGCGCCGGACAAGATCATCAGTCTTCGAGTGACCTCTGGTGGCCGGGGGCCGGCCACGGATGTGGCTTCCGAAGTACCTCATGACCCTGCCGCGCCGGGCCTCGATGCCTTCACGGATGTGACTCCCGAAGCACCTCGTGACCCTGCAGCATCGAGCCTCGATGCCTTCGCTCTGACTAGCGGCGCCATTCTCTCCGGGACTGTGCAGACTCCTTCTCTGACGCTGAGGACGTCCGACGATACCATCACTCTCAAGACGTCACAGATTTCCAGGATTACCTTCGAGGGCGGCGTGTCCAAGGTCGACGAGATCGCCCTCTGGAACGGTGACACACTTCTGGGGATGTTGGAGGAGGAGGTTCTCGTAATCACTCTGGAGTCCGGCATTCTGCTGCAACTTGAGCGCGACAAGATTCGCGAGATCTCGTTCGCACCTCGCTCGAAGTAGGGAACCTGCGACAGCATCCGAACTAGCGTGTGCAGCCCATGGAAGAGGAACTCAGAGTGACGCGCAATGGTCTCCAAGTCTCACGCCACTGGCTATGCGGTCTGGCACGCGGTCGCGCGGGGCGCCTCGAGATCTCGTCTCTGCACGAGCCTGAGTCTCGCGGCCCAATGCCTCTCAAAGCGGCCGTGCGGGATCTCCGGTTGGCCTGGGAGGCCCTTCCGTCAGAGAAGAGGCGAGAGGTGATCTTGCCAGTGTGGTGCTTGCATGGTCCCAGCCCGACCATCGGCAGTCTGAGGAGTCTTCTGATGCCGGCGCTTCCAGGAAACCTCGAGACGGAGGTGGCGGCGCTCGAATTAGAGGATCCTCTGGAGGTCGCGGCGCACGTGGCAGGTGCCAAGCGCCGGGTCGTCGGGCGGACGATTGTGGACGCGACGCCCAGCGGCATCACGATTCTCGGCAACGCGGAGGACTTGGTGGTCCACATGAACACTCTAGGGTCGAGGCTCGTGTTCCGTTCCAGCACACCGGGCGATGTGGCAACTCGGCTCAGGCAGCTGCTCACAGAGCATCACCGCGACGTGCTCAGCACATCGCTTCTCATGGGTGGACTCGGCGCGATACTCAGCTTCGAGCTTGGCTTCCTCCTGAACCGCGTTCTAACGACCGTGGGCTTGAGCGTCGAGCAGCTCTTCGCGTTTGTGTTCGCAGTCGGTGCCCTGCTGGTCTTCATGATCGAGGAGACCTTTGAGCGACGCATGATTGCTTTCACCTACGCCTGGACGTTCGGATTCAAGATCGCAGCTTGGGCTCTGCTCCTGGCATTCATCATCGTGTCTCCCGCGGCCCTCTTGGTGGACGTGGCGGGTCCAGTTCTTCTGAACTCAATATGGCTGTGGGCCCTGCTGCTTACGATTCTGGGCATTACATACGACTCCGGTGAGATCTTCTACGTTGGCGGCTTTTCGAAGCGGACGTTCATCTCGCTGCGCTCCGTCATCGGAGCCGGAATCGTCCTCTTCGCACTCGCCTCCAAATGGCCGAGTGTGAAGTGAACTGGCGGCAGTCAGCCGGCAGTCCAATTGGCGTATGCAGCCCGACGAGCTTGGCTGTCACGTCGACTGCACCGCAACTCACGCCGACGTGAACTGCCACGAGAGCACACTCGCTCCGGGCCTGGAGAGGAGAACCGCGTTTCCGAGCCTCTCGAGCCTGCCCGTGACATCGGGCAGGATGTTCTCGTCCGTAGCCTGAATGTCCATCCCCACCCCACCGCAACTCGGGAGCCACGTCTTCGACGGCATGTAGCCTTCAATGTGGACAGCAACAGCCTTCACGTTCGCGTGACCTGTGAGAGTTCTGGGGACCGGCGTCTCGGGAACCCGGTACCTGTCGAGCAGGTAGCTCAGGTCGAACTGCGCTTCTGTCAGAACGCCGTCGGCTTTCATCAGCTTCGAGAGAGCGACCATGCTGAACAGGCCCTCGAGCTCCCGATAGATGGGTCTTTCATCCGCTATCTCGTCGTAGTGGTCCGTGAAGTCCCCCGCGAACTCGGCGGCCAGAGCGTCCGCGCGTCCCGACCCCACGGACTCCCCCGAGCTGCTGAGATACTCCTCCTCGGTGAGCAGAACGACGGGGCACTGTTCGATCACCTTGACGCCCTCATCCTCGCGGTAGGTCACCTCCCCTGGGTAGAACCAGAAGCGGTTCAGGGACGAGAGCGGGTCCGAATCATCATCCGCCAGCATGTCCCTTCTCGCCTGGGCCAGCGACATGTCGGTCAGACTCCGGAAGCCTCGGATGTCCAGCGAATCCGAGCCGTCGACGAGCCGCTTCATTTCGTAGTCCGCGTCGACCATGACCTTCGCGAATCGTGTGTCGAACGGCACCCCGAAGACCTTGACCTCTTGTGGCTCGCGGCACGCGCTGTACCAGTCCAGGATCCCAAGAGCGACCTCTTCCTCGGTGGTCGCCGAGTCGATGCTCTCGGACACCTCGGTGAGATCCATCATGACGTCCGGATTCGGGTCTATCGAGCATCCGGGATTGGAGTAGAAGTAGATGCCGCCTCTCAGCTCGGCGTAGTCCCCACGCGCGCTCTTCAGAGCGACGATGAAATCCTGTAGATGCAGGGGAGGGGCGGACTCGTCTGTCTCGCCGACCAGTATGACGTCGCCTGTGTCATCGTCAGTCACGTAGCCGACGATGCGTGTGATGCCGCCGAGATGAAGGACCTCGTCCGGGCACGTTCCTCCGGGTTCACACTCCCCGAGCTTCCTCTGGAGCACCCTCAGCGACACTGCCTTGCCCTTCGGCTTCCCGGCAGACGCCGGGCCGGTCTCAAGAGGCAGGCATGCGGCGAGAATGCAGAGCGCCAGGAGCGCTCGTGCGGCAGTCCTCATCAGTCGTCCTCCTCGTCGGGCAGGTCAACTGGCCAGGACAGATCGTCCTCCGAGGGACGAGCGTCCATCGTCTGCGTCTTGAGCTTTGCCCCGCCTTCGCCGAGACTCACGAGGTCCGGATCGATGGTGACGCCTCCCACATCGAACGTGCCTGTTCTCGAGAGGTCCGTGAACGTTGCGGGACTGAAATCGGCCCTCATGGCCGAGAACCGGTTGTTGAGGTTCAGTGCCTCGGTGTCGTACCGGTCTATCATCGCGCCGCTGAAGCCGTTCTTCAGGAGATAATCGCGACCGCCGAACATCTCGGAAATGGCCGGCACCGGGAGTCCAGAGGCTAGGCTCCTCGTCTTGATCCCTTCCCAGGCATCGATCTTATCCCTGGCCGCTCCGGTCGCCGCCTTCCAGCCTCTCTCGAAGAGCGGGTATGTGGCCTCTCTCCCGAGTTCCAGTGTGGCACCGGCGAGCGACTCGTAGGCTCCGGCCAACGCGGGACCCCCCTTCAGGTAGCCCACAGTCCACCAGGCTCCCTTGGCCAATGAGTCCAGGCAGTACGTGGTCGTCTCAATGTCGAACCTGCCGCCGGAGCCGATGATCCTGCCTGTCGCGGTCGCGAGGTCGGCCATTGCGGACGGGGCGGGCAGCATGAAGTCTGACGAGATCTTGCCGGTCGCCTTGAGGGCCGTGACGACGTCGGGCATCTTCCCGAGAAGGTACTTGGCGCCCTCCTCGAGCGTGCGCGATCGTGCAAACGACAACGACCCCGCTTCATGCGCCTCGACGCCATTGCGCAGAGAGTCCGCGTAGTCGTGTATCTCCTGCACGAACTCATGAACTTGGTCGTCTTCGAAGTGCTCGTTCAGGCAGTTCGCCGCCTTCTCAAGTGACGCCAGACCCTCCATCATGAAACGCGTGTTCTGCCAGTAGAGCTTCATCGGATTGGCCGTGTCGGGGTAGGTGTACGTGTAAGCGTCGTCCTGAGCCGGTGCCGCACCGGGGACCGCAACGAGGAGTGCGACGAGAGCCACACCGAGGAGCGAGCGGCACCCAAGCCCACCGTGGGTCTGCATCTTTCTCTCCATGGTCCTTCCCTCCTTATCTGTCCCGCGCGCCTGCTCTACATCCAGAGGCACGGGACGGCCACTGATCCGTCGTGCGCGAGATCACAGTTGCTCAGGGCAGGTCGGCCAACTCGATGAATGCGTGCATCTCCCTGTCTCGCGCCGTGCGGTGCAACCGATACCAAATCGTCGGATCCTCAAGGAAGCTCTCGAGTGTGACGTGACAACCGTGGACGCTCTTGAGCCAATCGTAGTAGTCGGTCAGCGACATGGACGCCATTGAGACCGACCCCTCTACGGCAGGTCCGCCAGCTCGATGAAGGCGTGCATCTCCCTGTCGCGCGCCGTGGGGTGCAACCGATACCAGATGGTCGGATTCTCCAGGAGGCTCTCGAGTGTGTCGTGACAACCGCGGACGCTCTTGAGCCAGTCGTCGTAGTCGACCTGCGACATGGATGCAAGATCGCTGATCGATATCCTGAAGATGGGGGTCTTCAGGGGCAAGCCGAGCAGTAGCTTCAGCAGCTTCTCCAGCTCCATGTCGGCGGTGATCGGCTCGGCGAGGTTGAGGCTCGTGGAAACCACCTGAAGGCTCCGGAGGATTGTGGCCACGTCCTTGCTGCCTGGTTCTCCCGCATCCTCCAGGGCACCTTCGAGGTACTCCAGCATGGAATTGAACTGGAGCAACTGGCCCTTACGAGTGAAGACGTGAGGAATGAAGACTCGATCTCCGTTGTGATTGAACTCGGCGCAGAATCGACTCGCGAATCCCATGGTGTCGGCTTTGCCACTGGCGGCGCCTGTGCTGTCAGCATCGCCAAGGGCCGTCAGCAGATCCAGGACCGGGAGCGGCCAGTCTTCTTCCTTCACGGGCTCCCCATGCAGCACTCCTCGCTCGAAGTTCTCCACGAGCTTCAGGACTCTCCGTGACAGGATGTCGGAGAAGTCCTCGGGATCACTGCCGCCGCGCACACGCATCAGCTGGCCCTCGTAACTTCGGCCCGTCGTGAGTTCGCGAAACTGCCTATCGGCTGCATTGTAGTCATCCGGTGAGTCCGGATGACGCACGCAGACGCTGGAGATCACGTGGCCGCTGCTCAGGAGCTCCTCCACCGCGCCCGAGCCCGGCTGGACCTTGCTCAGCAAGCCGGCGATGGTCCTCGACCCCGCGTTGTGTCGGCTCTCGGGGTGAGGATGGTCGGGTTCCTTGATGCTCGAATCGCTCACAACGATGATGTTCTTCCACGCATAGGGATTCCACTTCATGTGCTCGCCCAGGGCGTGATCGATGCCGGCCAGCACGTCCTCGGCGTAGTCGTCCCTGTGGCTACCCGTGGGTGTCACGGCACCCTTGAGTCTCTCAATGAACAGCCGGTGGTCGCTGCCCTCCTCAAGCGTGCAAAACGTCTTCGTGAGGTAGTAGTCGGTCATGTCGCCGACCGTGTCCCGATAGCCGACCAGTCCAAGGCGCAGCCTCGGCCTCATCGTGTCATCGGAAGCCAAGGTCTCGGCAACCTGCTCAATGGACCTGAGGACCTTCGCGATGGACGGCCCCATGCTCTCGGTCGTGTCCAGGACGAAGACGATGTCAACAGTCGTCTCCTCGAGCACAACCGACTTCGTCGGCAGAGGAGCTTCGGAGCCAGTGTGTCCCCAGACGAAGGCGACCTTGAAGAGCTCCATCTCCGCGCCGTTGATCCCGATCGGGTCTGCATCCAGCAAGGGCATCAGCACCAACTGGCCACCAGTACTCTCAGGTTCCCGGTGCGTGGCGGTCTTCGCCTCTCCGTTCGTCGCCCATGCGACCGCGTCTTCCGGCGCAGGGAAGAAATAGGCCAGGTCGCGCGCTCTCCTCGGTGAGAATCGGACCGCCTGGCGATGGTGCCACTCTATGGCGTCACTCTTGTGGATCCATCCTTTGAACTCACCCTCTGTGTCACCCGCGGCCACGCGATAGAAGCCGTTCAGCGTTATCGAGTCCAGATCCTTCAACGCGCGTGACGGCGCCGTACGATCGGGCGGCAGTACGTACCAGTACCTGAAAACCTCGCACGGAGCGGTGTCGCTCTCCGTCGAATCCGGTCGATCGTAGATACGACAGTCGCGGACCGTGATCAGTTTGACGCTGGTGCCAGCGTCGTTGATCACTGCGCCTCCGGTCTGTCCGAGTGACGGAAGCGGCAACAGGGCCAGACTGCACAGAGCAATCAGGGCTACGGATATGGTCGATCGCATTTCCACCTCGCTCGCAGTTTGTGGCGGTGTGAAGGGCGGAGCACCAACAGATATTGGCGTGACACTACGTCGTGACGAAACCTACTACAGCATACTTGTTGAATGAGGATTAGTCAAGCGATACGGGAGGGAGCGTGCTGGCGATCGAGCCATGCCGCGCGTAGCTGCTCAATGAGGGAGTGTTCCCTTCACGCGATGGAATCACGTGTGTGGCCGAGCATCCGCCGGTCGAGCGCGGGGAACACGCCCGCCTCGCCTCCGGCTGGCAGAGCCTCGCGTTGCGCTCGGTACCTCGAGCTTCCCCCGATCACGTTCCTGATCACTGCCCCCTGCCCGGCGCCGGCCATCAGGGCAG
The DNA here is from genome assembly GCA_043819135.1 of Candidatus Eiseniibacteriota bacterium. Taxonomy (GTDB): domain Bacteria; phylum Joyebacterota; class Joyebacteria; order Joyebacterales; family Joyebacteraceae; genus JALGZG01. The sequence goes on along the minus strand of JBDRFG010000012.1, from coordinate 13,430 downwards.
GACCGGTCGGTGGGATGCACGCGCGAAGCGCCCGATCTGACCGCGACCGGACGCCCCCCGCTCCTCTGTCCATCGTCTTGACACGCGGAACAGGAGACACGGCCGCCGGGGCGACTCCCTCGACTCCCTCGACCTCGACTCCCTTAAGATGGACTTGACATCAGCATGGTCGGTCGAGTATAAGTATAGAGCGCTCGTGATTCGCGCAGAACAACACGCCGATTCCCGAGATGTAGATACGTGTTTCATGTGCGGTTTGACCTCCCGTCGGACGCCCAGGCATCTTGACGGGTGTTCCGATTACCGGCGCCGAGAAGTTGCCGGGAGACGAAGAGGCCAAGGCCGCACTTCCCGTGTGGAACTCCCGCTTCAAGAGTGAGAGCCACTCGCTCTTTCTGGAGGCGGGGGGATTTGCGTGAGCTCGGGGTGGTCTTTAGTGGAACAGGTGGACTACTGCAACGGGGAAAGGAGGCACTCAGTACTGAGGAATCAGGCCCTGCCGGTCAGGTTGGCGGGGACTCAGGACTCGTGGCTGATCGCGTGACCCGGGGGTCAAGACTGTCCGACTCTCGGGATGTACATCGAACCAATCCAGCTACCTCTAGTAGATCGCCCATTCTTGCGAGTGCCGTCTGTGAGCTGTCGCTTGGGGGCGCGGGCAGAGCTGCTGCGGAGGTTTCAAATGAGTCGTTCCCTTTTGTGCCGGGTCTTCATAGCTTCGCTCGTCCTCACTGCTGCATTGAGCAGTGTGGCTCTCGCCCAGTCCGGGGGCGCAGTCCTGAACAGAGCAGGCATCAGCGTCAAGGTGATTACCACACACGATTGCCAGCTTCATGAATCTCCCAGCAGGGAAAGCAAGAGCTCGCCCTGCCCCGTGTTCAGGTATTGGTACGTTCTGCCTCCGGACCGGGGGGCTCCGTCTCGCAAGCTCGCGGATCTGGAGTCCGTTACGAAGGATGGATTCTACCGGGTCTCCGCCGGGGACACGGAGGGTGAGTTCAAAGGTTGGATTCACGAGGATGACGTTGTCGAGTGGCACCACCGCCAGGCCCTGCGTTTCGCGAAGAGGACGTCACGCGATCTGGCACACTTCTTCCCCGAGCAGGAGCAGTCAGAACGCGCGGCATCCACCGGTGATGTCGAAGGGGCCTCGCACCGCGAGCCAGAAGCTACCGAAGGCGACCTGATTCTGATGCCTCTCTTGGATTCCAGGGAGATCAAGGCCGCGGACGTGGAGATGAACCTGTTCGAGGTCGCCTTCTTGTCCGGCCGCCCGGGAGCGGGTGCGACCGATCCGACCGGCGAAGGCGGAATCGACGTGCCCGGAATCGATCACCGGCTGACTCCAAACGAAGTCAGGGAACTGTCCACTGTTGACATCGTGTTTGTCTTGGATACGACGGGCAGCATGGGACCCCCGATCGCGCAAGTTCGTCGCTCGATCTCCGACGTCGTCAATGGCCTTGCGTCCAAGCAGGATCTCAGAGAGAAGCTGCGCTTCGGGCTGGTCGGCTACCGAGACAGCGGCGACGCCTACGTGTCCAAGATCTTCTGCACTCTTGAGGAGGGGAAGGACCACGACCACTTGCTGAGCGTGCTGGGAGGGATCGACGTAGGGGGTGGGGGGGATTATCCGGAGGACGTCCTTGCGGGTGTGGACCGAGCTACGGCAGCCGAAATGAAATGGAATCCGCTCGCCTGGAAGAACATCGTCATCGTCGGCGACTCCAGTCTCAAGGGGCCGAGCCACCCGATGTCCGGTTTCAAGAAGAACGAGAGTTCCCGCTCGATCCCGGGGATGAAGGCCAAGCTCCAGCCGAGTCGCGATACGCAGGCGCTGCTGGAGAGCGGTTTCGTCGTCTCAGCGGTCCGTTTGAAGGACCCGGAGTACAGCGCAGATCATCCCATAGGCGACAGGCAGTTCACAGAGCTCACAACGGGTCGGGAGTATATGGGATTGATGATCCCCGTGCGGGGCGGCAGTTCACCGGAGGACTTCTCCGGGCAGCTCACAGAGTTCATCCTCACAGGAATGGACAACTTCGATGTTGCCGTCAGAAAAGGTGGCGGCCGCAAAGCGGCTGAACCGGGTACCAAGGAATCGTACTTCCCCTATCCCGTCCTGGACATTATCGGAACACTCTCGGATGACGGTGACGGCGGCGACGGCATGCGCTTCGGGAGCAGGTACTGCACTGAGTTCGATTACGAAGGGAATCGGCTCTTCGTGCCGCACGTCTTCGTCAGAATGGGTCAGCTCAAGTCGTTCAACTCTATGCTCGAGTTCCTGCAGGGAGCTCTCGAGGATGCCGGGGCGCCTGGACATCGGGACGTCGGCAACATCCTGAAGAGCCTGCAGATCATCACCACGAGCCTGAACCTCTCGGAGCCGATCACAGCCGATATGCCCCTCGAGAAGTTCCTGTTGGTCCTGCTCGGGTTCCCGCTCAAGACACCCATCTTCCACGTTACCATCGGGGATCTCGCTGCGATGTCCCAGGTGGACTATGACGACTGGGTCAACGGGGTGAGGAGCACCACCGAGACCCTCGACAGCCTGACAGAGAACCCGAATATCTGGCACAAGCTCCATCCGACGGCGCGCGACCGGGAGGCCCATGCCTTTGTGGCCCTCGCGGATCTGCCATAGATGCCAGGCGGGCAGGCCCGGTTGCAGGTTCCATGCGACCGGGCCGCTGCCCACCTGGGAGCATGGAAGGCGGTAGGCATGGAGCAAGGCAAGGGTACCGGGGAATCTCCACGCGACGGCAGTTCACTGATCGTCGTGCGTGACCTCGAGATCGTCGTGGGAACGAAGGAGCCGTTCACACTCAAGGTCCCCTCTCTCGATATACCCCGGGGATTGTTCACCACGATCCTCGGACAGAGCGGTTGCGGGAAGACGACGCTGCTCATGACCCTCGGTCTCATGAGGGGATTCGAGGACGAGGGGTTCTCCATCACATGCAACGAACTCTCGTTCCACCTGGGGACGCCACTGCCCGGCGCCACCGAGCTGGATTACTACGTCTACGGGGGCAAGGGTCATGAAGGCGAACCCTCGATGACCCGGATAGAGCGCGAGACGCTTCGCAGGTCTCTCATCGGCTTCTGCCTGCAGGGCGGGGAGCTGATTCCGTCGCTGCCGCTCATCGACAACGTCGCGATTCCGAGACTGCTGGGCGGCTTGAGTGAACCCGACCGGCATTCGAGGGACAGACTCAAGCAGCTCGGGCTCGATTCCGAGACGGGCTCGAAGATCGGGAACCTGCCCGGCGAGCTGTCGGGTGGGCAGAGGCAGCGAGGTGTGTTCGCCAGAGCCCTGATCCACGATCCGCCCCTCGTGATGCTGGACGAGCCGACCAGCGACCTGGACCGCAAGACAGCGGAACAGGCAATCACCGCTCTGAGGAAGCAGACTCGTCGGTTGGGGCAGACAGTGATTATGGTGACCCACGACGAGACTCTGGCGCGAGACTTCTCCGACTGCATCATCAAGATGGACGATGTGGCCCCGCGAGTGGGTTCGGTCACCCACGTCGACCGCAATCAGCCCAGGGAGGACATTCACGACCAGCTGCCCGAATCGGATTCCGGGATCGAGCCTGTGCCGCCGGACGCGTCGGAAGCCGAACCGGCTTCGATCCCGCCCGTGAGGGAAGTCGGTTCTGAGCCGGCCTCGCCCGTGGCGCCGCGCGGGAGGCTTAACGAGGTCCTCGAGCACGCACGTCTGGGAGTAAAGGACGCTCTGGGGCCCCTCTACGGCTTCTTCGAGAACCCGATCGCCTTCATCCGGGACAAGAAACACAGCAGGGACCCGTCGTTCCTACTTAGGACCTGCAGGAGCGCCTTGGTCATCGTTGCGATCGGTCTACTGATGCTCCTGCTGCGCGGTATGCGATCGGGTCTTGTTGAGGACTTCAAGCGGGACCTGACGAAGAGCCCCACCGCAAGGGAGCTGACCATCACCCCGCTGGCAAGCACCGGCAGCCTGACCGGCGAGGCGCTGAGCGAGATCGCTGCGAGTCACCCGGAGATAGAGATGGTGATCCCCAGCGTGACGCACGTCGTGTTCCCGGAGAGATATGAGGATCGCGAACTCAGCATCACCCTCACCGGAACGCTACCGACCGATCCGAAGCTCCTGATGGTATACGCGGATCAGGACTTCACGGGATTCGATAGCAATTCCATCGTGCTGCCCGCCAGTCTCGCAGAGGAGCTTGAGGTCGAGGTCGGTTCTGATGCGACGGTGTGGGTCAGCAGATTCGTTGACGAGGAAGGCGTAGAGAAGGAGTACCAGCCGGCGACACTTCGAGTAAGCAACATCCTGGGCGACGTAACCGCACGGACGGCCTACATACATCTGGATCTGACCGGCGACATCGCCGACTTCAAAGCCGGTCGGCACGTGCCTGCCCGTGGCTGGCCCGGGAGTCCCCAACCGATCGATCCGCGGTATGAGGCGTTCCTTCTGTTCGCCAAGAACGAGCTGAGCGGGCGGGAGCAGACGGCCCTCAGAAGCCGGGGTCTGGAGGTAGAGAGGCTCGAACCGGATGATCCTGCGGCGAACCTCTGGGGATTCCTCAAGAGCCGCGAAGAGACCAACGCCATGGGACTCCTCAGACCGCTCGTCTATCGCCTGCTCTCGGGTCGGCAGGAAGGCGACCTTCGCTGGCTGGGAGAGAGGATCTGGAGCGTAGAGGATCTCCTGACCGACAGCGATGCCATAGTGATGCCATGGAATCAGCCGATCTCGGCGACCCTGGACGGCGAAGAGGTGACCCTGGTGGGGATGTCGGCGTCGTCCCGGTGGCTGCGGAGGTACCTGAGATACCCGCGGGGTCCCTTCCCCAAGACGGAGCACGACTGGCAGGTCACGTTTGGCGATCGCGGAGAGGAGACACAATCGGGCAGGCTTGCCGTCGCGCTTGACACCCTCGTTCTGAACCTGCCGGTCGATGTACACGGGTCGGAGGAGCGGGATGCTGTAGAACCCCGCGCCGGACCTGACGCCGAACCCCCGGAGACCGTCGTCGCGGAGGAATCCGGAACCGGGTCTCCCGACACCGATGGCCACGCTGACACCGCCGCGGACTCCGTCGTGCCTGGGGTCACAGCCGCAGGCCTCAGCGAGGCCGAAGAAACAGAGCCGGACCTGGCTGCCGACGGAGATGACGGCCCGGACGATGGTGTGGATTCGCCGAGTCCGGCAGAGGACGTGCCGGAGGAGATGGCCGGTGTGATCGGTGACTCTCCATCGGCGAGCGCAGCTGACTCCTCGGTCGGCGCGGCCGCTCCCGATTCGCCCCCGGGTGCGGAGACGGCTACGGCTGCAGACACCGTTCCTGTCGAGGAGCCGGAGCCGCCTCGCCTCGCGATAGTCCCGGCGGCGTTCCTGGCTCACATCTTGATGACGAGGGACGGGATCGCCGAACCTGACACGGGATTGGGTCAGTTCAGATCGCAAGCGGAAGAGCGTCAGTACTACAAGGCCCGGGTTTTCGTCCACGATGTCTACCAGGTCGTCGGCATGCACGAGAAGCTGAGCGGGCGATTCGGCGTTCGGTCCAATCAGGCAAGAGTCAAGGAGGTCCAGAAGTACCGGTCGATCCTGGATTTCCTCGTCAATGTCCTTTCGGTGATCGGCGTCGTCATCGCGTTTGCGACCGTCTGGATCGTGTTCCACGACGTCAGTGAACGCAAGAAGGGGATGATCGGCACGCTGCGGATCATGGGTCTTTCTCGAGGTGGCGTCATGACCCTGTTGCTGACTCAGGGCATCCTGGTCGCACTCATCTCTGGTGTGCTCCTTGTGATCTTCGGGCTTGTGATCGCGGGCCTGATCAACCTGATCGTGGGGGAGTCGGCCTGCGCGCTGGGCCCCGTTGACTTCCTCTGGGTCGCTGTCGCCATAGTGCTGGTATGCGTCGTGGGCACCTATTTCCCTGCAAGGGCGGTGTCTCGCGTCGATCCCGTCGTGGCCCTCAAAGAGTCGCAGAAAAGGTGAGGCTGATATGTATCCGCTGTGTCCGATTCGTGTGCGTCTCCGGCCGCTGTTCCTGCCCGTCGCCGCCCTGGCATTGGCTCTGGCGAGTGTGCCCTCGGTCGAGCTGCTCGCCGCCGACAGCCAGGTCAAGATTCTCGACGTTCAACCTCGGTGCTACCTCAGGGAGAGCAGAGAACGGAATGAGACCGCAACTCTGACGGTGGAGGGGCTGCCGGAGGATCAGGACCTGCGTGTCTGGGTGAACGGGAAGGACGCGGAAGTCACGAGCCGTGAGGGAGATCAGGTCGAGGTCGAGTTCGTGCTGTACACTGTTGCCGAAACCGGGCCGAAGCCGGTCGAGGTCAGAGTAGGTGACCGCAGCTACATATGGCACGAGGGGATCTTCGTGGTGGAGAAACCTCGGATCGAGTTCACGGGAGGGTCCCGGACACTCCAGGCCGGTCGCTCTTTTGATATCACGCAAGTTGGCGTTCCTCTGTCGGAGCTTTCGGTGACTCTGGAGAGGGTCTCCCTTGAGTCAACTCCGACCGACGCGACGCTGAAGGTCTCCGTGCCGTGGGGTCTCTCCGGAGACGAGAGCGAACTCACCATCATGGCCTTCGGTCAGGCTATCTGGAGCGACGACGTCACGGTCATCCCTTCCCCCGGCGTCCAAGACGTGACGGCGACCCTGGACCAGGAGTCGAAGGAACTCAGGGTTTCCCTCTATGGACATCACCTCGATGAGGATGTTGTCGTGGGTTGCTGGAGCAGCACCCCGGATAACGAGGTCGAGCTCAATCGCAAGCCGCCAGCTGGAAACATGATCGAGCTCACGGGCGAGATGACGGAGGGGATCGAATCCACGGAGTCCGTCCTCGCGATCAAGGTGGTGTGGGCCGGCAGGACTCTCTACGAGAGGAAAGGCGGCTGGGTTAGCCGGATCAACTATGACGTCTGGACCTGGAATCCCTCGGACAGCACAGAGAGGAATGCACGCAGTGAAGCAGTGGAAGATCCAGGCGAGAGGCTGGATGGCATAGTCCTGGATCGGCGGTCGGGCGAGATTCACATTGGCAACTCCACCTACGACTTCGTGTTCATACCCGAGAGGACCGGGAGCACAGCCTACGTGGTCGGTCTGACCGAGGAGCAGCGCGATGATCCGTACCTTCTCAAGAGGGGATTCTCCGAGGTCAGTGCTTCCCTACGGAAGGCTCTGGTCTCTGTGCCCCTTCTCCACCCATTCCTGATTCAGCGCTCCGAGGTCTCGTGCGACCAGTACTGGCAGTATCTCTCGAGCGACGAGGGCTCCGAAGCTCATGTTCCTTCGGTTCTCCAGTCGCACTACAAGAGGTTCAAGAGATGGGAAGAGACGGAGCTTCCTGAAGACATCGCAAGCCTGCCGGTCACAGGACTCAGTTACCTGGATGTGGTCCCTTTCATCGAGTGGCTCCAGGCTGAGCTGGGAACCGGAACCGAGTGGCGAATCAGGCTCCCTCATGAGATCGAGTGGGAGATGGCGGCCCGTGCGGATGATCGCAAGTACTCATTCCCGAACAGCACCGCCGAGGAAGCGCTGGAGAGCATCCGAACTCCGGGGCTGCGGGCTGTCTGCTCGAACAGGTATGACAAGAGCGATCGCGGGGTCTGCGATATGACCGGCAACGTGAGCGAGCTGACCTGCACGCACTTCGACCGGGACATGCTCACCACGCTCGATGCCAAGAGAAAAGCGTTGCTGTTCGAGGGATGGGATCCCCGAGACCCGTTCCTGACCGAGGGTCTCATCACTCCGTTGCCATCGTCACACAAGGAATCTGCACCTGTCGCCGTGAGAGGTGGCGCCAACGGAGAGCCTGCGCCCCTGCTTCAGGTGGGGGTTCGCCGATCCCGGGAGTGGTCCGACCGGGACGATCTGACCGGCTTCCGGTTGGCGCTGGTGAAAGTGACTGACTGACCGTGCGAGGACTAGCGAAACCGCAGGTGGTCTTCATCGTTGCCCTTGCGGTGCTCTCTCTTCTTGCCGTGGCAGTCTTCGTCTTTCTGCCTCGTGAACCGGAGCCTCTGACTCCGACGAATCCCCTCTACGGGCGTTGGGGTCGCGCTCGTACGGAGGTCCGGAACGCGCTGGCCTTGGAGAACGTGGAGTCGGCCAGGACCCATCTCGCGGCCTTCCAGGCGGCCGTCGATAGCCTGGAGGCTTCAGGTGCCGCGACGGTCTCCGAGATCGATGAGGCTGACCTGGCGTGTCGCAGCATGGCTGAGAAGGTCAAGCGGACGGCCGATGAACTGCACCTCCAGGATGCTCTGGAGGTCCTGAACGACCTCGTGGCGCAGGGCAAGTACAAGCAGGTTCGCAGTCTCGTCGCGTTCTACATCAATCAGGGTTCCTTCTCTGAGTCGCAGGAAAGGCAACTGAGCGGCGTTCTGAAGAGTGTCGACCGGGCCCTGCGCGGCAGGGGGGATGAACTCGTCGCCCAGGTGAGAGACCACGTTCGCAACGGTGACATTCCTGCCGCCTTTGCTGTGATTGACGAGTGCCGGAGGCTCGGAATCGGACCGGACGCGATAGCAAGAGCTGAGGACGAGATCCCGAAGGAGATGCCGCTTCTCTTCGGCCTCGACTTCGTCAGGATTCCCGGCGGCAGCTATGAGATCGGGACCCCCGCCGGTGAGCATGGCCGTGACGCGATGACCGAGCACGAGGTTGAGAAGGTCGGTGTGGAAGCGTTCTATATTAGTCGGACAGAAGTGACTCAGCACGCTTTCCGGGCCGTAATACCATTCGAGTGGGAGAAGCACAGCGGGGACAACTACCCGGCGCACAGCATCACTTTCTCAGAGGCCACGGCGTACTGCGACTCAATCACGGCGCGCGATCCCTTCTTCAAGTTCTCTCTGCCGACCGAGTCTGAGTGGGAGATCGCCTGTCGCGCCTGCCTCCCTCCGTCCAACGGGCCGGTCGGGATTGAGGGACCGTTCAAGAACAGGTTCGATAAGAGCCTTGATTCGGCGCGACTCGCCATGCAGAAGTTCGCGTGGTTCATGGGGCACAAGCGGATGGACCCGGGTCCGAGCCCGGTCGCGGAGTTGGAGAAGAACGATCTTGGCCTCTACGACATGCACGGCAATCTGTCCGAGTGGTGCCGTTGTGATCCGGGCCATCCGAAATGGTACGAAGATCATCTGGGGGAGAAACCGATTCGGGGCGGGTCGTTCACTAGCACGTACGCTCGGTGTCGAGCTGGCTCGCGGGCGATGGAGCCCCGGGACAGCAAGAAGACCAGCATCGGTTTTCGCGTGATCTGCCGGCCCAAAACAGGGCGGCTGATCTCACTGTCTGTCTGCAAAGAGTGGTTCTGCCTATGCTGACCAACATCTCCGGGTTGGCTCGCGCGCTGTTGCCGGCCGTTGTGATTCTGCTGCTGACCTTCGGGAACGCAGGGGGGACGGGGCTATCCGACGTGAGAGTGTCCGAGAGTGGTGGGAAGATCATCGTGTACTACGATCTCGCTGAGCCCTCAGACGGACTCAAGTACGTGTACGACGTTTCCATGACAGCGGTCTTCTCTGATTCGGCGCGGCACGAGATCATCCCACGTTCGATACGAGGGAACTACGGACCGGGGTTGTCCGCAGGGCGCAACCGGCAGATCTCGTGGTCGATACTGAATGACGCCGATCGCTATCTGAGCGGGAATCTCGACGTACGCCTAGACGCGACGGCAAGTCGATGGAGATGGAAGGAAGGCGGTCGACGCCGTGGGACACAGTTAGGTTTTGAGATCCTGAGCGATGTCAGATTCGAATGGAACACGAAGATAGAGTCTGGGGTCTTCGATTCCGGATTCCTGTCAGAGGACTTCCAGCTTGTGGACAACATGATGTACAGGGTGTTTCTGTCGATTCCACGGGGCACGAATCCCTGGGAGGTCGGGCTGAGCTACGGCCATCACAGGTCTACTAAACGCTCCGCGGACGGGTACGGTGAGATGGGGGATGTTGAGTACTTCGTTGTTGATGGCCGTATCGTTGTGGGACTGATGTGGTTTGGTGTCGGTGTGGGGAACTACGGCCTCGCAGGAACCAACGAGTGGCTTTCACGCGATGACTGGAGCCCTGAGTACTGGTACTACGAGGCTGGGAGCGGCCTCAGAGTGGGATTGGGAGGGCTCGGAGCCCTGAGCCTTGAGATACGGGCGGGTTTCCAGAAGGCCGGGGATCTCGATCTGGCTGAGATGTATCCTGGCGGGTATGAGGAGAGTTACTCGGTTATGAACAGGATCATCTCGGTGAGGGTTGGCTATTCGTTCAAGCTGGGTGATTTTCTCTCGATGTTCGGGGGCGGGGGAACTTGGGAGTCGCTGCCGACAGAACGGTTGTCGGGCAGAGCTAGGCTTGCTGGTCTGGTTCTGGGCGAGCCCCCGCCGGTGTTGCCTCACGAACAGCCTCCAGACTCGTTCCCGCAGGTCGCAGGTCTCAGCTTCGCGTACATTCCCAGCGGTTCCTATTGGGTCGGGACGGCGCCCGACGAACAGGCACGGGACGATAGGCTTGAATCCGACCCCTTCCTCTTGAGAAAGAAGGGATTCTTCATCAGCACGACAGAGGTACTGCAACAGACATATCAGAAGTACGTCGATCGTCAATGGGAGCACCACACGGGTCCTGATCATCCGGCGCACAGCATCTCATATGACGAGGCTGTCGACTTCTGCAATCGATTGACGGCGCAGGACCCCGTGTTCGTTTACTCCCTTCCGACGGAGGGCGAATGGGAAATCGCTTGCAGGGGGGGGCTGCATCCGAAGGAAGGACCGATTCCATCGGCAGACCCGAGCGCTAGACGAAAATGTAAGCAGAATCTGGAATCACGTGTGTACATACAGAAGCAACACGCGTGGTTCCTTGACAACAAGGTGGGGTCGGGCGCGTTTCCTGTCGGGCTCAAGCGTCCGAACGTGATCGGACTCTACGACACGCTTGGAAACGTCGCTGAGTGGTGTAGGCGGGAGGAAGGAGCCCCAGCATGGATGTCCTCCTACGAGGCCGGGCGGGAGCCGCTTCGGGGCGGCTCCATCTTGAGCGACTCCAACCGGTGTCGTGCCGGAGCAAGGGCCTGGGAGCCGCGGGGTACTACGAAGGCCAGCATCGGGTTCCGCGTTGTCTGCAGACTCAAGGAAGATGGCTAATGCTCCATCCCCTACGTGTAGCTTCCCCCCGGCTCTCCTCGCACTCAGATATCTGCCACTCTACGGCCGCCCCCCAACCATCATCGGCTCGCCCGCTGAACTCGCCGTGAACTCCATCTCCTCCACCAGAATGTCCGGCGTCACGACGGCCATGCGGTAGTACATGCCCGGGCCGACCGACTGCCCCATGTTCGTGAGCGCGGGCTCCTTGCCAAGCGCGTAGATGTCGCGCAGCGTCCGGATGCTCAGTTCGTCGAACGCGAGGCCGCGTACCGGCTCAATCCTGCCATCATCCGCGTAGACCTTGTAGGCAATGACCGGTCCGGTCAGGAGCGCCCCGCCCGGCTCGTCGAAGTTCTCGGTCCACTGGTACTGCTGTGAGATCTCCGGCACATCGAGCCTCGTTACCAGGAGCCCGAACTCGCTGTCGAAGTCCTTCGCCAGGTTCCGCAGCTCCTTCACGAGATCTTTCTTCGTATTCTTCGATTCCACGAACAGGTTCGACGCCGCAGGCACTGTCCACTGGTTCGGGAACGTGATGGCGTGGCCGTTGGATTCCGTCAGCTTCTTCGTCGGCCCGCGGCTCGTCGGCAGGCCCACCAGCCGGCCTTCCTCCACGAGCGTCACGTTCTCGGTCGGCACGCCCTCGTCGTCCACGAGCTTGTAGCCGGCGAGCATCCGGCCCTCCCAGCTCCTGCGCGTGGGCTCGTCCCGCACCGTCATGAACTCGGGCATCACGCGGCGGTTGAGCTTACCCGCGAGCTTCGCGCCAGGCAGATAGTCCTTCATCCACTCCTCGGCCAGCAGGGGAGACTTGACCGGCGACAGCTGTGCCGCAAACATCTGCGCCACGAGCTGCGCGGCTGCGTCGTCGGTGAACAGCACCGGCCCCGCATACTCGTCCAGCGTCTCGGCCGCCACCAGCGCTTCCAGCTCGTCCGCCATCCCGCGCACGTCGGCCGCGAGTTCCTCGCCGGTCGGCAGCGCGTCGCCGCCGCGCGTCGAGTACCGCAGGAAGTTCGTGATCCTCTGGCCGTCCTCGGCCTGTGCGGTCGCCGCGACCTCGATGTCGCTGAAGAGCCCGCCCTTGAGGTGGCTGCTCCCCTCCGAGTTCAGGTACCGCTTGTTCGAGCCGACCGCGGAGAACGTCACCTTCCAATCCTGAAGCGACGGGTACTCGCCGAGCACTTCGGCTGCTGCCCGGACCTCGTCCTCCCAGGCCCCGGCGTCGACCACGAGTGCCACCGGCGCTTCCATGTGCACGAACGGCTCGGCCGGGGAGAAGTCCGGGATCGCCTCCTTCTGCGGGTGCGTCTGGATGTAGGACTCCTTGCCAGCCAGCTGCTCGAGCGCGTTCTTGTATGCCTCGTCCGTCGTCAGCCAGATGGAGTGGCGGAGCGCGCCGTAGTCGTCCTCCTCGACGACGCCGGTCCTCTGCCGGTTCAGGTCAGACCAGCCCGCCACGAAGTTGGTGTTGTCGAACGATGGGTCGCCGACGCGGCACTCGACGTAAAGGTAGCGCGCCTTCGTCACGTCGGAGCGGACGAGCGCGCCGTAGCGCGCCTCGACCCGCACGGCGTCCACGTCCTGGAGCCCGTAGGAGAGGAAGTAGGGCGGGTCCATTCCCTCGATGCGGAGGTCCGTCATCGAGCGGGCCATCTCGTCCTGCATCGCGCGGAAGAGCACGTCGTCCTGAGCCGCTACGCCACCCGCGAACACGCAGAGGAGGACGCAGGCTGCTATGGTGCGAAGGGTCGTTCTCACCTGTCACCTCCTGCGCTCGGCGGGGGAAGAATGGGCGGCTTGTCCTGTCCCTTGCGGCGTTTCTCGACCTCGATCTCCGTGACGAGGAGGCTCGGCGAGACTGCGGAGACCGGGCACCAGCCCGACTCGGCGCCGCACGTGCCGTTGAACACGTCTGCGTCGTCGGCCGCCATGATGATCTTGCTGAAGCTCGTGAGCGGCGTGCCCACGATGTCGACGCCGCGCACGACCTCATCCGGCCTGCCGTCGGCGCCGTCACTTCCACCCGCCGCCTTGCGGGCTGGGTGGTCCTCAGTTATGTTGTGACCCAACGCGCGCCCTACTGCGCGAGATTGGCCTAGGCCTGCGCCCCTGTGGCAACTCGTGACCCGCGGTACGTCGCCTTATGAAGGAGGTTTCTATGGGCGTATTTTCGGAGTATCTAGGCAAGTCCTTGGATTTCTCTGCTCTCGAGAAGGAGCGCAAGAAGCAACTCAAGCGAG
>JBDRFG010000011.1:0-48730 GCA_043819135.1 Candidatus Eiseniibacteriota bacterium | reverse complement strand
CTGGCTGCCGGAGATCATCCGGAACGCCGACGCCGCCCTTCTGGTCATCGACCTTTCGAGTGACGACTGCATCGACTCGTTCCTGTTCGTGAGGGAGATCCTCACAACGAAGGGCGTCAGGCTGTCGCCGGTGCACGACCCCTCGGAGATCGAGCTGCCAAGGAACGTCAAGCCCACCCTCGTCATAGCGAACAAGTGCGACAGTCCCAAGGCTGAGGAGAACCTCGAGTTCTTCCTGGAGGTGGTCGGCGATGAATTCCGGGTTCTTCCCATATCGGCGGAGACCGGAGAGGGTCTCGACGAGATGAAGGACGTTCTCTACGAGTTCCTGGACGTCGTGCGGGTCTACAGTAAGATCCCGGGCAAGGACGCCGACATGAAGAAACCGTTCATGGTCAAGCGCGGGAGCACGGTCCAGGACGTCGCGTTCAAGATCCACCGGGAGTTCGCGGACAATCTAAAGTTCGCGAAGGTCTGGGGCTCGGGCAAGTTCGACGGGCAGGTCGTAGAGCGCGACCACATCGTCGAGGACGAGGACATACTCGAAATACACGTGGCCATTTAGGCCCCCACGCCGGGGGCGGGGCGCCACGCGGGGTGACCCCCGGCGCTCAGACAGTCGACGCTTCGCGTCCAACTCGCGGTGGGGGTCACCCCGCGCGCCGCTCAACATCCGATGAGAGGGGACACACCAATGGCAACGAAGCAGCTCGTGTTCGGCCCCACGTTCGAAGAGATGCTCCATCCCTCCAAGATCGACCCAGCGATCCGGGAGCGGGCCCTCAAAGCCGCGAAGGAAGACGAACTCGATCCGATCAACCTGTACAACATCACGTGGCGAAACATTGAAGGCGGGATCTACTACGTGGTACTGCCGAAGGAGCTGACCGGAGTCGATGCCAACATCGTCGTTCTTTACAGCAAGGACTTCCCGACGCGGAGCCACAAGGTCGGCGCGACGTATTCCGTATGCATGGAGCACCAGCTCCAGGGAGACATCGAGCCCGGCGTGCACACTCTGGTCTGGCCCTCGACGGGGAACTACGGGATCGGCGGGGCGTACGTGGGGCCGCGGATGGGGTTCGACTCGCTGGTGCTTCTACCCGAGCTCATGAGCCAGGAACGCTTCGACAAGATCGAGGGATACGGCGCACGCTACGTGAAGACCCCCGGGTGCGAGAGTAACGTCAAGGAGATCTACGACGCGGCGAACGAACTCAGGAAGGACCCGAAGAACCGGATCATGAACCAGTTCGAGGAGTTCGGAAACTACCGCTTCCACTATTACTGCACGGGCAACTCGTGTATCGAGGTGGCGGCCGAACTCGCGGAGAAGGGCATCGGCAACGGGAAGATCGCGGCATTCGCGTCGGCGATGGGCTCGGCCGGCACGATAGCGGCCGGAGAGCGCATCAAGCACGAGTTCCACGACGCGCTGACCATCGGCGTCGAGCCCGTCCAGTGCCCGACGCTTTACTGGAACGGGTACGGCGGACACGACATCCAGGGCATCGGCGACAAGCACGTCACGTGGATCCACAACGTCTTCGAGATGGACGCGATCACCTGCATCGACGACATCGAGTCGAAAAAGGGGCTGCAGCTCCTGACCGAGGAGGCCGGCTGGAAGGTCATGGCCGACCGCTACGGCGTTCCGGAGAAGAGCATCCGCGAGATGTCCGAGATCATGGGTATCTCGGGCGTCTGCAACGTGCTCGCCTCCATCAAGACGGCCAAGTTCTACGGGCTCAGGGAGAGCGACAGCGTCTTCACGATCGCCACGGACACGATGGACCGCTACCACTCCGTGATGAAGCAGCTCGATGAAGCTTACGGAGCGATGGACGAGACCGAAGCCGCGGTCAGGACCGTGTCCATCTTCCACAACGCCAGGACCGACTGGTTCAGCGAAGGCACCCGGCACGCGCGGCAGAGCTGGTTCAATCTCAAGTACTACACGTGGGTCGAGCAGCAGGGCAAGACGGTCGAGGAACTGGACGCCCAGCGGGACCCCGAGTTCTGGCTCAAGGAGCAGGCGAAGGTTGAGGAGACCGACCGCAGGCTCCGCGAACTGCGGGGGTAGTGAGTGGGCTGTTTGGGAACGGCAGATGTCTTCCAGATTAGGAGGGTGACGATGCTCCGGTCGATACTCGCTGTGTCTCTGCTCTGTGTTGTCCTCGTGTCCAGCGCCCCGGCGGCGATCGTCGTCAACCAAGGCGGTGGAGACGACTACCTGACGATTCAGGAGGGTGTAACTGCCGCAGCAGAGGGTGAAACGGTGCTCGTGATGCAGGGAACCTACACGGGCGCCGGGAACCGGAACCTCGACTTCGGAACCAAGAACATCGTTCTGAGGAGCGACGCCGGGGCCGAGCTCACGACCATCGACCTCGAGAACGTGCTGGGGAACCGCGCGTTCCAGTTCATCTCCAGCGGCCAGGACACGAGCTGCGTGATCGACGGATTCACGGTCACCAACTGCCTCACGGACGAAACCCACGGCGGGTCGGGCGCGGCCGTCTACATGACGTTCGCGAGCCCCAAGTTCATCAACATGATCTTCTCGAACTGCGACTCGACGGACCGGCCGGGCGGCGGGATCTACATGCTCTCCGTAAGCTCGCCTGTCCTCCGCCACGTACGTTTCGAGAACTGCCACGCGGCCGGCAACTGGGGGGGTGGCGCGATCCGCTGCGAATCCGCGTATGCACCCTCGTTCTATGACGTCATCTTCGAGAACAACTCCGTGGATTCCGGGGGGTTTGGTGGGGCGATCAACATGACCAGCACGACCGCGGCGTCCTTCAGGCGCGTGACGTTCACAGGCAACACAGCCACGAACGGGGCAGGTGCGCTCAACTTGTATAACTCCGGGGCCACGCTGACGCTTGTGACCTTCGCGCGAAACCACAGTGGCGTCGGCGGAGCCCTCTTCTGCTATAACTCGAGCCCGTACATCATCGCCTCGACCTTCTTCGCCAATTCTGCGGACGGCAACGGCGGGGCTCTCTACTGTCAGAACTCCACACCCGTGATACGCCAGTGCGTCTTCTCTCACACGGGATGGAGCGCTCTTGGTGGGTCGATGGGGCCCCCGGCCTCCGACCGCGGGCTCGCCGTCTACTGCGACGCAACCAGCTACATAGACCTGCTTCAGGTCTGCTCATACGGCAACGAGGGTGGCGACGGCCTCTGCGGCAGCGAGCCCGGCGGCGGCCACGTCATCAGCGAGCACCCGCGCTACTGTGACATGCTGACGGACGACCTGACGCTCGCCGGCGACTCGCCGTGCCTCCCCGCCGGCAACCCATGGAGCGCTACGCTCGGCGCCTGGGGCGAGGGTTGCTCCAATCCGGCCGTTGAGGCGACGAGCTGGGGCCGCATCAAGGCCCTGCACAGGTAGACAAGCTCGCAGGGCGACCGACATGACGCGGACAACTGCAGGTTGCCGCGGAAGAAGAGGGTGAGATTGCGCACGGTCTCCGTGGTTGCACTGCTCTGTGTGTTCGCCGCACTTCGCTCTCAGGCCGCGCCCGTCGTCGTCGACCACGCCGGAGGAGGCGACTACGAGAACGTCCAGGCGGGAGTCGACGCGGCCGCCGACGGCGACACAGTTCTCGTCTATCCCGGAACGTACACGAGCACAGGTGACCGCGACATCGTGTTCGGCACGAAAAACCTCGTGCTGAGAAGCAGAGATGGCGCGGAGACGACGATTCTCAACAACACTTCGGGTCCGGGACACCGCCTGCTGAAGTTTTTCGACGGCGGCCAGGACACGACCTGTGTCGTTGACGGATTCACACTGAGGAACGGAGCGATCGTCGGTGCGACCGACTCGGGAGGAGGCGCGATCACTGTCGACGGGGTCGCAAATTCACCCAGCCCTAAGTTCGTCAATCTCATGGTCGAATACAACTACGGCCTCCACGGTGGCGGCGTCTATATCAACTCCTCGACGGGAAGCGCCAATCCCGTGTTTCGTCACTGCACGTTCAACTCGAACATCGCGGGCCAGAACGGCGGCGGCGTCTACTGCGGCATGAACAGCGGACCACTCCTCTCCGACTGCACCTTCGTCAACAACGAGAGCGCCGTGGGTATGGGCGGCGGGATGCACTGCAATCTGAATTCCGACGCGATCGTCACTCGCTCGTGGTTCGAGGGCAATGCGGCCGCGACGCAGGGAGGCGGGTTCAGCGTTTGGCGGTCGGACACGGTCGTCACGAACTCGACGTTCTTCAGCAACACGGCCACGGGCGGTGGCGGAGCGGTCAGCTGCCGCGGCTTCGCGGCGCCACTGTTCGCCGGAGTCACGATGGCGAGGAACAGCGCGCAGTCCGAAGGTGGCTCGATCTACGTGCTGGAGGGCTCCACCCCCTCCTTCATCAACACGATAGTGGCGTTCACTGCCGAAGTCCGTGGCGATGCCATCGCCTGTGACGCGACCGGCGACCCCACGTTCGATGTCTGCTGCGTGCACGCGAACTTCGGCGGCGATGAACTCTGTGGAACGGCCACGAACATCATCCACGAGGATCCCCTCTTCTGCGGCCTGGAGAGCGGCGACCTGACGCTCATGTCCACCTCCCCGTGTCTCCCGGCGTGGAACCCGCACGTGGAACTCATAGGCGCCCACACGGAGGGCTGCGTAGCTCCCGCCGTGGAACCGGCTACCTGGGGCGGGATCAAGGCTCTCTACAAATAACCCGCGGGCTGGGCTACCAGCCGACAGACGGCAGTGGACACGCGGCGGTGCATTTCGCCGCGTATTTCTTGACTTCTGGCTCACTCCGTGCTAAAGTAAGAATAGGCTTACTTTGTGAGAGGAATCATGCTTACACCGCGTACAGCAGACTATCTGGAGACCATATACGTCCTGTCGCTAGCGAACGACACCGTCGGTGTCTCGCAAGTGGCTGCGGAGCGGAGTGTTACGATTCCGACAGCGCGATCGGCCGTAGTGAGGCTCAGGGACGCGGGTCTGGTCCGGCAGGAGCGGTACGGCAAGATCCTCCTGACCGAAAGCGGCAGGAAGCGTGCGGAATCCGTGTATCGAACGCATAAGATCATATTCCGATTCCTGCACGACGTTCTGGGTGTGGACCCGGAAACGGCCGATTCCGAGGCGTGCAGAATGGAGCACGGCCTCTCGGAGGACACGCGAGCAAGGCTCGTGGAGTTCCTGGACCGTCAGTGCTCGGATGATGGCCCCGGGTGCTCGGACAATGCGTGCGCGTGCTCGGGCGATGACTGCGCGTGCTCGAACGATAAGGACAGGCCTGCGGACAGGCAGGAAGGCAGGTAGGTTGTGGAGAAGGTCGTGCTCGGAGTGATACTGGTCGTAGCCGTCACCGTCCTCGTCAGGATCGTGTGGCGGTCCATTGCGCGAGCGAACGACCCGTCCAGACCGCCCTCCTGCGCCGGTTGCCCGTTCGACAGCAAGTGTGGAATGCAGGACCGGCCTCACCTCGATGAATGCGGGAGCACGTGCGATGACTGCTAGCCCCAACGTCTCTCTCTCGACCCTGAGTCCCGGCAGCGCCGCAATGATCGTCGACGTTGAGGGCGAAGGTGCGTTTCGGAGGAGGCTCCTGGACATGGGCTTCACCAAGGGAGCCCTGGTCCGGGTCATCAAGCTCGCCCCGTTCGGCGACCCCATCGAGTACTGCATCGGGGGCACGCACGTGACCTTGAGAATACAGGAAGCCGTGGAGATAATCGTTCAACAAGTCACTCCCCCACCATTCTGTCGCAAGCAGGACGACGTAGGACGTGGCAGACGTCTCGGCAGGGGGCTCGGACGCGGAAGAGCATGGCGGACAAGAAATCGTTCACGATAGCCCTCGCGGGCAACCCCAACTCGGGGAAGACCTCCATATTCAACGGCATGACGGGCGCCCGGCAGCAGGTGGGAAACTGGCCGGGTGTCACTGTCGAGAAGAAGGTCGGCCACCTCAAGCACCGAGGCTATGACATTGAGGTGGTGGACCTGCCGGGCACGTACAGCCTCACTGCCTACTCCGTGGAGGAGCGGGTCGTCCGCAGCTACCTCGTCGAGAACAAGCCCGACGTCGTCATACACGTTGTCGACGCAGGGAATCTGGCCAGAAACCTCTATCTTACCGTTCAACTCATGGAGCTCGACGTTGACCTCGTCGTCGACCTCAACATGTGGGACGAGTTTCTGGACTCCGAAGCCGAGCTCGACCTCGAGAGAATACACGTGCTCCTGGGCGCCCCGGTCGTTCCGACCGTCGGGCACAGGAGCGAAGGCATCGAGGCGCTCCTGGACGCGGCGGTCGACCTGGTAGAGGACAGGGAGGAACACCACCGCCACGTGCCCATCTCCTACGGCCCGCACGTCAACGATGTTCTTGTCGAGCTGGTAGATCTGCTCGAGGAGAACGGCGTCTCCACTCACGGCTACCCGCTCCGGTGGGCGGCCATCAAAATGCTCGAGGGCGACCGAGAGATCCTCCAGATGACGACGGAAGGTGGTGGCACGTCTGCCGACACATCGTCGCGACTGCGCGAAGCTGTCGCACGGGCCGTCAGGCACATCGAAGTGGCGACCGGCGCCGATCCCGAAGAGGTGATCTCGGAGGGCAGAAGCGGCTACATCGAGGGCGCGCTCAAGGAGTCGTTGGCGCTTCCCCGGACGGACCGCATGGAGCTGTCGCGTCGCATCGACAACGTTTTCACGAACCGCTTCCTCGGATACCCCATCTTTCTGGCGCTGATATGGATCCTCTTCCAGCTGACGTTTCAGTTGGGCGCGTACCCTCAGGGATGGCTGGAATCCGCGGTCTCATGGCTCGCCGGAACACTCGACGCCGCGCTGCCGGAATCCCTCCTTGCCGACCTTGTGGTAAACGGCGTGGTCGGTGGCGTCGGCTCGGTCATGGTCTTCCTTCCGAACATCATGATCGTCTTTCTGGGGATCTCATTCCTCGAGGACTCGGGTTACATGGCGCGGGCCGCGTTCCTCATGGACAAGCTGATGCACGCGCTGGGGCTACACGGTAAATCGTTCATCCCCATGCTGATGGGATTCGGGTGCAGCGTGCCGGCGATCATGGCGACCCGGACGCTCGAGTCGCGTCGAGACCGCGTAATGACCACGCTGCTGGTGCCGTTGATGTCGTGTAGCGCGCGGCTGCCGGTCTACGTGCTGGTGGCGGGCGCCTTCTTCGCCGAGCGGGCGGGCTCCGTCGTCTTCTTCATATACGTCATCGGCATCGTGGCCGCCATGCTCATGGGCAGGCTCTTCGCGAAGACCCTGTTCAGAAGCAGTCCGGCGCCGTTCGTGATGGAACTCCCCCCCTACAGGTTGCCGACAGCGAAGGGGCTTCTCATTCACATGTGGGAACGCGCCCGCATCTATCTGAAGAAGATGGGCGGGGTCATTCTCGTCGCGTCCATCATCCTGTGGTTCCTCGGCGCCTTCCCCAGGGACCAGGGAGTGATCGAGACCTACGAGGGTGACATCGCATCACTGCGCACCTCCGGCACGGTGGAGGAGATCGCGGCTGCGGACGCGCTCGAGACGGAACTCGCGGCCACGCTCGTCGAGGACTCCTACATCGGCAGGGCCGGGAAAGCCATCTACCCGGCGGTGAGGCCGCTCGGTTTCTCCTGGGAGATGGGCGTCAGTCTGATCACCGGGTTCGTAGCCAAGGAAGTGGTGGTCTCCACGCTGGGCGTCCTCTACCACGCGGAGGCGGTGACATCCAACGGTAAGCACTCGCTGCCGGCCACCCTCAGAGACCCATCCAGTGGCATCACGCCGCTCGGCGGGTTCGCGTTCATGCTCTTCATTCTTCTCTACACGCCGTGTATAGTCGCGGTGATAGCGATCAAGAGAGAGATAGGCGCGAAGTGGATGGCATTCTCAGTCGGGTACCAGCTTGTGTTGGCCTGGCTCGCCAGCTTCGGTGTCTATCAGATTGGAAGTCTCATCGGCCTCTGACCCCATGGGAGATCCCGGAATGAAGCTCCTTCAACCGTGGGCCCGGCCCACGGCCGTGGTGACGTTGCTGGCGGTCGTGACCCTGTCCATCACATGCAGTTGCGCGACGGCCCCGAACCCGCCGGCTACCAGGATCGCCGTCGTCGCCGACACGGTCCACGGACGCGTCATCGAGGACCCGTATCGCTGGCTCGAAGATTTCGAATCCGATGAAGCTCAGGCCTGGATCGAATCGCAGCTCGCCTACACGAATGACGTGCTCGGAGAGAACCCCGACCGCGAAGCGATACGAGCCCGGCTCGACGAGATCTTCCAGATCCCAAGTCTGGGAGAGATGTCCAAGCGCGGCGAGCACGTCTTCTTCATGCGCCGGGACCCCGAGAACGAGCAGTCCGTGCTCTACGTCCAGAACGGTCTCGAGGGCGAGCCGAGGGTCCTCATCGACCCGGACGTCCTGAGTGGCGAGAAGAACGTGGGGCTGGACTGGTGGTACCCGTCTGCCGAGGGAGATCTCCTGGCGTACGGCCTCTCCGAGGACGGAAGCGAGTCCAGCGTGCTCCACGTCACGGACGTCACAACCGGTGAACTTCTACCCGACCGGATCCCTCACACCAGGGCCGCCAGCCTCGTGTGGCGAAGCGGGAGCGAGGGCTTCTACTACTCGCGCTTCCCCGCTCCCGGAGAAGTGCCGGACGACGAGCTGTACTTCCATCGAAGGATCTACTATCACGAACTCGGAACCGACGCGGTCGACGACCCGCTCATCTACGAACATGAAGACATGTACGCATGGACGGGCGTGTCGCTGTCGACCAACGACCGCTGGTTGCTCATATACGTGTTCATGGGCTACACGCAGAACGACCTGTACGTGAAGGACCTGCTGGCAGATGGTGATTTCGTTCCCATCGCCGAAGGGCTGGACGGACGCGTGACCGGCCTCCCCTACAACGACGAGTTCTACATGATGACGACCCTGGACGCGCCCAACTGGCGCATGGTCAAGGTCGACCTCGAGAACCCCTCCGCGGACAACTGGGCCGATCTCGTCCCGGAGAGCGAGCACGCACTGCAGACGTTCCTGGTCGCCGGTGACCGCCTCCTCTTGCAGTACCTCGAGGACGCGAAGACGGTCATCAAGGTGTTCACGGCGGACGGTGAGTTTCTGCACGACGTGCCGCTACCGGAGGTCTGTTCCTTGTATGATTGGACCTGCGACTGGCGAGAGCCCGAGATCCTCCTCGGCCTGAGTTCCTTTCTCATCCCTCCGACCAGCTACCACTACGACGTGCACGCGGAGAAGCTGACGCTTTTCAAAACGGTGGAGGCTCCGATAGACCGCGAGCCCTACGTCGCGAAGCAGGTCTGGTTCACGTCCGCAGACGGCACGAACGTACCGATGTTTCTCGTCCACCGGAAGGACATCGAGCTTGACGGCACGAATCCCACCATACTCACAGGGTACGGAGGATTCAATTCGTCGTCGACGCCGAGTTTCACCCGAAACAAGTTCCTCTGGATGGACCGCGGCGGCGTCTATGCCGAGGCCAACCTGAGGGGTGGAGGCGAGTACGGCGACGCCTGGCACCGGGACGGCATGCTCGGGAACAAGCAGAATTCCTTCGACGATTTCATCGCGGCCGCCGAGTGGCTGATCGACAGCGGCTACACGAGTCCCGAGAAGCTGGCCGTGTGGGGCGGGAGCAACGGTGGACTCCTGATCGGCGCGTTCGTTACGCAGCGACCCGATCTGGCACGCGCCGCCATATGCGATGTGCCGCTCCTGGACATGGTGCGGTTCCACCACTTCTACGGGGCCACCATGTGGACCACCGAGTACGGCCACCCGGGCGACCCGGAGCAGTTCGAGTGGCTCTATGCCTACTCGCCCTATCACCACATCGAGAGCGGCGTTGAGTACCCTGCCATGTTCATCACCACGGCTGAGTCAGACTCTCGCGTTCATCCGTCACACGCCATGAAGATGACCGCGAGACTCCAGGCGGAGACCGGGTCAGACCGTCCGATACTGCTGGAATTCGAACGGGCGGCCGGACACGGCATGGGAAGCACGATGAGCATGATCCTCGACCAGTACGTGGATTACTACTCGTTCCTGTTCGGACAGCTCGGGATGGACTTCTAGGCGGGCGAGCCGTTCGCGGCAGGCGCTTCAACGGGGCACGTGAGATGCCAGAGCCGAACGCTGCCAGGACCATTCGTGGAGAAGTGATCGTCGACGCCCCCGTCGCCGAGGTGTGGGCGGCGTGGACGACAAGGCAGGGCATCAAATCGTTCTTCGCGCCCGACTGCAACATCGAACTCCGCGTGGACGGGCCGTTCGAGATGTTCTTCCTCCTGGACGGCGAACCCGGACGGCGCGGCGGCGAAGGCGTGCGATTCCTGGCGATACAACCCGAGAAGATGCTGTCGTTCACGTGGAACGCTCCCCCGCACCTTCCTGAGGCCCGGGGCCAGTGGACGCACGTGGTGCTCAGGTTCGGCGAGGCAGGGGGTGGCCGCACGAGGTTGACCCTCGCGCACGACGGATGGGGCGAAGGCGGCGAGTGGGACGAGGCCTTCGCGTACTTCGAGAGCGCGTGGCTCGAGATCGTGCTTCCGAACCTGGTCAAGCGCTTCTCCGGAGGCTGCGCATGAGCGTTGCCATCCGGGAGATGACGATCGACGATTACTTCGATGTGATCGCGCTCTGGCACGATGCCCCGGTGGTAGACGTGACGGAGGCCGATACGCGGGACGGGGTGGACAAGTTCTTGTCGTGCAACCCCGGACTGCGCATCGTCGCCATTGACGGTGAGAGCGTTGTCGGAACCATCCTTTGCGGTCACGACGGCAGCCGTGGTTATCTCTCACACCTTGCAGTGGCGGAGTCGCACAGGAGACGGGGACTCGGAAGCAGCCTCCTGCGCCGCGCGATGGCGAAGCTGGACAAGCTTCACATGGTCGACCTCGTCTGTGACCCACGAACGGAATCGTTCTATTCGCAGTTCGGGATGAAACCGGCGCACGCAATGGCCGTCAGAAGATATGAACGTCAGTCGGGCGCCGGGTAGGCGCGAGAAGGGGCGAGCGAAGCCAGGGCAGTGAGCCCGAAAGGAGATGGAGATGGGGAATCCATTGGTGCACTTCGAGTTCATGGTGAGCGACGTGGCGAAGTCGAGGGAGTTCTACGGCAAGCTGTTCGACTGGAAGTTCAAGCACGATGCCTCGATGGACTACACGATGATCGACACTGGCAAGGAGCCCGGCGGCGGCATGATGAAGAAGCCGGATGAAGCCCCGATGTTCGCCCTGACCCAGTATTTCCAGGTCGACGATATCGACGCGACGCTCGGCAAGGTCGTCGCGGCGGGCGGCCAGCTCGCCATGCCCAAGATGCAGATCCCGAAGATAGGCTGGTGGGCGATGTTCTTCGACCCGGACCAGATCCCCGTCATGATCTTCCAGCCCGAATAGACTACGGACAGAGACCCACGCACCGCCCCGGCGCTCGCAGGAACGCCGGGGCGGTCGCTTTGAGGCCCGCTCCACGGGTAGTTGCCGCTGGAACCGCGGCGGTGGTCGCGGTATCATTGACGCTGGCCGCGCGTCCGGGCGGGCACGTGGCCTCCCATCACACCGGAGGCACCCATGAGAATCGCGATCGCACAGCTGAATCCCACTGTGGGCGACTTCGAGGGCAATCTCGGGAAGATCGAGGAGACGCTCGCACTGGTTCGGAGCGAGCGACCGAACCTTGTTGCGTTCCCGGAGATGTTCCTCACGGGCTACCCGCCGCAGGACCTCCTGGAGAAGGAGTGGTTCATCGACAGGGCCGAGGAGGCGCTGGCCGGCCTCGCCAGGCTCTCTGGAAGACACGCGGAGACAGGCATCCTGACGGGCACCGTCTCCCGCAGTGAGCGCACGCCCGGGAAGGGCCTCTTCAACTCCGCCGTCCTCTTGAAGGCGGGCGCTACGCTCCTCAGGCAGCACAAGATGCTGCTTCCCACCTATGACGTGTTCGACGAGGCACGCTACTTCGACAGAGCGGATGGTGTTGAACTCGTGGAGTTCGCGGGTGAGCATCTGGGCGTGTCGATCTGCGAGGATGCCTGGACCGACCCGGGGCTCTGGAGGAGGCCCGTCTACGACGTCAATCCCGTCGCGGACGCGGCGGCCCTCGGGGCCACGCTCCTCATCAACCTCTCCGCCTCACCGTTTTCGGTGGGAAAGGACGAGCTTCGCTATCGCCTGTTCTCGGATCACGCCAGAAAGCACGGCGTTCCTTTCGTCCTCGTCAACCAGGTTGGAGGGAACGACGAGCTGGTATTCGACGGTCACAGTATGCTGGTCGCCGCTGACGGCGCACTCATCGAGCTCCTTCCTGGGTTCGAGGAAGGCGTGCGCATCGTGGACACGGGGTCGGGGGCGGCGATCGAATTCGTTGCAGACAACACGGTGGCCGCGGTGCACGACGCTCTGGTCCTCGGACTGAGGGACTACGTCGCCAAGTGTGGGTTCGAGAGTGTGGCGGTCGGACTGTCCGGAGGCATAGACTCGGCGGTCGTCTGTGCGCTGGCGGCAAGGGCTCTGGGGCCCGAGAACGTGGTCGGAGTCACCATGCCCTCGGCGTATTCGTCGGCCGGCAGCGTGAACGACTCCGTGGCGCTGGCGACGAACCTGGGCGTCCGCATCGAAACCGTGCACATTGCCGATGTCCACAACGCCTATCTCGACACGCTGCGGCGCATCTTCCCGGTCGGTGAGGTGGACGTCACCGTCGAGAACGTCCAGGCTCGTATCCGGGGAAACATCCTCATGGCGCTGTCCAATCGGGAAGGCCATCTTGTCCTCTCGACGGGCAACAAGAGCGAACTGGCCGTCGGCTACTGCACGCTCTACGGAGACATGAGCGGTGGCCTCGCGGTGATATCGGATGTTCCCAAAACGATGGTGTACGAACTGGCGCGCTACGTGAACCGAGAGCGCGAGTTGATCCCGAACGCCACGATCGAGAAGCCGCCGTCGGCGGAGCTTCGCCCGGACCAACGCGACCAGGACACGCTGCCGCCTTACGAGACACTGGACAGGATACTGGCGATGTACGTCGACCACAGCATGTCGCCGGCGGACATCATCGCGGAGGGGCTCGACTCAGAGACCGTCCGGTGGGTGATAAGCGCGGTCAACGGAAATGAATACAAACGCAGGCAGGCCGCTCCGGGTCTGAAGGTAACGAGCAAGGCGTTCGGTTCCGGCAGGCGGATGCCGATCGCCGCGCGCTTCGAGCCGTAGGCCGGGGACCAGGTGTGGCCGTACGTGGCCTGGCGGGTGTTACCCCGCCGCGAGTTTGGCACGCAGCGCCGCATGTCTGAGCGCCGGGGTAACACCCGCCCGGCGACACACGTGGCTCCTGGGGTCTGTGGCCTGCGGATCGACAGCGATGGCAATCAGCAAGGAGAGGGAATGACAGACCCCCGCTTTGAGAAGCTTGCGAAGGTTCTGGTCCAGTACTGCCTCGACGTTCAGAAGAAGGATCTCGTCCTGATACGGGCCGGACTTCCGTCGGCGCCGCTGGTCCGGGAGGTCTTCCGGGAGGTGCTGGAGGCCGGCGGACACCCGCTGACGCGCATTGCGCTCCCCGGGGCCACCGAGACCTTCTACGAGACCGCCAGGAAACACCAGCTGGAGTTCGTGAACCCCGTATCGGAGCACGAGATCAATCAGATAGACAAGCTCCTGGCCATACGGAGCACGGAGAACACGAAGGCGCTCACGAACGTCGAACCCTCAAAGCAGACCGCCGTAGCGAGAGCCCAGTCGGGCCTGAGACAGCAGTATCAGGACCGCGTGGCCGCCGGCGAGCTGGACTGGTGCGTGACGCAGTTCCCGTGCAATGCCTCGGCTCAGGACGCGGAGATGTCCCTGGAGGAGTACGAGGACTTCGTGCTGCGCGCATGTCTGGTGCACAAGAGCGATCCCGTCGCGGCATGGAAGGGGATCAAGCGAAAGCAGGCGAAGTTCTGCAGGTATCTGAACAACGTCAAGAGAATACGGATCGTCAAGTCGGGAACGGACATCTCGATGCGCGTCGCCGGGCGAACGTGGATAAACAGCGACGGCCGGCACAACATGCCATCGGGCGAAATATTCACGGGCCCCATCGAGGACTCGGTGGAGGGCAAGATAGCCTTCACGTTCCCCGCTTGCTACGGCGGACGTGAGGTCCACGACGTCCGCCTGACCTTCAAGAAGGGGCGTGTCGTCAAGGCCACGGCGTCCAAGGGCGAGGACTTCTTGAGGTCGATGCTCGATACCGATGAGGGGGCGAGGTTCGTCGGCGAGATCGCCGTGGGCACCAACTACGCCGTTGAGAAGTTCACGAAGAACACTCTCTTCGACGAGAAGATAGGCGGCACCATCCACATGGCGGTCGGCTCCTCCTACCCGCAGTCCGGCGGGCAGAACAAATCCGGCATCCACTGGGACATGGTCGCTGACATGCGTGACGGCGGAAAGATCTACGCCGACGGGAAGATGATCTACAAGGACGGGCAGTTCACACCGGTCTAAAGGAGAACTAAGTGAGGGATCCAAGATACGAAAAGCTCGCGGGCGTACTGGTCAACTACTCGGTAGCGGTCGAGAAGGGCGACCTGGTCGAGATAGGCGGTGGGGCGATCGCTGAGCCGCTGCTCTCGGAGATCTACAGGGAGACGCTGAGGGTGGGGGGTCATCCGTTCCTACGACTCAGTCTTCCGGGACTGTCGGAGACGTTCTTCAGCACGGCCAAGCAGCACCAGCTCAAGTTCGTCAACCCCATCTCTGAGTTCGAGGTCGATCGGGTCGACAAGGTGATCTCCATCTGGGGCGGCGAAAACACGAAGGCGATGGCCGGCGTCGACCCCAAGAAGCTGGCGATCAGAAGTAAGGCCACCAGCGGACTCTTCAAGCGATTCATGGAGCGCGAGGCCGCGGGCGAACTCAAGTGGGTGGGAACCCAGTTCCCCTGCAACGCGTCCGCCCAGGACGCCGAGATGTCCCTGGAGGATTACGAGGACTTTGTGCTCAAGGCCTGCATGGTGCACCTCAAGGACCCCATCGCGGCCTGGAAGAAGGTGCACGGGAAGCAGAAGAAGATCTGCAGGCAACTCGACGAACGCAAGAAGATCCGCGTTGTCGCCGAGGGAACGGACCTTACGATGAACGTCGAGGGCCGGACGTGGGTCAACTGCGACGGCCTGGCGAACATGCCCGACGGTGAGATCTTCACGGGTCCCATCGAGGACTCTGTGGAGGGCACCGTGAGCTTCTCCTTCCCCGCCTACTACTCCGGGCGGGAGGCCGACGGCGTCAAGCTGACCTTCAAGAAGGGACGCGTCGTCAAGGCCAGCGCGTCGAAAAACGAGGACTTCCTCCACGCGATGCTCGACTCGGACGAGGGCGCCCGACGCGTGGGCGAGTTCGCCATAGGCACCAACTACTCGATCCAGAAGTTCACGAAGAACACGCTTTTCGACGAGAAGATCGGTGGCACGTTCCACATGGCGCTGGGCGCGTCTCTACCCGAGTCGGGTGGCAAGAACGAGTCCGGCGTCCACTGGGACATCGTCAACGACATGCGCAACGGTGGAAAGATCTATGCCGACGGCAAGATAATCTACAAGGACGGAAGGTTCACGATCTAGCGGAACGCCCTGGAGGTGTGTATGTCGATGAACTGGAGTGAGATCGTGAATCTGGAGGTGCTCGCCAAGTGGCTCGCGACGAGCGGTCTGAGAACTGTCCTCATAATCCTGGGCGCCGTGCTGTTCGTGCGCCTCGCGTCCTTCATAATAAAACGAGTCGAGAGAACTTTCGAGGACGACGACCCCGACACGATGAACGAGCGGGAGAAGCAGGCGGCAACTCTCGGGAAGGTCCTGCGCTATGTCGTGAGGGTCACCGTGTGGGGCATGGCGCTCCTGATGGTTCTGAAAGAGGTCGGCATCGACATCGGCCCTATATTGGCGGGCGTCGGTGTGGCTGGACTGGCCATCGGGTTCGGCGCTCAGTCGCTCGTCAAAGATATTCTGGCGGGAGTGTTCGTGTTGATCGAGAACCAGTATCACGTTGGGGACGTGGTCAGGGCGGCAGACGTGTCGGGACTCGTCGAGAAGATAACGCTGCGAGCGACGACGCTGCGTGATCTCGATGGGAGAGTGCACGTGATACCCAACGGCGCCATCGTAGTCGCGACCAACATGACCAAACAGTACTCGCGCTACGTCCTGGACGTAGGAGTCGCCTACAAGGAGGACGTTGACGAGGTCATGGCCGTCATGAAGGATGTCGGAGATGAGATGGCGGCGGCCCCGGAATATTCGGCCATCATCACGGCCCCTCTGGATGTGCTCGGCGTCCAGGACTTCGGAGACTCGGCGGTGGTCATCCGCGTCAGGTTCACCACGGTCCCGATGCAGCAGTGGGCAGTGGCGCGCGAATTCAGGCGGAGAATCAAAAAGGCCTTCAACGCCAAGGGCATAGAGATCCCGTTCCCCCACCGAACCATCTATCTTGGCGAGGGAGCGCCCATGGACGGGATCATGCGGGTGCGTGTGGACGAAGGCGCCGGCAAGAGTGACTGACCCCTGACTGCGGGACGGCGCGCCGACAACTTGTTCGCGCCGCCAGCGGCTGTGCTTTCAGACGGGAGAACATTGATGTTCGAGAGAATCCTCGTGGCGGCAGACGGCTCGATGAACTCGGACCGAGCGGTCGAGGCAGCGGCCGAGATGGCGCGGGTTCATGGTTCGACGCTGAGCATCTGTCACGCCTTCCACATCCCGGAGCAGTACAAGACGGACCTCGCGGATGAACTGGAGGAGGCCCTGGTCGGAGACGCCGAGAGAATTCTGTCACACGCGGCAGGCGTAGCCGAGAAGGCCGGTGTCACGGCCGAGACCAAGCTCTTGAAGAAGGGGCGCCCCACTGAGGCAATAGTCGCGTACGCCGAGGCGCTCGAGGTCGGCCTCATCGTGATCGGCGTCAGGGGCAAGGCCCCCGACAAGGCCAGAGCGATGGGCAGCGTGAGCGCGACGGTGGCCGAGCAGGCGGGCTGTTCCGTGCTGCTGGTCAGGGGGCGATAGGGATTCGATGGACGGACGGTCCGGTCCGAGCGTAGAAGTCCGGGGTCGTCGCGCGGAGACTACAGAAGGGCCGAGGCGATGGCCGCGAGTGATGACAAGAACTCGTAGACCTCGTGCGGTCCGCGAACGAACAGCGAAGCCATGGTTGGACGGGGCCGGTCCGCGACGAGTATCGTGAGCGCGTGGGGCGGCTCTTCGTCGTCCTCGTTCCCGGGGATGAACCAGGGTTCCTCGTAGTCGTCAATCTCGGACCACCCTCGCACGGCTTCGAACGCCTCCTCATCGGTGACGTCGTCGCCAATGTAGATGGCGAGTGATTCCTCTGCGTCGGCGGCCCTCAGGATGTGACTGACGGCATCCCCTTTGTGCCACCCCGCCATCCGCGCCTCCACGGTCCGCTCTCCGTACAGAACCTCCAGCTGACGGTGAACGTCGAGAGTGCGAACCAGACGCAGAAACTCCCGGCTGGCCTCGCGATCCAGGTTGGGGTCCCGATGGTTCAGGTGGAGGGTCAGTGCGAACCCACGATTCTCGATCGAGACGCCGGGGAACTGCTCCAGGCACCCGTGTGCGTCCAGTTCCAGGTGATGGATCAGACCGCCCAGGAACTTGGGGTCCACCGGGTACTCCGTCTCCGAGTACTCCCGTCGTATCTCGAAGCCGCGCTGCCCGATGAGACCGATGTTCTCAACCCCGAGCAGCGAGTCGAGTTCATCGACCGTTCGCCCGCTCAGCACGAAGACCGAAAAGGCCTCCTCGTTTCCGAGTTGCTCGAGCTTGGCCAGCACTCCAGGTTCCGGGTGGCACGTCTCACCTGGCACCCCCGAAACGAGAGTCCCGCCGTAGTCCAGGAACAGGAAGACCTCCTGGGCCGCGCCCAGTGCGCGGGCCAGAAGGTCTACCTTTTCTGAGACGTGCTTCGGATATGACAGACCAGCAGCCTTTGCGATCACGTGTTCCCCCACGGGATCCTGCACCACTCGATCGGGCCCCCCGGCCCCACGATGCCTCTTGAAGAAATCTACTCAGATAGTCATGGAGGCGCAACTCACGGGACGGATTCTGAACCCGACCCCCGGCGCGCGGCTGCGCTGGAGGGCCCTGGAGCAAAGAAAGGCGGGGCGAAGAGACGAGTGCGAAACGCACGGCTCTCCGCCCCGCTGAACGAGAAGCTACTTGAGAAGCGCCATCATCTTCCTGGAAATGTGGTCACCGGCCTGCATCCTGTACATGTAGATGCCGCTTGCGACCTTCTCCCCCTCCGCGTTCGTGCCGTCCCACGTGACCGCCTTGACACCCGCGTCCTGCTCCTCATTGACGAGCGTCGTGACCAGCCTGCCGGCGATGTTGAACACGTCGATCGTGACGTGCGTCTCCCTCGGAAGCTGATACTGGATCACCGTGACCGGGTTGAACGGGTTCGGGACGTTCTGCCTGAGGGCGAACGTCCTGGGAATCTCCTCGTCCTCCGGCACCGATGTCTGCGCGCCGGTGGAGGTCAGGTTGATGTCGTCGACGTACCAGCCCTCCTCCGTGACCGATCCGTCGGAAGCGAAACGGAACCTGATCTGGATCTGCTGGTTCTCATAGCTCGTCAGATCAAACGTCTCCTGCCTCCAGGCGAAGGTGCCGGACCAGCACGGCGTGCCCTCGGGAAGCGGGTTCGCGGTATTCCAGTTCTTGGCGTGGCTGTACCCGCCGTCCGGATAGAGCACGCTCCACGTAGAACCTCCGTCCGTCGAGATCTCGACGAGACCGCAGTCCCACGCCGACGTCGCGTTCTCCTGCTCGGCATCCATCAAGTGCCAGAATGTCATCGAGCCGTCCGTGCCCAGACAGATCGGCTTCATCAGAAGCGCACCGTCGGCGGAGTTGCCGTAGACAGCCGACCCTGCGCCGCCGAACTTCCAGCTGTGGCTCGTCGAGTGCGAGCTGTATGTCTCGATGTGCCACTCGTCAACGAAGCCTCCGGTCACGCTTCCGTGTGTCCACAGCCCCTCGCCACTCTCGATGTCGTCCTCGTGGTTGCTACCAAGCGTCCTTATGCTGAACTGTGCCGAGGACGCATAGCCCCAATCGGCGGCGATGGCGACATCGAAATCGATGTCGTGATCGGCCGGCGCGGTCGGGAGGATCGTGACCCCGAAGTTCGGCTGGAACGTGGCCGTCCCGTCGGGGTTGACGAAGACGACGGTGCCGACAGCGTCGTTGACGACGACGTAAGGGTCGCTCGTGGAGAGCGTTCCCGTAACGCCGGTCGCGATCGCGCCTCCCGAGTTCCTTAGCGTGACGCCCAGCTCCACGACCTCGGCAGGCTCGGGGCAGCCGTTCTCGTTGCCGCCGTACTGCGGATCGTCCACAACATGGTCTTCATACGCTAGAACCGGGGCGTGGACAATGATGTTGATGAAGGACTCCCGGGTCTCCCTCGTCGCAACGTCGATCATCGTGAGCGTCAAAGGAACGACCTCGCCGTCCGGCGTGTCGGAGGCTATGGAGAATTCGAAGTCGTCCTGGCACTGCGCCGTTCCGCCGCCCGTGATGTCACCAAACTCCTCGTAGCTGTCGGCGAACGACACGCTTCCGCTCGTGGTTGAGAGCGTGGCGGTAACACCATAGGCCATGTCCGTACCGAAGTTGCCTAAGGTTATCACGAGTTCGATAGCCTCGCCGGCGCCAACCTGGCCGTCGTCGTTCCCGTTGCTGTTGCCGACCGTGTCGTCGTCGATAGTGTAGCTGTCCAGAGCAAGATACACGCCGGACGTCGGGATGATATCGACGGTTGTGTCGCTGACCAGGTGATTGTTCGCCGTCGCCTTGACGTGCAGCGTTTCGACGGAGCTCGCGTTCGGATGCAGGGTCACCGAGCCCGCGGCGTCCGTAACACCCGTATCGTAGACCGAGAAGTCGTTCGTGTAGATGGTCACGATGGCGCCTTCAACCGCGCCCCGCGAGGCGTCGGTTATCACGATCTCGAGGTCCGGCTGACCGACCATCACGGTCGGGCTGTGCGTCGCCGTCAGCGCGATCGGCTCGGCCGTCCAGAGCTCCATTGCGGGGTCGCCAAACAGCGTCAGTTCGTAGTAGCACCATCTGTTCGCGCCGATATCGATGCGCCAGAGAACGTCGATCTTGGAGTCGTTGTTGACATACCCGAGCGGGTAGATGTCCTCGGCGAAGATGGCGTCGAAGAACTCGCGGTCGAAATACTGCGACGATCCGTCCGTGCCACCCGGGTCGCCCCAGCCGTAGCGCGTGTTTGTGATGATGGCGACCGCGCCGTCGTCATCGCCCGTGAAGCTCTCGGAGAAACAATCGCCACCGTAACTGCCGCTCGTGGTACGGTTGTCGAACGAACCGCCGTAGCAGCCCTGCGAGTAGATGAAGTTCAGGTTGTGAGTGGTGCCGTCGTTGTCGAATGAGGGGATATCGGCGCTCGTCATGTTCATGAACCAGTCGACGTTGCAGTGGCCCAGATGGTTAACGACATTCATCCCCGTTTCCATCGTGTTGATGAGGGTCGTCTTCGTCCACGTGGCGTCGCGATCGTAGAGCGTGCCCACGTTCATTGTGCCCGGGAAACCCGTAGTGGTGTATCCGTTGTAGGTCCCACCGTACATCACCTCGTCCTTGTAGGTGCCCCCATACGTGTTCGGGCTGCCGGTCCAGAGCAGCTCACCGACCATCAGGGCCTCGTCGCACTCGGAGACGATGGGTGTGTCCGAGTAGCGCTGAGTCTTCGTGGTGAAGTTGGTGATGTCGGAGGCGACGCTGCAGGCTACGCGGCCGATACCGACCTCGGGGTAGAAATCCTCCTCCCCGATCTCGCCGTAGTAGCTGTCGCCGTCGTTGTTCCAGGTCCCGTCCAGGGCCGAGTAGTAGAGGTCGGAGGCGATGTTGGCGTCCGTCTCGCCGTAGGCCGTGTTGTAGAAGCCTCGAGCCGGAATCCCGTCGCTGTCGGAGGGCTCGCCGTCGCCGACAAGAAGGACGTAGTCGGGCGCCCAGGTACCGTACGCGTCGATGATGAAGTTGCGGATCTGGTCCTGGACGTCGTCGCCCGAATAGTTCAGGACGATCCACTCCTTCGTGAACACACCGACCTTCTGGCCCCGCTGTGTTCTCCACTCGACGTAGGTGTCCAGATAGCCTTCCCAGGCGTCCGTAGTGACGATGATGTAGTTGTACGCAAGCGCGGGATCCAGCGCGCGGCTGAACTCCGGGTCCCGCTCGATGAGGGCGTAATGCGCCGCGTCAGCAGGGTTGTCGACCATGCCCGACAGACGCCTGAGCGTGGCGGCGTCGTGGACGATCATCTTCTGGACACCGCGCATGCCGGCGGGGTCCGACTCCGTCACTATCTCCACGTCCATGCTCGTGTAGTACGAGACCCTGCCGGTCTCGACCTCGTACTCGACCGGAGAGAGGGCGACGTTTGCGATGCCGTAGCCGCGGTAGCGACCGAAGACCGGCTCGGACGTCAGCGACGAGGGGTAGGTCGCGCCGGGCGTGTAATCCGCCTTCGCGACCACGTGCGGCCCGTCGTGCGACAACGGGTACTGCATCTGGCCGGGCTCGACAACATAGCCGTCTCCAAGAACAACCCTGTCGCCAGGCGTCACGCGGACCTCGGAGACAATCTCGCCGGGCGGCAGAAGCAGTCTGGCTCCGACGAGCGGCAGCATCGGCTCGCCGGGCTCTCCGTAGTTCCAGGCCCCATTCATTGCAATGCGATGATAGTCGCCCTCGGACACGATCTGCGGCTCCGAGAACTCGTAGTGGCGGGTGACGACCCCGGCCGTCGCGCTGACTGCAACCAGCAGGACGGCGATGAAGGCCGTCAATCTGAGGCTTGCCGACAGTCTCATGCCTCTTCCCCTTGTCTGCCCGCGCGGCCCCGCCTCAATGACGGAGCCACCACAGACGGGCATAGTATCGTCCGTTCATTCCGGACACAGTTAGCAGGTGATGCCGCCGGGCGGGCCGACGACGATATCGCTCGGAATGCCGGCACGCGCCCCTTCACAATCAGGCGAGGATGCGCGAACCACCGTAACCTACGATAGATTATACCACTTAGCAAGCACACAAGCAAATGAAAAGCCGTTCATGTGTTATGATGTCCCCTCAGGAGGGAAGTATGCGCTTCGGGATTCACGTGCCCAAGCTGGCAAGCCTGCCGGCTACAGCCAGATACGCAGCCGATGTCGGCTGCCAGACCATTCAGCTGTTCTCCGGCAATCCGATGAGCTGGAGCACGGGCGCGCTCGACCGCCGCGAACGCGACGAGTTCATGGAGGAGATCGACCGGGCCGGCATCGGCCCGGTCGTGCTGCACACCCCCTACCTCATCAATCTCGCAACGCCAGACAGAAGGCTCAAGGAAAACTCCCTTCGGAGCCTCGCCGCGGCGATGGTCAGGGCGCGTGAGCTGCGCGCCGGCCCCGTCGTCGTGCACTGCGGGAATCACATGGGAAGAGGCCCGGACGCGGGCATCAAACGCGCCGTGAGAACGCTCGAGCGGGTTCTGGACCGAGCACCACCCGGCTCCAGGGTCGCACTCGAGAACGGTGCCGGGAAGGGCACGGAGATAGGGCTCTCTGTTGATGAACTCGCGAGGCTCGTCGAGCCGTTCCCGCGCGACAGAGTCGGCGTCGTCCTGGACACCGCCCATCTGTGGGGCCTGGGATTCGACCTCGCGGAGAGGCAGGTGTTGGACGAACTGGTCGCCTCGCTCGAGTCCGGTCCGGGCATGGACAGGGTGTGGGCCATCCACGGCAACGATTCCTCCGCGGACCTGGGGTCGCGCAGAGACAGACACGCGCTATGGACCGAGGGCAGCATGGGACGGAAGGGCCTGCACGCCATCGTGGGTTGCGGGGCTCTCTCCCACCTGCCGTTCATACTCGAGATCCCCGGCGAAACGCCGGAGTTCGACAGAAAACGACTGGCATCAATGAGAAGGCTGGACAGAGGACTCAATGGCCCGCGGGATCAACCTCCGATCTGACGGCGATTCCGACACAGCGCACGACACACCGCCGTTCCTTGCGGAGTCCACCCGCTTCTTATACAATCGCTCGATCCCACAAGGTCCACCGTCTCCGCCAGCCTGCCCCGACCGGCCGCGGAGCTCGTCATCCGGGAGTGACCACGCCCGGAGACCCAGATACAGACTGGAGGCACAATGCCCACAAATCTGAAGCCAGGCGACAAGGCACCTTCGTTCTCCGCGACTTCCTGGGACGGCGCCACCGTGAAGCTCTCCGACTTCTCGCGAGCAAAGAACGTGGTGCTCTTCTTCTATGTTCGCGACAACACCAGCGGGTGTACCCGCGAGACGAGGGCCCTCCGGGACGCCGCGGCCGAATTCGAGAGGCGCTCCGCAGTCGTCATCGGCGTCAGCACCGACGACGTCGAGTCACACGGGCGGTTCGCCGCGAACAACGAACTGCCTTTCCCCTTGCTGGCCGACCCCGATGGGACGGTCGCCCGTGCGTACGGCGTCCTCCGGGAGACTGGAAAGGCCTCGCGCGCGACGTTCCTCATCGGCAAGGACGGTAGGGTGCTGCACACATGGCCCAAGGTCAGCATAACGGGCCACGCCGACGATATCATCGGGAAGCTGGATGAGCTCACCAAAGGGTGATCGCGGAGGGACCTCCAGAGAATGGCAGCGAAGAAGACATCACGCAGAACCACGCCACGAATCGGAGATCTCCGGGTCCGCAAGGCCCGCCCCGGGGATCGGGAATCCATACTTGAGATGTCCCGACACATCTGGGGCGGACACGACTACATGCCCCTGGTCTGGGACAAGTGGCTTGCCGAGAAGAGGGGCGCCCTGTTGACCGCGACCGTCGGCGGGAGACCGGTCGGAACCTCCAAGGTATCACTTCTCTCCCCCGGCGAGGTGTGGCTCGAGGGGCTCCGGCTCCACCCGGAGTACCACGGACTCGGCCTGTCGAAGAAGATCCACCGCGCGACGTTCCGCGAGGCAAAGGCGCTCGAGCCGAAGACGGTCCGCTACTCGACGTGGATAGGCAACGAGGCTTCGAGACGGATAGCGGAAAAGAACGGCTTCTGGCAGATCGCCAGAACGGGCTGGATGTGGGGAAAGGCCGGGAAGCGGTGGTCCGTGGGCTCCCGAGTCGCCACGCTCGACAACATTGATGCCGTGGTCCGGTTCGTCCATGGCTCGAGCTGTTACGAGGCCACCGGCGGCGTTGCTGGAGTGGGGTGGACGTTTCCCGAACTGACGAGGCGTCGCATCCGACACCTCATCTCGAACGGTCGCGTGCTGGTCTCTCCGCGCAGGGGCGCGCTCCGAGCCGTGGGCATCTTCGACATCGGGAAGGTCGACGACGACGTCTGCCTCGGGTTCGTTGATGGGCCGGACGAGGACGTCCTTGCACTCGCTAAGGACGTCCTGCGCATCGCCGCGGACACCGGACGCAAGGAGGCCAGCGCAATGCTGCCGATGGGCAGACTTGTCGACCTGGCGCAGGCGGCGGGCTTCGATGAGTGGCAACCCGTCAGGGCCGTCGTCTATGAGCTTGGTGCCAGGGGGACGGGCGACGGCGGCGAGTCGTTCGAGGAGGTGCTGCACCGCGCTCTGCGGGCGAACGAATCTGAGCTGCTCGACGTGGTCGCGGGCTTTCTGGTGGAGCGCGCGCCGGTCCGGCTTGCAAAGGAGAACGTGCGGGACTTCGTCACAAGAAACCTCATCCCAGACACGGACAGACACCTCGTCGGGTGCACCCAGGGGTTTTTTGAAGCGCTGAACAGCGACCTGCTTCGGACGATCCTGCGCGGAGTGCTCGAACATCTCTACCTGCAGCACGGGCTCGCGGGCGACGCGCTGACAGCAACCGGCCGCACCGTTACCGTGAGGCACCGGGGAAGGCGGCTGGCTCTGATCAGCGCAAGGAAGACGTCTCTCCACCTGACCCTCGGCCCGGGCTTCGGGGCGTGTTTTCCGGACGACCTCAGCGTTCGAGCGGATGCGATCCGATACGACCCCAGAGTCCGCGACAGTGTGAGCGGGTTTTTCGAGTCCGTCACGCTGGTCCTCGGCGCGAAGTCACACATCGGAGGCGCGAAGAAGGCCATCGACATCATCATGAAGAGCGCGGGAAAGTGACGCTGAGCGAATGCCGCCGGCTGAAGTGATTCCCCGACCCGACGGTCCCACCGCAAAACGAACGGACCGCCCACATGGGCGGCCCGTTCGTTGTATCGCGCAACAGGAGTCTACTTCTTCGCCTTACTGGTAACCTTCTTCGTCTTCGTCGCGGCCTTGGCGGAGACCTTCCGCCTGGATGCTCCGATGGTCCTGGCGACCTTCAGGTCGTACAGCCTCTTGGCCTCCGCCGCGATGTGCTCCGCTGAGACCTCGAACTCCTTGACCAACTCCCAGGGGGCTCCCGACTCGCCGAAACGGTCTTTGACTCCGATCATACCCATGACGATCGGCTTGCCGTAGAGCTTCTCGGAGCGCCCGATCACCGCGGCCACCAGGTTGCCGAAGCCACCTATCTGGTGCTCCTCAGCCGTTATCACGACACCGGTGTCAGCCGCGGCCTTGACGATGGCCGTGTGGTCGAGCGGCTTGACCGTGTGAACGTTCACGACCCTGGTCTCGATGTCGAACTCGTTCTTGAGTATCCACGCCGCCCGCATGGCCTCGGGAACGGAAGGACCGCACGCGATGATCGAGATGTCCTCGTTCTCGTTCGTATATTTCGAGGCCAGCGAGTGCTGAAACGCCTTCTTGAACTCGGGCCTGGCGCCCCGGAACCGGATGACGTTCGCCTTGCCCCACTTGTACGGCGTCTTCTTGTCGGTCACGACCGGTGTCGCCTCGCGCGCGAACCGCACGTACTTCGGGCCCTTGACCTTGAAGAGCAGGTGCTCGGTGGCGCGCTTCGTCTCGACCGAGTCGCACGGCACCTCGACGTTCATGTTCGGAATGCCGCACATCTGGAACAGCTCTTCGAGCGCCTGGTGAGTCGCTCCGTCCGGTCCGACCGAGACGCCGCCGTGCGCCCCGGCGATCATCACGTTGAACTCGCCGTAGCAGACTGTCGTCCTCAGCTGGTCGAGGTTCCTGCCTGAGGCGAAGACACCGTACGTTCCGAAGACGGGTAGCTTCCCTTCCTTTGCGAGACCGGCGGCCACGCCCGTGCCGGACTGCTCGGCGATGCCGATCGAGAACCAGCGGTCGTTACGCTCCGGGAAGCCCTCGTAGAACTGGCTGATAGTGATGGACCCCGAAATGTCCGCTCCGAGACAGACGAGTCGCTTGTCGTCACCGTGTTCGGCCAGGGCGCGACCGAACCCCTTTCTCGTCGGGTCCATCTCTGTCTTCATGTCGTTCGTGTGATTCCAGAAGTAGTCCTTCGAGAATCGGGGCTGCTTGGCTTCGAGCGTCTTCATCGCCTTCTTCTGGTGCGATTCGGCGGCCTTGAACATCCTCTTGACCGGGAGGATGTTGTCCAGCCCAAGCTGCCTGAGGCTGTCCCACAACTCCTCCTCGTTCGGCGATTTTCCGTGCCAGCCAGCCACGTTCTCCATGAAATCGACGCCCTTGCCCTTCACGGTGTCCGCGAGTATAAGTGTCGGCTTGTTCTTGACGTGCTTGGCCTCTTCGAACGCGGCGAGTATCTGCTCCATGTCGTGCCCGTCGATGTGGATGACGTGCCAATCGAATGAGCGGTACTTGTCCGCCAGGGGCTCGACGTTCATGACGTCCTTCACCCAGCCGTCGATCTGCAGACGATTTCTGTCGATGATCGCGCAGACGTTGTCCATCTTGAAGTGGCCGGCCTCCATGACGGCTTCCCAGACCTGCCCCTCCTGCTGCTCCCCGTCCCCCATCAGGCAGTAGACGCGGTAGTCCTTCTTGTTCAGCCTGGCGGCCAGCGCGATGCCGACGCTGATGGACAACCCTTGTCCGAGAGATCCCGTCGAAGCCTCGACTCCGGGCAGCTTGACCCAGTGCGGATGTCCCTGGAAGGGAGAGTAGAGCTTGCGTAGCGTCACAACCTCTTCGATATCGTAGTAGCCGGATGCCCCAAGCCCGAGATAGAGCGACGGCGCCTTGTGACCGGCCGACCAGATGATCCTGTCGCGGTCTTTCCAGTCGGGATCCTTGGGGTCGTGGTTGGCGACATGCAGATAGAGCGCCGCCGTAAGGTCCATGATGGACAGCGTCCCGCCCGAGTGACCGGAGCCCGCCGCGCACAGCGATACCAGGTCGTAGCCCCGCATCAGGTTCGCGGCGGTCTTGAGGTCGTCGGTCGAGTACTTCCTGCGAATCTTGCCCGTCTTCGAGTTGAGAATCGGCATCCCGGTCTCCTTGGCGCCCCGAGGGCATTCAGACAGTCAGAAACGGCCCGACAGCCGGGCCAGATAAGCAAGCAAGGATAGCACCGGCTCATGGGCCGTGCAAAGCAAGATTGCCTCCGCAGAACCGGCCCCCGTGGCGGGAGAACGGCGGCCGGCCGCCTCTGGAGGCTGCCGGCGAGTTCCAGCCCACCCGCCACGACCCCTCCGGTCCGACGAGGTCCTGAAGGACGGTTCACTATCATATCTGAGAGATTATTCATTTGAGAAGGACCATAGCGGACACGACTGCATTTGGCATGTCACTTGCATGAGCGCCACTCGATTAATTGATTCGTCGCAAGGAATGTTTGTGTACGGGGACTTCCGCCCCCAGGGCGTACTGGCCGCCTGCGTCGATGGAAGCAGCGCGGTGCGGCCGGCACGCGAAGGTCACCGATCGGGGAACGATGATGGGACCTCCTGGAGAGGGACATCTGGCGTACCGGCGCGGAGACGCGAGGCGTCTCGCGGCGGCGGGGGCGGAGGCGCCCGAGCGGCGGGCTCCGCTCGCGCTCATCTGCACCGTCGCCCTCGTGGCCTGTCTGGCGCCGGCACCGAGTTCCGTAGCGAGGATGCGCACGGCGTCGCCCTCGCTTCCTCCGAGGGAGTGCACCGGCGACATCACTCCGGCCCCCCCGGCAGAGAGGAGCTGCACATACTACGAAGGCTTCGAGGGCGCCTTCCCGCCCGGCGGCTGGACGCAGGAGACCGCCTACTTCCAGTACCGGTGGAGGCAGAGTTCGGGCGCGCCCTACGCGGGCACCTATGCCGCCCGCGTCCCGTGGCAGGACAACAGGCAGCAGAACGAGGTGCTCAGCTTCACTTACGCCGTCGGGTCCGGTGACCATCTCCTGTTCGCCACGATGGGAAGCACGTACTGGACGATGAACGCCAACTTCACCGCCGAGATAGACGGTGCGGTCGTGTTCGACTTCTACAACGACTTCCCCGGGGCTTCGTACGAATACGGGACAATAGACGTCGACCTCTCCCCCTATGCGGGCAGTTCCGTCGAGATCGCCTTCCGATACGCTGGGATCGACGGAGCCGACCACTACCTCGACGCCGTCTGCATCGGCTCGCCCCCATCACCCCCGGCCAACGACACGTGCGTGGGCGCCGTCTGCATCCCCTGCGGGCCGTTCACGGTCACCGGCAATCTGGAATTCGCGGCCAACGACTACAACCCGGGCTCGAGTGGGTGCACCGGCTACTCGGCCACCGGAGGCGACGTCGTCTACTACGCGATGCTCGCCGCCGGTGACGCGCTCACAGTGACGATGACCACGGACGGGTTCGACGACTCCGTCTACCTCATCACCGACTGCGGCGACCCGGCGGGGAGTTGCGTCGCGGGCGACGACGACTACCCGGACGGCTCGACGTTCACGTTCGCGGCGGCGTCAACGGGAACCTACTACCTCGTGGCCGACGCATACTCTGGGTTCGGCGACTTCACGCTCACGGGCTCCATCACCTGCACCGGCGAACCAGACATAGCGGTGGTCAAGTCGGCGACAACCTCGTTCGACCCGGTCAACGGGCTTGTCAACCCGAAGTCGATACCAGGTGCGACGGTCCTCTACACGATCACCGCCGCGAACGTCGGGACGGGCTCCACCGACAGCGGGTCCGTCCTGACAACGGATCCGATACCGGTCGGCACGGCCCTGCTTGTCAGCGACATCGACGGTCCCGGATCCGGCCCGGTCCTCTTCCAGGACGGCGCCACGGCCAGCGGGCTCGACTACGAGTTCGTTTCACTTGCGAGCACCACGGACGACGTCGCGTTCTCCGACGACGACGGCATCTCGTATGTCTACGCCCCGACACCGGACGGCGACGGGTGCGACGGCACGGTCACGCACATACGGGTCAGCCCCGAAGGCGCCCTCGCGGGGTCGGACGGAGTGAACCATCCGAGTTTCAGCCTCCTTCTCAGAGTGAGGGTGAAATGAGAGGCCCCGTCTCACGCGGACGCGGCGTCAGTCGCCGCTTGGCTGTGGCCCGGGTCGCCGGTGTCGTCGCGGCCGCAC
Organism: Candidatus Eiseniibacteriota bacterium; assembly: GCA_043819135.1. Classification (GTDB taxonomy): domain Bacteria; phylum Joyebacterota; class Joyebacteria; order Joyebacterales; family Joyebacteraceae; genus JALGZG01. The sequence goes on along the minus strand of JBDRFG010000011.1, from coordinate 19,208 downwards.
TGATCTGGCCGGCGATCTCGGCCGCCGACGGGACTCCGTCGTGCACGGAGATCATCAATCAGGCGGTCGCCACCTACACGGTGGCCTCAAGCAGCTTCACCCAGCACAGCAACGTCGCGGCGACGACGGTGGCTCAGTTGACCAACGTCAATGTCGTCTGGCAGGACGCTTCGCACGTGACGGTCCGCCCCGGCGACTCATCGAGAGTCCTGACGTTCCTCCTCACGAACACCGGGAACGGACCCGACTCATACACGCTCTCCGGTCAGAGCGCGCTGCCGGGAGACGACTTCGACCCGCTTCTCGTCGGCGTGTACCTGGACGCGAACGGCAACGGCCTGTTCGAACCCGAGCTCGACGTCCCGTACGTCGAGCCGTTCGACAACCCGACGCTCTCGCCAGACGAATCGATGACCGTGTTCGTGCTCAACGACATCCCGAGCGACGCGGTCACCGGGAACACCGGCAGAAGCGGGTTGACCGTCGCTTCAGACATCGGCGCGGGCGAGCCGGGGACCGTGATACCGGGGGTGGGTGGAGACTGCGGGGCGGACGCCGTCATCGGTCAGACCGGTGGAACGGCGAGTGCCGTCGGCACCTACGCGGTCACGAGCGTGGCGGTGTTGCTGGTCAAGTCGGCGACCGTTGTGGACGCCTTCGGCGGAACCGAGTCCGTGCCGGGAGCGGCGATCTTCTACTCGATAGCGATAACGGTCGTCGGCTCGGGTACGGCGCGCGATGTCGTCGTCACGGACCCCGTGCCGGAAGACACCACCTACCTTCCGGGAACGCTCTCGCTCAACGGTGTGCCTCTTACCGACGGCGCGGACGGTGATGCGGGCGACGTGGGAGTGACGACTTTCAATACGGTGACAGTGGCAGTGGGCGAGGTCGCGGCCGGCGCGCCCACGCAGAGTGTCGGCTTCAATGTGGTCATTAACTAGAGAGGCAGGAACGAAAGGGGGTAGGCGATGAGGATCGGCTTGATGCTGGTTGCGATCGTGTTGGCCGGCTCGACGGCGGTGGAAGCCGTCGAGACCCGGTCGGTCGAGCTTCGAACGGTCGCTGAGACCGAGATCGAGGTGCTGGATCGCGAGGGGCGGCCGGAGTTGAGGCGCATTGAGGCGTCCAGGGTCGTTCCCGGAGACGAGGTCATATATACGATCTACTACTCGAACACGGGTGTCGAGACGGCTGAGAACGTCGTCATCACCAATCCGGTTCCCGACCACATGACCTACATGGTGGGGAGCGCATCCGGCAACGGGACCGCCGTCACTTACTCGGTAGACGGCGGGATGGTCTTCGCTGCGCCGGGAGAACTCCTGGTACCGGACGGCGCCGCCGGCGAGAGGCCGGCGACTCCGTCGGAGTACACGCACATTCGCTGGACGCTCGATGCCACGCTGCCGCCGAGCGAGGAGGGTCTGGTCGGATTCAGGGCGCGTCTCGAATGAGCGCCGGAGGTGCTTCACGGGATGTTACGGCTGATCAACGGAACCACGAACCGCAGGTAACCATGCAAGAGGAGGACAAGATGAAACGTTGCACCGTCGCGGGTCTTGTGAGCCCGCTATTGGCCGGAGTGCTTGTTGTGGGCCTGTCGCTCACGGCGCAGGCCGCGGGTACTGCCTCGGGCACAAGCGTGGACAACACGGCGACCATCGACTATCAGGTGGGCGGAGTAGACCAGACACCCGTCACGGACATCGTGAGCTTCGTCGTCGACAACAGGATCGACCTGACGGTGTCGACGAACGACGTCGCCGCGGTGGTGGTTGTTCCCGGCGCCGGCTCGCAGGTCCTGACGTTCACCGTCACGAACGACGGCAACACGACACAGGATTATTCATTGACCGCGCAGGTCGCCTCGGGCACCTGGGGAGGAGCCACCGACAACTTTGACGCGACCGGCGTCCAGGTGTTCGTCGATGGCAACGGTAACGGCATCTACGAGCCCGCAACGGACACGGCGAGCTACATCGACGAGCTGATCGCCGACGATTCTGTCGGTGTCTTCGTCGTCGGCTCTATCCCTCTCGCCAGGATCGACGACGACGGGGCGCTGTACGATCTCGTCGCCCAGACGGCCGAGGGAGGAGTTCCCGGCACGCAGGGCGCCGACGTCACGTCTGACGACAGCGGCATCGCCGACAATCCGGCGACCGTCGAGATCGTCTTCGCCGACGGCGCCGGGACCGCAGACGCGCTGTACGACGGGCAGCACTCCAGCAGGGACGCGTACCTTGTCGTCACGGCAACGATCGGCGTGGCCAAGTCGTCGAGCGTGGTGACGGATCCGATCAACGGCGCCGTCAACCCGAAGGCCATCCCCGGAGCCACGGTGCGCTACACGATCACCGTGAGCAACACGGGGTCGGCCGGCGCCACCAGCGTGGTCATCGTCGACACCACTCCGACGAACACGACGTATTCCGCCGGAACGATGATCCTCGACGGTTCGCCTTTGACCGACGGCGTCGACGCGGATGAGGGTGACTACAACGTCACGAACTCCTCCGCCATTACCGTCACTCTCGCGACTCTTGCCGCAGGCGGCAGCGCGACCGTCACGTTCGACGTCACGGTCGACTAGGAGTGCGGGTCGACACGCGGGTCGAAAGGGGACACGCCGGTCCCGCGTAGACGCGACGGGCGGCGAGAACCATTGGGGCTCAGCATGTACCGCAGGCACGCTGTCATCAGCGTCGTCAGCGCGATCCTCGCGCTCGCGCAGATCTGCGCGGGGGCGGTTCCCCCGGGAACCGTGATCGCCAACGTGGCGACGGGGAGCTACGGATCCGGCGGGGTCGGCGGACTGGTGTCCATGTCCAACGAGGTGACGGTCACGACCGCGCCCACGCCGACACCGTCCGCGCTCGACGTGCTCGCGTACGCCCCATCGAACTCGTCTGCGGAGGCACTGTCCGTTCCACCGACATTCTGGAGCACCACGGGGAACGACGAGGGTCCCTTTGCGCTCTCGCCTGAGCCGAGGGACCCCTGGTCCGGCGAGCCCCTCGATCTGACGGGGCCGGTGCGTCTGGTGCCCACGGACTTCTACAGCCGACAGGAGTCCGCGTTCCTGCGAGTCACGGACGGCGACGAGAACCGCGACCCGCTTCTCGCCGAGACCGTCCTTCTGACCGTGAGCAACGAGTCGACGGGCGATCGGGAGAGACTCAGACTCACGGAGACCGCGGATGACTCCGGTGCGTTCGTGGGCTATGTCCGGTTGGCTATCCCGGGAGGAGGCGCCCGCGGGCACGACGGGTTCCTCAGCGTGGGTGAAGACCGGAAGGTCGATGTCAGATATGAGGATTCCACGGACCCGACCGACGTCACGAGCCTCGCCGCCCTGGTCAGTCCATCGGGCCACGTGTTCGACAGCCGGACAGGAATGCCCATCGACGGAGCGGTGGTCACGCTCATGGATGCGGACACGGAGAGCCCCGCGACCGTCTACGGTGATGACGGTGAATCGCTCTTCCCGGCGGTAATTACCACCGGTGGACAGGTCACGGACGGCGGTGGCGCCGTCTATGAGCTTGCCTCCGGCGAGTTCCGTTTCCCGTTCGTGCCGCGAGGCCGGTACCGGCTTGACGTGTCCCCGCCTCCCAGCCACACGGCCCCGTCGACGGTCCCGACCGAGGAGCTTCCGGAGATACAGATCCCGGGGCACGGCCCGGTCCTCATTGCGGAACCGGGCTCGAGGGGAGAGCCGTTCGTGCTCGACGACCGTCCCGGATTCCGCATGGACTATCCGGTGGACCCGGTCGCACAGGGCGCCGATTCCCTGTTCCTGACCAAGTCGGCGACGCGCGGCGACGTGTGTGTCGGTGATTTCCTTCGCTATGACCTCGGCTTGACGAATCTGACATCCGGCGAGTTCGAAGAGGCCTTCCTCGAGGACAGATTGCCTGCCGGGTTCCGCTATCAGCCCGGCTCGGCGACCTTCGCCGGTCGGAGCGCCCCCGACCCCGCGATATCCGGTGACGGCAGGACCCTCACCTTCGAGCTCGGGCAGGTCGCGGGCGGTGATGTCGCGACCGTGGGATATGTCGTGGAGATCGCCGCGGGCGCGAGACCCGGCGCGGCCGTCAACAGCGCCTCTGCCCGGGCGGCGGGTCTCGTCACGTCGAACACCGCCACGGCGACGGTGGAGGTCCGAGAGGACCTGTTCCGCAGCACGGGCGTCATAGTCGGCCGCGTGACGGAACAGGGACGATCGGGCGGTGGCGCCACCGGTACTGGCGAAACGAACAGCCGCGGCGTGGCGGGCGTCCGCGTCTACCTCGAGGACGGAACCTCGGTTGTGACTGACGGGCGCGGGATGTACCACTTCGAGGCGGTCCGCGCCGGGCTTCACGTCGTGCAGCTCGACCTCGAGAGCCTCCCGGAGAGGTACGAGGCGTCCCCGCAGAGACAGGACAGTCGCCTCGCCGGCCGGACGTTCTCGCGCTTCCTCGACCTCGCGGGCGGCGCGTTGAGACGGGCCGACTTCCGGATCGTGCCCGCGGCAAGCCTGCCCCCGGCGCAAGCCACCGCAGATCTCCCACCGGCGTCCGCCACCGCAGATCTCCCACCGGCGTCGGCCACCGCGGGCCACCCGCCCGAATCAGGCGGCACGGGCGAGGAGGGCGGCCGGGCCGTCGACGGGCGGTGCGAGACCCCGCCCGAAACGCTCACGCCCGGTCTCGTATGGGTGTCGCCGGAGCCGGGCGCACACCCCGACATCCCCAGCGTCCGCGTGGAGGTGAGGCACGATCCGGCGTACGGCCTCACCCTCTCGATGAACGGAGTCGTGGTGGGCCCGCGCGCCTTCGACGGGACCGTCGAGAACGCGGACGGCACGGTGGCCGTGACGCGGTGGAGCGGCGTGGACCTGGACGAAGGAGACACGCGTTTCGTCGTGACCGCCGTCGACGGGCGCGGCGCGAAGGTGGGCACCATCGAGAGGACCGTTCACTACTCAGGCCCGCCCGTTCACGCCGAGCTGATATCCGGCGAATCGTTCGCGGTCGCCGACGGCAGGAACGCACCCGTGCTGGCCGTCCGGCTCACGGACAGGGACGGGCACCCGGCCCGCGCGGGAGTTCTGGGGACGCTGTCAGTCGACCCGCCCTACGCCCCCCTGAGAGACCGCGAATCACCCGAAAGGGAGCGGCCGGCCGGAGAGAACGAGGACGACGCGACCTTCGCTATCCGGGAGAGGGGGATCGCGTTCGTGAGGCTCGAACCCACGTCGGCGTCCGGGGAGGTGGTCCTGCGGCTCCACCTGGAAAACGGGGAACACGAGCTTCGCGCCTGGCTGAGACCTGAGGAACGTGACTGGATCCTCGTCGGGCTCGCGGAGGGGACGTTGGGGCACCGGACGGTCGTCGATCACGCCGAGGCCCTGGACCACGAGGGGAACAACTACTACGAGGAAGGGCGTGTGGCGTTCTTCGCCAGAGGCATGGTCCCGGGGCGTTGCCTGCTCACGCTCTCCTACGACAGCGAGAGGAGCGATGGCGACGAGGCGCTCTTCCGCACGGTCGACCCGGACGCGTACTACACGCTCTACGGTGACGCGACCGAGCAGACGGCGGACGCCCCGAGCACGGGGAAGCTCTACGTCAGGCTCGAGCGAGAGGAGTTCTACGCGCTGCACGGCGACTACGTGACCGGCCTTACGGTCACGGAGCTGTCCCGCTACAGCCGGGCCATGAACGGCTTGAAGTCCGGGATCGACACCGAACACGTCGGGCTTACGGTGTTCGCCAGCGAGACCAACCGGGTGTTCATCAGAGACGAGATCCGGGGCGACGGGACCTCGGGGCTCTATCGGCTCTCCCGAAGAAGCGTGATGATGAACTCGGAGAGCGTGTCGATCGAGACCCGCGACCGGCTCGGAAGCAACGACGTCATAGCGACCAGGGTCATGACACGCCACCGCGACTACGACATCGACTACGGCAACGGAACGCTCTTCTTCATGGAACCTGTGCCGAGCATGGACGCCGGACTCAACCCCGTGTACGTGGTGGTCGACTTCGAGTCCGACGAGGCGCGCGACAGGTCGTGGGTGTACGGGGGACGCGCCGCCGTGCGGTTCTTCGACAGGGCCGTCGAGATCGGAGGCACTTACGTCCGCGAGGGGCACGGGAACCGGGACGACACTCTCGTCGGCGCGGACGCTGCGATCGACTTCGGACCGAACACGACACTTGCGGCGGAGTTCGCGCGAAGCGAGAAGCACGTCGAACTCGAGCCCGTTGGGGCGGACGCATACCTGGTCGAGCTGCGACACCGCTCCGGACGACTGGACGGGAGGGCATACGCGCGCGAGCTCGGGACGGGGTTCGGACTCGGACACCAGAACGCGGCGGAGGCCGGAACCCGCAAGATGGGAGTCGAGGTCTCTCACAGGTTCACCGAGACGTTCAGGCTGAACGGGCAGGCGTACCGCCGCTATGATCTCGCGTCCGATGCGCGCCGCGACGTCGGCGAGGCCGACGCTCACCTGTCGCGCGGACGCGGCACGCTTCGGGCGGGCTTCAGGCACGCCGAGGACGCGCTCGAGAGCGGAGCCAAGAGAGCCTCGCAGCAGCTGACCGCCGGCGGCAGCTACAGGGTTCTCGGGGAACGCATGCTGCTCAGGGTCGACCGCGAGCAGTCCCTGCCGGGCATGAACGCCAACCCGGACTTCCCCACCCGCACGACGGTCGGCACTGACTACAGGCTCGCGGTACCACTGACGCTGTTCGCAGAGCACGAGCTGTCAGAAGGAGAAGAGAGGACGAGCGCGCGAACGAGGGCGGGAGCGAAGGCCAGACCGTGGTCCGGAGGACAGGTGGACGCCTCGCTCGGGCGGCACTACGTCGAGAGGGCGGACCGTGTCTTCGCGAACCTCGGCGTCAGACAGACGTGGCGGCCGCGGGAGAACTGGAACGTGGATGTCGGGCTGGAAGACAGCCGAACGCTGTCGGGGGCCGACAGCGTTTCGGCCGATCCTGCCGGGCTCGCCGCCCCGGACGGCGGTGATTTCACGGCGATGTCGCTCGGAGTCGCCTACCACGGAACTGGAGCGTCCTGGAACTCCCGCGTGGAGCGCCGCTCTTCGAGCCGCGAGGACAGGCTGGCCGTGGTAGCCGGCGTGCACGGGGAACCCGCGCCCGGGCTGGGACTGTCCCTCTCCGCCCGGATCCTCAGGTCCTCCCCGGTCGACCTCCCGGATCACGCCGACGCCGCCCTGCGATTCGGGCTCGCGCTCCGACCTGAACGAACGACGCTTGCCCTGCTCTGCCGCGTAGACCTCATTCTCGAGGATGGTGGCGGCGAAGATCCGGACTGTGATCCCGGACGCATCGTGGGCAACGCGAGCGCGAACTGGAGTCCCGGCGAAGGATACGAAGTGTCCGCACAGTATGGCGCGAGGTATACGCTCACAGACATCGACGGCATATCCCACGACGGATACACCGACCTGGTCGGCCTGGAACTCAGGAGGGACATCGGAGAGCGATGGGACGTCGGGGTGCGCGGGAGCGCGCTGCACTCGTGGAATTCGCGTCAGTTCGACTACTGCGCGGACGCGTCGGTCGGATACAACATCGTCGACAACGCGTGGCTCGGCGTTGGCTACAGCTTCACGGGGTTCGAGGACCGGGACTTCGCGGAATCAGGGCACAGCGAACGCGGTCCGTTCGTGCGCCTCCGGATGAAGTTCGACCAGGAGACGGCGCGAGACCTGGCGGGTCTCATCGCCCGCTCCTGAACGACACGGCCAGGCTAGTGAGGCGCGTGTCGCTCACTCCGGGCGTCCTCGGCCTCACTCCGGGCGCCCTCCGCGTCACGCCCGGCCGCCTCCCGGCTCCACCACGACGCCGAGCTTGCGGAGCCGGTCAGCGTCGGCCTTCGGCACGCGCACCCTCATCTCGAAGGCCTCCTCGCCGTCCGTCTTCGACAGCACCTCCCCCATCTCGTACATCTTCGAGATGAGGCGTCCGTCGCTGTACGGAATGGCGACGTCCAAAACCTCCTCCATGCCCTCCACGAACGCGCAGATGGCGCGGCGGACCTCCTCCAATCCATCCCTGTTCACGGCACTCGTGAAGAGCGCGCCGGGGTACACCCGCCCCAGCCTCGCGAGCCCCTCACCGTCGTGGACGCAGTCGGTCTTGTTGAAGATGATCCTCGTGGGCTTCTCCTGTACCCCCATCTCCTTGAGAACGCTGTCGGCGAGGTCCATGTACCGCTCGCAGTGCGGGCGTGACACGTCGACCACGTGCAGAAGCAGGTCTGAGTCGGCGACCTCCTCGAGAGTAGCGTGGAAACTGATGACGAGGTCATGAGGCAACTTCTTGATGAGCCCGACGGTGTCCGTCAGGAGCGCCTGGTGTCCGCCGGGAAGCTCGATCTTGCGGGTGGTCGCATCCAGCGTCGCGAACAGCAGGTCCTCGGTGTGAACGTCCGCTCCGGACAACGCGTTCATCAGTGTCGACTTGCCGGCGTTCGTGTAGCCGACCAGCGCCACACGGACCATTCTCTCGCGGCGCTTGCGCTGCTCCTGTCGATCTATCTCGACGCCCTTCAGCACCTTCTTCAGTATCTGGATGCGGACCCTGACGTTACGCCTGTCCGACTCGAGCTGCGTCTCACCCGGACCGCGGGTGCCTATGCCTCCCTCCAGCCGTTCCAGGTGATCCCACAACCGCTTGAGCCTCGGCAGCTCGTACTCGAGCTGTGCGAGCTCGACCTGAGCCCGCGCCACCTTCGTCCGGGCGCGACGCGCGAAGATGTCGAGGATGAGTTCGGTCCTGTCGATGACCTTGATCTCCGTGGCTTTCTCGATCTCCCTGCCCTGCGAGGGCCTCAGGTCGTCGTCGAAGATCAACAGATTGGCCTCGTGCATCTCGGCGGCCGCCGAGATGCGTTCCACCATCCCACTGCCTACGTATGTCTTCCCGTCCAGGCGCGTGCGGTTCTGAACGAAACGGTCGACGACCATCGCTCCGGCCGTCCGGGCCAGCTGCTCAAGCTCGTCGAGCGACTCGTACTCGTCCTCGACCGTGGTGCTGGGAAGGCTGACGCCCACGAGGATCGCGCGCTCGTTCTTCGGTACGAATCTGTTCTTAATGACGAACCTCCCTACGTATTGAGAGCTGAGCTTCTCCGGGCGCCCCCGTCCAACGACGGTCTCCTCAGGCGGTTGGAGATCTAGAAATCTATCGTGATGTCGCTCGCCTTCGGGGCGTCGAACGTCCCCACTTCCGAGAAGCGGAAGAACCTGGACATCGCCCCCTTGCTGAGCCGGACGCTTCCCTTGAGACGCCACTCGTGCTCTTCGCCGTCGAGCAGCTTCTTCAGGCCCTTGTCCACACCGGACCACACTATGGTGAAGGGGATGGCAACCTCAACGGTGCCGTCGGCCGGCACGGCGATGGGGTCGCTCTGCTCGCCCTTGCCCACCTTGATATTATCGAGCATAACCGAATATTCAAGCTCACCGATGTTCGCCCCGAAGCCGTTCGGGTTCTCGACCTCCAGCAGGAGCTCGAGCACGATACCTTCGAGCGACGCACCCCTGAGGTTCACCCCGGTCATCGTCACGATGGGTTCTTCTATCTCCGAGCACGAGGTGATTGCGAACAGACACGTCAGCAGAGCCGTCGCCAGGACGACGCGCGTTCCTCGGATCATGCACCTATCCTCTCTTCCAGTATGTCGTTGAGTCGCGAGACGAGGCCGTCGACGGCCCCGGCCACCTCGTCGCTCAGGTCCTCCCCCAGCTCCGTGGTCACCACCTGAACGGCCAGCAGTATCACGTCCGCGCCGGTGTCCTCTTTGACGATTCTCATGAACATCGACAGGGGCGCGGCGTGTGTGCCCATCATCAACCCCTCCACGTCCTCCGTCGTCGCGGTTCGCACCTCACCCGGGCTCCCACGGAAGTCGGCCGCATCGACAAGTACCACCACGTCCGGGGCGGCACGCCGAATGGGCGCCAAGTAGTTCTCGGGCGCCTGGGCGGCATCGAAGACCGCGTCCGGATGCCGCGCCATGAGTCTCTCGGCCACGAGCGACCCCGCGCCGTCGTCCGCTCGCAGCGTGTTGCCTATGCCGACAACGACTATCTTCCCCCCGGGCAATCCGTCGAGGTTGAGCACGCGCGAACCTCCCTTCTTCCCTGACGATTTAAGCACACGCCAAGCCCCCTTTCCATAGGGGTGGCCCCGCGAACCCCATTGAAACGCCCCAGACGGTCTGCTAGTGTCGGGCACTGAGGCATCTTCACGATCGGGGTGGGCTGCTCCCTGAGTCGCCGGTTCGGACGATGCCGCTGTCGGCCCGTGAGACCTGGACGCTATCCAAGGACCGCAACATGGCCTTCGCACTCGTTGGCAAGATAAAGGGGCGCTCCGCCTGCCATTTCCTGAGGGACGGCGAGCAGATAGTCGGCAGGGCGGCCACCAGTCACGTCAGGCTACCCGACTCCTCCGTCTCCCGCAGCCACGCGAGGATCGTGCTCGAGGCCGGCAGGGTTACTCTTACTGACCTCGAGAGTAGCAACGGCACGTTCGTCAACGGCGCGCCAGTGTCCAAGCCGCGCGAGCTCGAGCTGGGCGACGTGCTGGCCTTCGCGGACGTCGAGCTCAAGCTCGTAGAGAGCGTGCCGCCGGCGGAGACGATGTTCTCCCAGAACGGCAGTTCGATAGAGAGTTCGTCCGTTACGCTCGATGAGATATTCGGCCAGGACGGCCGCAGGGACGAGCGCACCAACCTCTTCCGGATACTCGCTGAAGCCGGCGAGCTCCTGGCCACCCAGCGTCCTCTCGAAGAGCTCTACGAGGTTATCCTCGATCTCGTCGAGAAACTCGCGGCCTGCGACAAGGCCGTGCTCCTCCTGATGGAAGAAGGCAAGGGGGAACCGATCATCAAAGCGTCCAGGCACAAGCCGGGTGTTGAGGAGGGTGAGTTGGTGTTGAGCCGCACCATGGTTCGGAAGGTCCTCGAGCAGCGATCGGGCCTTCTGACCAGTGACGCGCAGCAGGACCCGCGATTCCAGCAGCAGCAGAGCGTTGTTTCACAGGGCATCCGCTCCGCGATGGCGGCCCCGCTCTTCGACAACGAGAACGTCATCGGTATCCTATACGCCGACACGACCGACCCGGCGTTCTGGTACAACCGCGACGAGCTTCGCACCTTCACGGCTCTCGCGAACCTCATCGGTGTGAAGATCACGCACGCGCGGCTCGCCGAGGCCGAGGAGGAGGGCCGTCGCCTCGCGAGAGAGGTGCAATCGGCCAAGGACATCCTCGCTTACATTCTCCCCACCAATCTCGGCTGCGCGCTGGGCTACGAGATGGGCACGTACCACGAACCCTGCCTCGAGGTCGGAGGAGACCTGTACGATGTCAAGTGCCTGGAGGACGGGCGTGTGCTTTTCTTCGCCGGTGACGTCGCCGGCAAAGGACTCGGCGCGGCGCTTCTTGTTTCCAACATCATGCCCATCGTCTCGGTTCTGATAGAGGATTCCAGGGACCTCGCGCAGCTCGCCACACGCCTCAATCGACAGATCTTCGTATCTACCGACGCGATCCGCTACGCGACGCTCTTCATCGGGGTTCTCGATCCGCCGACCGGCAACGTCGAGTACGTCAACGCGGGACACAACCCTCCCTACCTGCTCACGCCCGACTGTGAGATCAAGGAGGTCGCCGCCACGGGGACGCCCATCGGAATGCTCGAGGCCGCCCCCTTCGCGTCGGGACAACTGACCATCGAGCCCGGCGGAATGCTCTTCCTCTTCAGCGACGGCATCCCGGAGGCGCAGAATTCTGACGGCGAGTTCTACGAGGAGGACCGTCTGCGCGAGGTTCTCTGCCGTGACCTCGGCAGGTCCGCCGAGGAGATCGTGGCGTCGGTAAGGGCCGACCTCGACCGGTTCGTAGGCGACGCGAGCCCTACGGATGACATCACGATACTCCTGCTCAAGCGCACACTCACCGCGGATTGACGGGATCCCCGTGAAAGCCGAGATGGGCCGGCACCCGCTCTACGTGGTGAAGGTCGATGGCCAGGAGGTCGCGGTCTATCAGCCCGGCATCACGGCTGCAGGAAGTTCGTTGCGTGCGAAGGTCGCGCTTCGTTGGTTGGCGGGATGCATAACGGTGGAGATGGAGGCGGCCGCGTTCTTCGCCGTGGCGCACTTCAGGGGCGTGACGTTTGCCCAGATGCTCTACGGCGGTGACGACGTCAGCGGCGAGAAGTGGGACCGGCGGGATCCGCACGCGCGCGGAACATGGGACGGCCAGGAGAGCGTGAGATGGCGGGCGACGTGGCAATAGAGACCGGGCGACTTGTGCTAAGGGAGTTCCGGCGGGACGACTGGGAAAGCGTGCACGAGTACGCAGTGGACGCGGAGGTCTATCGCTACATGCCCTGGGGGCCGAACAGCGAGGACGAGACAAGGGCCTTCATCGAGCGAGCCTTCGTCTCGAGACTCGAGGACCCAAGGCTGCACTTCGATCTTGCGATCACGCTTCGCGAGGGCGAACGCCTCGTCGGTGGCGGTGGCATACGTTACGACGACGGGAACACCCGTTCCGCCAACATGGGATACTGCCTGCGTAGAGACGCGTGGGGACAGGGGATCGGGACGGAGGCCGCGATGGGACTGCTCGGGTTCGGGTTTGAGCGGATAGGCGTCCACCGGATCTGGGCGACGTGCGACTCCGCGAACACCCGCTCCGCTCACGTACTCAAGAAGGTCGGAATGGCGTTGGAAGGCACCATGAGAGACGACACGTGGCTGAGGGGGCAGTGGCGCAGCTCGCGCCTCTACTCCATCCTGGAGACCGAGTGGCGCCCGTCGGAAGCGTGAGATCGGGCCACGCAGGAAGAAGCTTTCTGCCGGGAGGACTATCGATGAAACTGAACAGAGCTCCGATCACCGTGCTTCTGCTGCTCGCAGCTCTCGCGGCCGCTCAGATGCTCCACTACCATCCGCTGCTGCCGGACTCACTTGCTGTCCATTTCGGGGCGTCCGGCGAGCCAAACGGCTGGAGCGACAAGACGGAGTTCATGCTGATCTACGGCGCCACCGAGGCGTTCGTCGTGCTCCTAGGCGTGGCGCTCGCGTTCGCCCTCGGCAGGATCCCCGTGGCCCTTGTTAATATCCCGCACAGGGAGTACTGGCTCTCTCCAGAGAGACGCGAGGGAACGGTTGAGTTCCTGTCGACACAAATCGTCTGGTTGGAGGCTCTCACACTCGCGTTCCTCATCGCGATCGCGCAGCTCATATTCAAAGAGAACCTGGGCGACGCTCCGCCCAGGCTCTCCGGTGACTTCTGGTATGTGCTGGTCGCGTTCGTCGGCGCGACCCTGTGGCTGGCGCTGAGGATCGTCATCAGATTCCGCAGGACTGACTAGGCGCCGCTCACAATCGTCACGGCCCCGTCCGACGTCCTGACCCTCACGTGCCCCGCCCCACCTCCAACGGTTCCTGACACCCGGTGATCGTCCGTCTCCGTGTCGGTGACGCCGTCCAGATGAATGTCGACGTCGCCATCGTCCATCGTGACCAGATAGTCGAACGACAACTCTCCGACGAGCCTCATCGTCACGTCGCCGTCGTCCGTCGCGACATTGATATGAGTCTCGGCGTCGACCTTGAGGTCCAGGTCGACGTCTCCGTCGTTACCGCGTACGTCCACGATCCCGGCGGTGACGCGCCTGAAGTCGACATCGCCGTCGTCGACCGTGACCTCGAATTGTCCGGCTGAGTCCATCACGTCGATGCTGCCGTCCTCCAATGAGAAGAGGGCGTGCTTGAGCGTGCTCTTCGAAACCGTCACGTCGCCATCGTCGCCCCTGACGGCCAACTCGCCCACCAGACCGGTCAGCTTGACGTCGCCGTCGTCGACGTCGATCTCGATACCGCCGACCACGTCGTCCATGCTCACGTCACCGTCATCCAGCTCGCAGTCGATCCCGGCGCGCCAGCCCGACACCTTGACGTCGCCGTCGTCGCCGCGAAGCTCGAGGATCACGTAGCTCGGAGCCGAGACGGTGTAGGTGTACTCGTACTCCTTAGTGGACCGCATGAAGAAGATACCGGCGGAACCGCCTTCGTTCCCTTTCACTATCACGGTGTCGCCCACCTGCTCGAACTCGGCCTTGAAGTCGACCTCCGCTCCAAACCCCACGGACGTGACCTCCGCATGGTAGCGGACCTTCACGTCAATGACGTCCTGGTCCCACGGCGCGATCACGACGTCCCCATCGCCGTGAAGCAGGATGAGCTTGATGCCCTCCTTCGCCTCGAAGGTCTCGTGGTAGTCCTTGTCTATCATCCGGGCAGCCACCGGCTGGCAGACGAGCAGTGCAACGAGCACAGCATACACAAAGACCGTTGTTCTCATTCCGGCCACCCTCCTCGATTTCGAGCGCACCAGCACGACGACATCACACCGTCGCCCGGAAGCGCGTCCGCGTCTCCCGTCCTCCTACCTGACATCCTCGACCTGCGTACGATACCCCACATTCAAAGGGACTACCAGCCGCCATACCATGTTTCACGGCGCCACCTGAGCATGCTACAATGCGGCTTACACGGCAATCCAACCAGGAGGAACAGAATGTCCGATAAGCAAGCAACACTCCCCCATTGGGACCTGTCGAACGTCTACAAGGGACTGGAGACCGAGGATTTCGAGGCCGGCGTGGTCAAACTCGACGGTCAACTGGAGAAGCTGGAGGGTCTGGTCGAGCGGCACGGCATAGGGCGGCTCGACGAGACCCCGTCAGACATCGACGCGACCGCGGCGATACTGGACGACTTCATCACGCATCTGAACGACATGCTGATGCACTACGGCACCCTCCGCGCGTACGTCCAGAGCTTCGTTACCACGGATTCCTACAACCAGGTGGCGGCGCGGCGGGCGAGCAAGCTCGAGCAGACGAGCGTCCGCGTGGACCGCATCTACGTGCGCTTCGAGGCCTGGGTCGGCTCACTGGCGGGCGTGCTCGACGTTGCGTGTGAGCGTGCCCCCGTCGCCTGCGAGCACAAGCTCGCCCTCAAGGACATCGTCGACGAGAGCCGCTTCCGCATGGACACGGCCCTCGAGGACCTGGCCTCCGAGCTGCTGCTGTCGGGCGGCGGCGTGATGCACAAGCTGCAGGGGACCGTGACTAGCCAGCTCAAGGCCCCGTTCGAACGGGACGGGAAGACCGAGATGCTCCCCATGACCATGGTGAGGAACCTGGCCAACGACCCCGACGAGAACGTGAGGAAGCGAGCGTACGACATCGAACTCAAGGCCTGGGAATCGGTCCGCGAACCGGTGGCCTTCGCTTTGAACGGTGTCAAGGGAACCGCGATCACGCTCTCGAAGCGGCGTGGCTTCGACGGCGTGCTGCATGCGTCTCTGGAACGCAACAAGATGGACCAGGTGACGCTCGACGCGCTGCTGGGCTCGATGAAGGACAGCTTCCCGATGTTCCGCAGATACTTCAGAAGCAAGGCGAAGAAGCTCGGGAAGAAGAGGCTCCCCTGGTGGGATCTCTCCGCTCCGGTCGGGCACGCCGAGCTCGAGTACACGTGGGACGACGCCAGCGACTACGTCGTCGAGCAGTTCGGCACGTTCAGCGACGAGCTCGCCGACTACGCCCGGTACGCGTTCGACCACAACTGGATCGACGCCGAGCCGCGTGACGGAAAGCGCGGCGGCGCGTTCTGCATGGGGGTTCGCTCGGTGGACGAGTCCCGCATCCTCGCCAACTTCGACGGCAGCTTCGACCAGCTGGGCACCCTGGCGCACGAACTCGGTCACGGCTTCCACAACCATTGCCAGAAGGGACTCCCCTCTCTCCGGCGCGGCTCTCCCATGACGCTCGCGGAGACCGCGTCCATCTTCTGCCAGACCATCGTGTTCAACGCGGCCCTGGACAAGGCTCCGGAGGAGGCGCAGATCGCCATCCTCGAGAACCAGCTGATGGACGCGTCACAGGTGATCGTCGACATCTACTCGCGGTTCATCTTCGAATCGGAGATCGTGAAGCGAAGGGAGACCGCCGAGCTGTCCGCCGACGAGTTCTGCGAACTCATGCTCGACGCGCAGAGAGAGACCTACGCCGACGGGCTGGACACCGACCACCTGCACCCCTACATGTGGCTCCTAAAACCCCACTACTACCTCGAGGGCTACAATTTCTACAACTTCCCCTACGCGTTCGGGCTGTTGTTCGGACTGGGCGTCTACGCTATATATCTCAAGGAAGGCGAGGCGTTCATCCCGCGCTACAAGGAGCTTCTGCGCAGCACGGGCGAGGGCAAGGCGGCGGACTTGGCGGCCAGGTTCGGCATCGACATCCGGTCAAGGGACTTCTGGGATGCCAGCCTCGCGATATTGAGCAAGCAGGTCGACCGCTACTGCGATTTCGACAAGTAGTCGGCGGAGGCACCGTTGGCAGTCTTCACCGACACGATCCCATGTAGAACGGCGGGAGACGGCGACACCGTCGATGTCACGGGACAGCTCGCGCACGGACTGAGAGAGAGCGGCCTCACGGACGGCGTCGCCACGCTGTTCGTGGGAGGGTCAACGGGCGGCATAACCACGATAGAATTCGAACCCGGCGCGGTGGCCGATCTGCAGGAGGTCCTCGAAGCGATCGCCCCTAAGGGACGCGACTGGAAGCACCATCTCAAATGGGGAGACCGAAACGGACATAGCCACGTCCGTTCGGCCCTTCTGGGGCCGAGCTTGTCCGTTCCGTTCGTGGGAGGGGAGCTGTGTCTCGGAACATGGCAGCAGGTCGTGCTGGTGGACTTCGACGACCGCCCGAGAACCCGCGAGATTATCGTGCAGTTCGTCGGGGAGTAAAAGCGGAGGCAGGCGCAGATGAGAATCGCCGTCACCGGCGGAAGCGGACTTGTGGGCCGCGCCATCGTCCGTCGCCTGGCTAGACGACACGACGTGATAAACGTCGACGTTTCCGCCCCCGGTCCCGCCGGGGGCGAACACTCAGCGGTCGAGTACGCACACACGGACATTCTTGACCTTGCCCACCTGAGCCACTCCATTGACGGGGCTCAAGCTGTCGTCCATGCCGCCGCGATACCTGGACCGACGTTCGGCTCCGAGGACGACATCATGGAGGTCAACGTTGAGGGCACGAGGAATATCGCGCTCGCCGCCGACAGGGCGGGCGTTCGACGCATCGTCTTCATATCGAGCGAATCGGTACTCGGCTTCGTCTTCTCGGCCGGAGCGGTAGGTCCCGAGTACCTGCCGGTAGACGAGGACCATCTTCTGGCCCCGAGCGATCCCTACGGCCGCAGCAAGCTCGCCGCGGAGATGCTCCTGGCGCGACACGCGGGGGACGCCACCACGGTAGTGAGCCTCCGCCCGCCGTGGGTCTGGGTCCCCGATGAGTACGAAAAATTGCGCCGGTTGACGGTTGCGCCTGAGGAATGGTCCGGTGGGCTCTGGGCCTACGTGCACGGGGACGATCTCGCACGGGCGGTCGAGCGGGCGGTGACGCTCGATATCGAACCGGGCTTCCACGCCGCCTACGTCTCCGCTCCGGACAACGGGACCACCCTGCCGACCGCGAGGCTGATCGAGAGCTACTTCCCGGACGTCCCCGTGCGCGGAGAACTGGCGGAGTTCGAGAGTCTCGTGTCGTCTGCGCGGCTCGATGATCTGCTGGGGTTTAAGCCATCGATGTCGTGGCGGGAGTTCCTTCGATGAGAATGGTCCTCGACATGGACACGGGCGTCGACGACGCCATCGCCATCGCGCTGGCACTCGGCTCTCGTGATGTGGACGTGGTGGCCATCACGTCCGTGGCCGGGAACGTCCCGGTAGAACTGTGCACCCGCAACTGCCTGCTTCTCAACGAGCTCCTGGGCGGCAGTGCCGTAGTAGCAGCTGGTTCAGACAGGCCCCTCGCGAAGCACCTGCTTACGGCGTCTGAGGTCCACGGGGCCGACGGCCTCGGCGGACGCGCGGGCTCGCTTCCCGAGCCGTCGACACACCCCACAGACGAGCCCGCCCACGAACTTCTCACGCGACTGCCCCTGGAGCGCCCGGATGAGATCACCCTGGTGACCACGGGCCCGCTGACCAACGTCGCCCTGGCGCTCCGAGCAAACCCCGACGCCGTGGCATCGTACTCCCGCATCATTGCGATGGGCGGTGCCTTCGACGTCCCCGGAAACACCGGCCCCGTGGCGGAGTTCAACGTCTACGTCGATCCGGAAGCGGCCGACGTCGTCCTGAGTTCGGGGCTCGACATCACGCTGGTCCCGCTGGACGCTACCACGGGAGCGGTCCTCATGAGGAGCGCGCTCGAGACGCGCGAGCGCTCGCGTGGGCTGCCGGCGGACCGACCGGGCAGGGACCTCGCGGCCGTTCTCCACCGCGCGCTCGACCACTACATGGAGTTCCAGTTCAACGAATCGGGGCTGGACGGCGGCTACATGCACGACCCGCTGGCCGTCGCTGCGGCACTCGACCCGGGCATTCTGGAGACGCGAGACCTGCACGTCGGTGTCGTCACGAACGGGCCGGACAGGGGCCGCACGGTACGCGCGCCCGCACAAGCGAACGCCGCGACTCAGAGCCGCGGCGTTCGTGTGGCGTTCGGTCACGACGACAGCGCCTTCCGGCAGCTTCTCGAGGAGCGGGTGCTGCGTCCGGTGTTCGGCCCGAGTCCGACTCCCTAGCGCGGCGGGTCGCTACCTGCGCCTGCGCCCTCCCCTTGGCAGATTCTCCAGATCGCGCATTATCCCCTTGATGTCGTTCGAAGCGCCGACGGCCGTCTCCGTGGTCAACTTCCCCTCGGACACCAGTTTGACGAGCGCGGCGTTCATGCTGTGCATGCCGTCCTTCGAACCCGTCTCGATCGCCGACCGAAGTTGCTGGAGGCTGTTCTCGCGTATCAGATTCCTGACCGCCGCGTTCGCCACCATCAGCTCGGTGGCCAGAACACGGCCAACTCCGCTGGCGTCGGGAAGCAACTGCTGAACGAGAACGGCCTGCAGCGACAGGGAGAGCTGCGTCCTCACGCCATGCTGCTCGTGCGGCGGGAAGATATCGACTATTCGGCTGATCGCCTGAGGCGCCTCGCTCGTGTGCACCGTCGTCAGCACCAGGTGCCCGGTCTCCGCCATCGTCAGCGCCGTGCGGACCGTCTCGAGGTCTCTGATCTCG
>JBDRFG010000010.1:0-2089 GCA_043819135.1 Candidatus Eiseniibacteriota bacterium | reverse complement strand
CGGGCTCGTTTCGGCGGCCGCGTCGGGAGCCGCCTACACGGTCGTCAGGTTCCTCAGGGGAGACGAGCCTCCCTACAGGATCGTCTTCTACTTCTCCCTGGTCTCGGTCGCCGTGGCGCTGCCGCCGATGCTCGTGAATTTCGTGCGGCCTGAGGGTATGCAGTGGTTGTATCTGATAGGCGGCGGGGTGTTCGCGACCACGGGGCAGATGGCTCTGACGCTCGGATACCACCAGGCGCCGGCGACCAGGGTGTCCATCTACGTCTACGCGCACATTCTCTTCGCCTTTCTCTGGGGACTCGCTCTCTGGGGCGAGATGCCGGACGCGCTCAGTATCGTCGGCACGGTCCTGATCGTCCTCGCCGCCGTGTACAACTACCGGAAGGTCTTCGCGGACACGGCGACCTCAACGGGGTAGGTCAGGGCATGTCGCGTGGAACCGGGCCCCGCTCGGCGCGGGGCCCGCCCTTCCTCGTAGCTGTTGCTCACTTCTCAGGACAGCAGCAATCACTCACCTTCTCATCGCACCGCACGACGATCACTCGAGCGCCGTCCTCTCCTTCACAACACTTGTCGACCTCGAACTCACAATCCTCGCCAGACGCGTGTTTGACGACGATCTTACACTTCTCCTTGTCGGCCATTCCAGTTTCACCTCCTTCCGGGCGAATCGGGGCCAGGACTCGGCCCACACCCATATCGCTTCTACACTTCGACACGCATCGAAGTATAAACCGAAAGAGTGGTCGTGTCAAGGGGAGGTGTGGCGGGGGATGAAGGAGGTCTGGCGGGTAATGAAGGAGCCCCGCGCCCGGTGTCTCCGGGTCGCGGGGCTCGTGACTCTCTGCTGACGCTGCAGGGCGGAAACAGTGTCCTGCGAACGCGTGCGGCTAGCTCGCGTCCCTCCAATCGAGGAGGGTCATGATCTCCTTGTCAAGGCGGTCCCCGAGCTCGTCTGTATAGCCCAGGTGTCTGAACACCGCCCTGCCCTCGTGGTCGATCAGAACGGTCACCGGGATCGCGAAGATTCTGTAGGCGTCGGACGCCTCATCGTCGGTGTCGCTCAGGAGAATGTGCTTGGCGTCGTTCTCCTTGAGGAAGCTCTCTGCCGCAGCACTGCGCGCTCCGGAGTCGATCGATACGAACTGAACTCCCATGTCCTCGTACTTGTCGTGAAGCTCTACCAGGCGTGGAAACTCCACGCGGCAGGCTCCTCAGCCATAAGACCAGAAGTTGAGAACGACCACGCTTCCCTTGAAGCTTTCGAGGCTGACCTGTCCGCCGCTCTCGTTTTTGAGACTGAACGCCGGCGCCATCTCGACGCCCTCGTAGCGGAGCCCGGTGACGAGCGTCTCCAGACCCTCCGCGTTGCCGTCGCGCTCGACCAGCCTGGTCGCCAGCTGGCTGCGCGCGGGGTCGTCGGCGTCAACCGAGCGCGCGACCACCGCCGCGAGGAGTTCGATCGCTTCGTCGCTCATGCCGCCGGATTCGTAGGCCGTCAGAAGGTGCTGCACCGTCTCGTTCTCGTAAGTGAGGGTCTCGTCCATGAGCCCGACCGCGGCCTTGAGGTACCCCGCCGCCTCGGAGTGTTCGCCGGCAGCGTAGTACGCCCAACCGACGGTATCCAGGACCTGCGTGCTGTCGTAGCGCGACGAGGCGAGCGCCAGGGCCTGCATGGCCAGTCTGACCGCCACGTCCGGCGCCAGGCCTCGTTCGGCCAGGTCATAGGCGATGCGATTGGAGGGGTCCGTGCCCGTGAGGCCGTCGAGCTCGGCGATGGCGACCGCCGCTGCGATTGCCGTCTCCGTGTTCTCATCAATGGCGACGGAGAAGAGCGCCGCGTTGAGGGCGGCCAGCGCGGACGGATTGTTGGTCTGCTCTTTGAGGAGTTCGACCTTCGAGAGTGCCGCCTCGAGGCCCTGTTCTTCGTTCACGGAGTTCACGAGTCTGGCGTAGGCCATGTCGAGCATCTGTGGCCACATCCCGTACTCTTCGCGGTCGGTGGCGTTCTCGGCCGCCAGCGCGACTCGAACCGTCAGCTCCGGATTCGCCAGCTCGCTCTTCTGGTGGAAGTAGACCATCCAGTGGT
>JBDRFG010000009.1:0-6475 GCA_043819135.1 Candidatus Eiseniibacteriota bacterium | reverse complement strand
GACACAGGCGATTAGGAGGCACGCATGGCGAAGAAGGGATTCACGCTCTGGTTCACAGGGATGTCCGGTTCGGGCAAGAGCACGCTCGCTGAGGCGGTCCAGGGAATGCTCCTGGAGCGCGGCATCAACACCGAGATCCTTGACGGCGACGTCATCCGCACGAACCTGTCGAAGGGCCTCGGGTTCTCCCAGGAGGACCGCGACATCAACATCCGGCGCGTCGGGTTCGTCTGTCACCTCCTGACGCGGAACGACGCGGTCGCGATAGCCGCCTGCATCTCGCCCTACAAGGCCATCCGCGACGAGAACCGCGAGATGATCGGCCGGTTCGTCGAGGTCTACTGCAAGGCGCCGCTCGAGAAGCTCATCGAGCGCGACCCGAAGGGTCTCTACAAGAAGGCGCTGGCCGGCGAGATCAAGGGGTTCACAGGCATCGACGACCCATACGAGGAGCCCGTGAAGCCCGAAGTCGTCGTGAACACGGCCGAGGAGACGATCGAGGAGAGTTCGGGCAAGATTCTGCGCACGCTCGAGCTCATGAACTACATACCCGCTTCCGACACCGAGGGCGAGTACTCGGAAGAGGAGGAGGAGGAGATCAAGAAGAGACTGGCGGACCTGGGGTACATCTAGGCTCCCGAGCCCGCCACAGTTGTGCGCGCAGGACACGACATGGGCACCAAGCGGAAGCGCCCGGCACACGCCGGGCGCTTCTGGCGTTCAATGCGATGATGGCTAGCGGTACAGCCCCTTGATGACTCCCCAGCTCGTCGCTTCCACGGGCGACCCGCAGGGCGGGCAGTCCCCGTCTCAGGCGCCCACTAACAGGCTGCAGTCGTTGTTCGCCGCAAGGCACGGAGAGTCCGCGCAGAGGTCGAGCCAGCCGGAAACGAGGTTGCAGAAGAGCGGGTCGGCCTCGATGTTCCCGTTCAGAAGCTCCTGGCCCGCGATGTACCCTACCCAGTCACCGCCAGCGTTGTCCGACACGTCCGAGCAGGCGAGCGTGGCGGTCGCGCTGTCACTGCACTTCAGACCCTCACCTCCGCGGTTGAACGCGATGATCGTCTGGTCGATCGTGGCAATCGTCGTCCCGGCCAGGAGGAGTCCCGCGCCACCTACTGCCCTTGCGTCAACGGAGTTCTCCACGATCGTGCAGCTCTCGATGTCGAGCGTTGAGTTGTCGATGGCCTGGATGCCGCCGGCGGCGATGGCGTCGTTCATGTAGACGGTGCAGAAGTCCATCGTGATGTCGGACTTGTTCAGGTACAGCCCGCCGCCGGACCCCAGGCTCTGGTTGTACGTGAACTCGCACTCCGTGAATGAGGCGTTGTCGTCGTACCCGTAGACGGCGCCGCCGTACAACGTCGCGTCGTTCCACTCGAACTCACAGCCGGTGAAGGACGAGGTGGCCTTCGTTCCGTTGTAGGCGCCGGCGCCGTAGTAGGCCTGGTTATCGTCGAACCGGCAGTGCAGGAACGACGTGGCGACCTGCGTCCCGTTCCATACGCCGCCACCTCCGAGCGTCGGGGCCGACGCGATGTTGTGGTAGAACTCACACTCCGTGAACGCGGTCGTCGTCCCGAGGATGTTGGCGAACGCACCCCCGCCTATCAACGCCACGTTGTACTCGAACCTGCAGCCCACGACGGTGCCGCCGGTCGTGAAGAGCGCCATGCCACCGCCGGAGTTCGCAGTCGAGTTGCCGCTGAAGGTGCAGCCGATGATGTCGGGCACCCCGCCCGTCCAATAGATGGCGCCGCCAGTGGTGGCGTCGTTGTTCCTGAAGAAACAGTAGTCGAGGGTCACGTTCGCGTTGCTGCAGTAGACGGCACCGCCTTGAGTGCTGCTTCCATCTCTGAACGTGATGTTCCGGACCGTGCCCGAAGAGTTGCCTGTGCACGACAGGATCGTCCCGCGCCCCGTCCCGCCGTCGATGATCACGCAGCCGGAATCCCACCCGGCGGATTCGAGCACGACGTTGTCGGGCAGAGTCAAGCCGCTCTCGTAGTACGTGTCGCAGTCGACCCGCACCGTGTCGCCCGAGGAGGCGGCCCCCAGTCCGAGCGCGATGGTTGTCTGGTCCAGCGGAACGCGGATGACCACGCCCGCTGCTGCGCAGAGGGGGAGGAGCAGCGTGAAGGCGAGTGCGATTGCGAGTCCCGAGATCCCGGGTCGATTGCACGGTGTTCGCGGTGAGCGCATGACGCACCTCCGTTGTGCGGAACGAACGATGAGCGCTGTCTCTTCCCTCGGAAACCGGCGCGTCTCTTGCGACGCGCCGGCAGCGCGTGTGTCTACCGATACAGCCCCTTGATCGCCCCCCAGCTCGCGCTCTCCACCGGCGACCCGCACGCTCCGCAGCCACCGTCGCCCCAGGCGCCTATGAGCACGCCGCAGTCGTTGTTCAAAGGCAGACACGGGGAATCCGTGCAGAGGTAGAGGGAGTAGCCCGGTAGATCGCAGAAGAGCGGGTTCGCGTTCAGGTTTCCGTTCAGGGCATCCTGCCCGGCGATGCAGTTGATCCAGTCGCCACCCTCGTTGTCGGAGACGTCGCAGCAGGAGAGTGTCACAGTGCAGCTTCCGTCGCAGACGACGGTGCCGCCGCCCCTGCTCCCGCCACTACCTCTGTTGAAGGCTACGATCGTCTCGCTCATCGTAATCGTCGAGCTGCTCCAGGCTTGGATGGAACCGGCGCCCGCGGTCGTGATGTTCTCGGCGATCGTGCAGTTGTCCAGGTCGACGACTGCCGCGTCGTTGATCGCAAGCGCGCCGCCATCGTTGCCCTGGTTCATGTAGAAGGTGCAGTACTCGGCGACGGCGTCGGAGCCAGAGAGATAGATGGCACCGCCAGCGCCGGTGAGGGGCTTGTTGAAGGTGAACTCGCAGTCGTCGAAGCTCGCCGCATCGTTGATTCCGAACACGGCTCCGCCTTCGTAGCCGACCGTGTTGTCGTCGAACTCACATGAGGTGTAGTGAGGCGCCGCATCTGACTGGTGGAATGCCGCGGCCCCGTAGCCCGCCTGGTTCTGGTGAAACCTGCACTGGAAGAACGCGGGCGCCGCCTGGCTGGTCACGTAGACACCGCCCCCGCCGAAGCCCCCGGAGTCCGTGGCTACGTTCCACTCGAACTCGCACTCCGTAAACTGCGTCGTAGTGCCGGGGACGCTCGCGTACGCCCCAGCGCCGTACCTGGCCTCGTTGCCCCCGAACCTGCAGCCTTCCACGGACCCGTCCGTCAGATTGATTGCGAGTCCGGCCCCCACGTTGTCCGACGTGTTTCCGTTGAACGTGCAGCCTGTGATGTCCGGCGTGCCGCCCGTCCAGCTCATCCCGCCGCCCGCGTTCGTGGCGTGGTTCCCCGTGAAGTGGCAGTCGTCGAAGGTCACCGATGCGTTGCTGCAGAAGACGGCGCCTCCGTTCACCCCCGAGCCGCCGGTGAACGTGATGCCCTGGACGGTCGCTCCGGTCGTGCTCACGCAGTTCATGATGACTCCGCGCCCGTCCCCATCGATGACCACGCAGCCGGTATCGTACGCAGCGCTCCTGAGCGTGACGCCCGAGGGGAGGGAGAGTCCGCTCTCGGCGTAGGTGTCGCAGGCCACCTCCACCGTGTCTCCCGGTGTGGCGACGATGAGACCGGCGGAGATCGTCGTCGCGTCGGCGGGCACGTGGATGACGACGCCGGCGCCGGCCGGGACGGAGAGGAGCGCGAGGGCGCAGATCAGAGTGATGGCACTGACAGCTGGCGTGAGCAGTGGATGCATGGGCATCTCCGCTGGCAGGGGGATGGTGGGCACCATTTGGACGCATCGTATTGGGCGGGACAGGAGAGAACAAGCGAAAAGCCGGGGCGGGCGGCCTGCGCGGTGCGGCGTCGGGCGGCTGCCGAATCCCTTGACCGGAGACGCTGACTGAGTATCAGTCCTTGATATGAGGGGCAAACTCTGCTATTATTCCCCGCAAACAAGTGGATTATGGCCTCTATGCGGAGGAGGGATGGACAATGAAGATTCACTGGCCACTCGCAGTGATCGCCGTGGCTGTCCTGAGCATCAGCGCGAGCGCCGAGCCGAACGTGGTTCGCTTCAACAAGTGGGCCCAGCAACCGGACCTCGACCCGACCGGCATCGACGTGAACGCGTCGACGTCTCCAGAAGGCAAGTTCGTGTTGGGGGACGACTTCCTGTGCACGGAGACCAGCGCGATAACCGACATCTATGTCTGGGGCTCGTGGTACCTGGACATGCTCCCTCAGGGCGATCCGAGAGCTGTCCTCTTCACGCTTGCCATCTGCTCGGATGTGCCCGACTCCCTGAGTCCGACGGGGTACAGCATGCCGGGGGACCCGCTGTGGTCCCGGGTTTTCGATGGCACCGGCAACGACGTGAGCGTCCGCATGTGGTCCGACGGGCTACAGGAGGGCTGGATGACGCCGCCGGCGGCGTACGACCCGATCGGCGACACGGTCTGCTGGCAGTACAGCTTCGAGACTCCGGAAGCCGAGGCGTTCGTGCAGCAGGGTTCGCCGGAGAGCCCGGTCGTGTACTGGCTCATCCTGCAGGCGATTCCCTTCGACGCGAACGCGCTGTTCGGATGGAAGACCTCCCTCGACCACTGGAACGACGACGCGGTGTGGGGAACGACGCCGAACTTCCCCGACGTCGGATGGTGGGACGAGCTTCGGTATCCGGCTGGTCACCCGATGGTGCCCGAGTCGATCGATCTCGCGTTCGCCATCGGTGACGACATCGGTACAGCGGACTGGGGCGACGCGCCTGATCCAACCTACCCGACACTCGCGGCGAGCAATGGCGCGGCGCACGTCATCACGCCCGGTCTTCTTCTGGGCCAGGCGATCGATGCCGAGGACGACGGGCAGCCGTCGCCCCATGCGGGCGGCGACAACGTCGCAGGACTGTGGGACGAAGACGGAGTGCTCTTCTCCTATCCGATCGGAGCGGGAGACTGGGCCACGGTCCAGGTCGACCTCTCGAACTCGGGGCCGGGGTTCCTCGACGCATGGATTGACTTCGGCCGGGACGGCAGCTGGGCCGAGGCGACCGACCAGGTCTTCGCTTCCCTACTACTGGCGGGGGGCACGGTACACTGGCTGAACTACCTCGTGCCGGAGAGCGCGGACGACGGGTTGTCCTTCGCCCGATTCAGGCTGAGCAGCCAGGGCGGGCTCTCCTACGACGGCGCTGCAATCGACGGAGAGGTCGAGGACTACGAGATCCTGATCGGGAACTCCGACGCGTGGAAGTGGCTGCAGCCGCCGGATCTGGATGACACGGGCTTCGACGTCGGAGCTTGCGACACGTTCATCGTTGCCGATGACTTCCTGTGCGACGTCCCGGGCTGGATCACCGAGGTCCACGTGTGGAGCTCGTGGCTGTGGGACTTCCTGCCGTGGGGAGCCGACCCTTCGGCCGTCGATTTCACGCTCTCGATACACGAGGACGTGCCGGCCGACTCGTCGGGCACCGGCTACAGCATGCCGGGCGACGTCCTGTGGTTCCGCGAGTTCACCCAGTTCGAGTTCGGATACGACATCTGGTGGGCCGGCCTCAGTGAGGGTTGGCTCTGGCCCCCGGACACCTACTGGCTCGATGCCGACTCGATGTGCTGGCTCTACTCGTTCCTAATCCCGATGGAGGAGGCGTTCTATCAGACGGGGACGCCTGACGCGCCCGTGGTCTACTGGCTGGACATCAAGGCGCGTCCTCACGACGAGGACGCCAGCTGGGGCTGGAAGACGTCGTTCACCCACTGGAACGACGATGCCGTGTGGACGCAGGGCTCAGAACCCTACCACGGCATGTGGTACGAGCTGCGCTACCCGCTCGAACACGTGTACGGGGGTGAGTCGGTGGACCTTGCGTTCTGGCTGAGGGCTGAGTTCGAGACCGGGGTTCCGGACGAGAGCTCGTCGGCGGGATACAGGCTTGGACAGAACACCCCGAACCCCTTCAATCCGACGACGACGATCAGCTACGACGTCCCGGCCGACGGGGGTCACGTGGAGATCCGGATCATAGATGTCACGGGTCGCCTCGTCCGGACGCTCGTGGACGAGCCGCAGACCGGGGGACGGAAGAGCGTCGCCTGGGACGGCCGCGACGATGGGGGAGAACGGTGCGGAAGCGGCGTCTACTTCTATCGCATCGACGCGCCGGGGTTCAGCTCGTCGCGCAAGATGGTGTTGCTGAAGTAACACTTCCTGATGCCACGCCGCGAGGCGAGGCCTATGCGGCAGCTAGTACGGAGGGGCGGCCCTCGTGGCCGCCCCTTCCTGTTACGTGGCACGTTCCTTGAAGTCACGTGTATACTCTGTGCTTCAGGTTGCTGAGTGGGTCCCTAAGAGGGAGACGATCATGAGACGCGCCACTTGCCGCATAGCCACGGCCATCGCTCTAGCGGCGCTTCTCGCGGCTCTCGTGAGCGCGCTCATGGCCGGTTGCGCCACCCATCCGAC
>JBDRFG010000008.1:0-100451 GCA_043819135.1 Candidatus Eiseniibacteriota bacterium | reverse complement strand
CGGCGACAGCCTGACGCCCTTCGTTGTGAGGATCTCCCTCACGAACAGGAACGAGTCGATGCAGTCGTCACTCGAAAGGTCGATGACCAGAAGGGCGGCGTCGGCGTTCCGGATGATCTCCGGCAGCCAGGTGTCGATGTGTTCGCGCGCCAGGGGAGGACTGTCGACGAGTTCGATGTATATGTCCCTGTACGGCATCATCGCCGGCGCGGGCAGTCGGGTCGTGAACGGATAGTCGGCGACCTCGGGTGTCGCGTTCGTGGTCGCGGCAACGATCTGTGACTTGCCCACGTTCGGAGTGCCGACCAGTACGACCTGCGGCGACTCGCTCTTCGGAACGTGGTAAGAGGGACCCTTGCGGCCCTTCTTGCCAGGCTGCTCAAGCTCGGCCTTGAGCTTGGAGAGCTGCTTCCTGTGGTTGGCGCGAAGCTTGTCCGTACCCTTGTGCTTGGGTATGATAGCCATCATCTCCTGAAGAGCGGCTATCTTGTCCTCGGTCGTCTTCGCTTCACGAAAGCGTTGCTCTGCGCTTAAGTAGGGAGGGGGAAGATTAGCTGGCATCTGTTCCTCGGCTCTGGTCGGTTTCCGGCTGCAACCAACGATTCTAGCGCGGTTGGGTGCGCTTATCAAGACGCCCGGCCTATTGGGGACGAAACACATCGACCCCCACAGCAATCATAGGCTTCGGGGCCCGCGGGACCGCCCCTCAAGCGAACGCCAATCACGCGGAGGCGCACTGGGGTACAATCCGAACGAGCCACCATGAGGACCCTGATCTTGACCTGCCCAGCCACCAGGATCCTGTTCACACTGATGCTCGTGCCGCTCGCGACCGGCTGCGACTGGTACGGGCACGACGACGTGTCGCTCAGGGCGTTGCCGTACCCCTACGATGCCGGCATCGCCGTTGACAGCGGCGGCAAGGCCGACTGTCTGGCGGAGCACGGCGTCAGGTTTGTCTATGGTGATGAGGAGGTCCGGACCGCCGGGCAGGACGCGGCCTGCTCGCTCGTCGACAGGGGGCGGCAGCTCTGGGAGTCTCTCGTGTTCCTATACTCGGGGCGGGAGTGGCGCGCGGGATCCTTCTTCGCCAACAGGCTCTTCGAGCCGCGGACATCGGACGACGGCGTCACTTCGTACGAGTACAAGAGGTACGCGGGCTCGATCTCCCGCCTGCCGAGCCAGATGCCATCGGACGTGGCGGCCCAGGCTGCCGAGGCCGTGGCCTACGAGCTCAGGGCGAAGGGCGGCGTCATGATAATGGCCGGACCCTCCACTGACCGCGCGGGGCCGTTCGCTTCCGTGGTAGCTCACATACGTCTGGAGCACCAAATGGGCAGGATCTACTACGTTGAGCGCGACAGGCTTCTCGCCTACGGCTTCGTTCGCCGCTATCTGGATTGGGATGCCGTGCGCACGGATGACGGCGTGACGATCCGCTTGCGCGCCGTGGATGACGGTCTGGTGGAACCGTGGGTTCCAACTCTGAAGGAGCTTTCGGGGATCACGTTCTACACGCCGGACCCAGAGAGGACCCGAGTGCTCGTTGCCGGGGAGATGCTTCGAGATGTGACGGTCAACCCGACCGACTGGACCCGCCGAGGGAGCGTGACCATCCGGCCGGCTCCTACCCAGCCTACCCCGATCGATACATCGACTTGATCTGTCCCCAGGATGTCGGCTCAACCGGGCTCGACACGACGCCGGAGAGGTAGTCTTCGTCGTCCGCGTCGTGTGGGTGGGCTCCTGCCTCTTCCAGCACGGCCTCCAGCGCCTCAAGGGGAGACATCTCGGTCACCGGCGGTGCGTCCATGCGAGTCTGCGTCGTGCCGCTGGTCGGGCAGCTTGGCGGGATGACGTTCCCCTCCATGTAGACGGCGCCCGCGTCCGGCTCTATCACGAGGGTGTTGTATTCGTCGCTGCCGGGTGCTGGAATGTAGTAGTTCTTCACCAGGTTGGCGGTCGCTCCGTTCCGGATGCGCGTGCCGTAGTTCGTGGCCCACCCGTAGATGACGTTGTTGACCATGTCCACGGAG
Organism: Candidatus Eiseniibacteriota bacterium; assembly: GCA_043819135.1. GTDB lineage: Bacteria > Joyebacterota > Joyebacteria > Joyebacterales > Joyebacteraceae > JALGZG01. The sequence continues at coordinate 98,415 of JBDRFG010000008.1, read as the reverse complement.
GTCGCGTCGTCGAGCTGTGGATTCCGCTCGTTACCCAGGATAAACAAGTTGTGGTGCAGCGAGATGTTCGTGAGGCCGGTGCGAATCAGGGAGTTCTTGATGGTCTCGGCGATTATCGACCACTGGATCGTGATGTCGTGAGCGCTCTCGCAGATGTCGAGGTTCCCGTCGCCGCCCCTGCGGAAGGAGCAGTGATCAACGACGATGTTGTAAGCGCCGTCCCAGATACGGAGGTTATCTCCCGCTTCCGGGTCCGGAGCGTCGATGACGCGGATGTGTCTGACTATCATGTCGCTCGCGCCACGGATGTCGAAGAGTGCTCCGACGACACCTGTGTGCGCCGCCGTGATCGTGATGCCCGGAGCGGGCGCCGTCGATGCGTCGATAGTCAGGTGGTGTCCCGTCACGCGGACGGTGCTCTGGAGCTCGATCGTGCCTCCGACCGCGAACGTGATCTCGCGATTCGAGGTGGAGACGGCGTCACGGAACGTGCCCGGTCCCGAGTCCGCCAGCGAAGTCACCACGTAGCTCTCGCCTCCCGCACCGCCGACCGTGTCGGCGCCGAATCCCTGAAGCGGACGGGCGCCGGCCTGGGGCACGCACGCGAGAAGCACGCCCAAGAGCAGCGTGAACGCTGAGCCTGTATTCCGTCTATGCAAACCAACCTCCCTGTAGCCCTGGATGCAACAATCATTGCGTGACAAATGCAAGAAGCGTTCCCTGGGTCGTGCCGTGTGGTCCGGTGATCCTCGTCCCGTGGGGCACTGTCTCTCCAAAATGGATTGTGGTATAGTAATGGAGAGAAGGCAGCGACGCTACGAATACTCGCACTTTGTGCGTTCCTGCTTCACCTATCTGTCGTGTCCACGGCCGCTGTCATCCACGTACCTATCGATGCCGCCACTATAGAGAGTGCGTTGCTGGCCACCGCGCCGCACGACACCATTGTCGTGGCTCCGGGGATCCGCTTCGTCAACCTCGAGTGGCCCGCAACTCCCGGCATCAAGCTACTGAGCGAGTCCGGGCCCCACACGACCATCCTGGATGGAAGGGACGACATTCAGGTCATAGGTATCTACACCGGCCCCGACGAGCAGAAGCCGCCCGCGCCCGTCAGCTGGAGCGCGATCAAGGCCACCTGCAGATGACATCCTGCCGCAGGCAGCCTTCCCGCATCTTCATTGACCACCGCAAGACCTGACCCTATAGTTGCCGGGCTGCACACTGTCAGCTCGGCCACCTGATCAGGGGGACTCCTCTGTCGACGGAACTTACTGCGCCCAGTCTGGATCGCTCCAAGCTGCAACGTGCCGCGCTGATCTTCGTCGTCGGCAGCGTAGCGATCATGGCAGTGACGGTCATCGTCACCACCGGCGACGCGACCTGGCATGGGGTGCTCTCGTTCGGGGTCGGGCTGCTCGCGCTTCTCTTCATCGCAGAGTTCTTCAGGATGGTGTTCGAGTCTCTGGCGCTCCTGGTCCTGGTCAACGGAACGCAAGACGAGAAGATCACGGCGATAGAGGCCTTCGAACTCACGATCGAGGGGTATTTCGTCGGCCAGCTGATTCCCATCAGCGCGGCCGGCGTTCCCTATCAGGGGTTCCTTCTGACGAGGAAGGGAGTGCGCGCCGGGTGGGCGACGGCGGTCGTGCTCGTGAAGGGATTCGTCCCGGGCGTCTTCTTCTTCTTCGTGCTGGTCGGCGCCACCACGCTCACGGCGCTCGGGTGGGAGGGCTCGGAGGGGACGGCCAAATTCCTCAGCATCGTCGGGCCGCTGTCCGCGCTGCCGCTCGTGTTCATCGTAACTATGCTGATCATCACACTCCGCTACCCGAGGCACTTCGACCGCATGATCGACAGCGTAGCGGCGTTTCTGGGCAACAGGCTGCGCGGGAAGGCCGCGCAGAAGATCGAGGAATCCCGGATCCTGATGGAGGAGGAGTCGCACGTCTTCCGCGAGGCCCTGACGACCCTCGGCCGTCACAAACGCTGGGTTCTGTTCTTCGGCATTCTCCTGGTCGTTCTCGCCTACATATCCGAGTTCATGGTCGCCATCATCATTCTGTGGGGGTTCGGCTACAGGGGTTCGATGGTCGGCCCGCTGATCCTCCAGTGCCTACTCAAGCCCGTCATAATGGCGACGCCGACCCCGGGCTCGCTGGCGTTCGGCGAGGGCGGCTACATAGGATTCTTCGCCGCGTTCCTGCCGGCGCACTTCATCGGCGTGTCGCTCGTGTTGTGGCGGACCGCGCTTTACTTCGCGCCGATGTTCGCGGGCGGCCTCATGGTCGCGAAGCGGATAGGGCGAAGTGGGTTCACCGCGAAAACTCCACAATCAACTTGACCGCCCCTTGGTTGCATCGTATAGTTCAGATGAAACCCGAAAGATCAACGGTCGGCCCGCGGGCCGGTTTTCGCTAGGATTGGTTGGCGGCTCATTAACGATTGCCGTCGCCCTACCGTCTCTGATGTTCTGCTGAAGGCGACGGCGATCATCGCCTCCAGCTCGCGGATGCCCCGCTTCTAGCAGGCGGGGCATTCTATCTCAACAGCGTCTGGCGCCCGACATGGTCAAGAGCTCCTACGAGATCACATCCAGGCTGAAACACCAGGAGAGAACGTTCCGTGCCGTGGGCGGGCTCTTCTCGAAAGACCGCATCGCGAAATCGACGCGCATCCTCATCGACAAGGTCAACGTCAAGCCCGGCGACAGGATCCTGGACTACGGTTGCGGCTACGGGGCCGTGGGAATCGCCCTCGCCGACAGCGCGCCCGGGGTCGATATCTGCATGGTCGACTCCGACATCCGCGCCGTCAGGTGGGCACAGGAGAACGTCAGGGCCAACGGCATCAGGAACGCCCACATCGTTCTCGACCACACGCTCGATCGCTACTCCGACGGCGACTTCAACATCATCACGCTGAACCCCCCGATCGAGGAAGGCACCGAGGCCATCTTCGAGATGATAGACCGCGCGCGTCCGAAGCTCAGGAACGGAGGTAGCTTCTACCTCGTTGCGAAGGTGAAGAAGGGCGCCAAGAGCTACATGCGGAAACTCTCGGAGACGATCGGTCCCTCGAAGGTCATAAGCAGGAGCGGTGGGTACTGGCTAATGCGCGCCGAGAGGAGCCCTGTTCGCTCGCCCGCGCCCATCGACCTGTCGGTCTACGAACACACCGTAGAGACGCGACTACGCAACAGGAAGTACACGTTCTGCACGCGCGCCGGCATCTTCTCGCGCAAGGAGATGGACGACGGCACGCGTCTCCTGATCGAGTCGGTGGACATCATGCCGATGAACTCGGTGATCGACGTCGGGTGTGGGTACGGTCCCATCGGCATCGCCGCGGCGCACATGGCTTCGGTGGGGCGCGTAGTGATGGTCGATACGAACGCGCGGGCAGTCGAGTGCGCCGCTCGCAACATCGAGGCCCACCATCTTCATCACGCGCGGAAGAACGGCAAGCCCCGAGTGGAAGCCGTGGTCAGTGACCGCTTCGACGCGGTGCGGGGCGAGCGCTTCGACCGCGTTGTCTCAAATCCACCACTTCACTCCGGTATCGACGTGCTCTACCCTCTGGTCGACCAGGCCTACGCCCACCTGAGGTTCCACGGCAAGATGTACCTGGTCCTCATGCGTTACGTCGGGATCAAGCGGCACATCGAAAAGGTCTTCGGGAACTGCACGGTGGTTGCCCAGGAGGGCAAGCACACGGTACTCGTGGCCGAGCGCATGACCGAGGACCCGCCAGGAACGCGCTGACCCACCTTGAGCATTCGCCCAACCGGCACGTTCAACCCACCTGGCCCGCCGCCCGGGCCGCCGGGCGGAGGGTCGAACATACGCATAGCCATCAGGGCTCCCGAACGCTTCGGGAGCCCTCTTTCGTCGTGAATCATCGTTGACGAGGGGTGCCCCTCATGCTAACATCCTAGGGTTCGTTTTCGGCGCTCTCGGGTGGGAAAGGGCCGCCCGGCAGACGCATTCAGAAGCACCTGTCTCATCGGAGGAGGATGTAATGGCGGCAAGCTTCAGTGAGTTCATGGACTCCGTGAAGGCCAAGAACCCTGCGCAGCCCGAGTTCCATCAGGCGGTGGATGAGGTCGTCGAGTCCATCTGGCCGGTTCTGGAGAAGCGTCCGGAGTACCGCAAGGGCAAGATAATCGAACGCATCGTCGAGCCCGAGCGCGTCATCATATTCCGCGTCCCGTGGGTAGACGACAGCGGCGAGGTCCAGGTCAATCGCGGCTTCCGCATCGAAATGAACAGTGCTATCGGTCCCTACAAGGGCGGACTCAGGTTCCACCCGAGCGTCAACCTCGGCATTCTGAAGTTCCTGGCCTTCGAGCAGGTCTTCAAGAACAGCCTGACGACGCTCCCGATGGGCGGTGGCAAGGGCGGTTCCGATTTCGACCCGAAGGGCAAGAGTGACCTGGAGGTCATGCGGTTCTGCCAGAGCTTCATGAGCGAGCTCTTCCGGCACATTGGTCCGAACACCGACGTGCCGGCCGGTGACATCGGCGTCGGCGGCCGCGAGATCGGTTTCCTGTTCGGCCAGTACCGCAAGCTGACGAACGAGTTCACGGGCGTGCTGACGGGCAAGGGTCTGAACTGGGGCGGCAGCCTCATTCGTCCCGAGGCGACGGGCTACGGCGCGGTCTACTTTGCGGCCGAGATGCTCGGTACCCGCAACGAGACGCTCGAAGGCAAGACCTGCCTGGTCTCGGGTAGCGGGAACGTCGCGCAGTACGCGATCGAAAAGATCCTCGACCTCGGCGGCAAATGCATCACGTGCTCCGATTCGAGCGGCTGGATCCTCGACGAGGCGGGCATCGACCGCGACAAGCTGGCGTTCCTGATGAAGCTCAAGAACGTGAAGCGCGGGCGAATCAAGGAATACGCCGAGAAGTTCTCGGGCGCGGTCTACACGCCGGTCGACTCCGGCGCCGACCACAACCCGCTCTGGGACGTCAAGGCCGACTGCGCCTTCCCGAGCGCGACGCAGAACGAGATCAACAAGAAGGACGCCCAGAACCTGGTTAGGAACGGCGTCTACGTGGTCTCCGAGGGCGCGAACATGCCGACGGTCCCCGAGGGCGTGGCGGTCTTCCTCGACAAGAAGATCCTCTACGGTCCCGGCAAGGCCGCGAACGCCGGCGGCGTCGCCACCTCCGGTCTCGAGATGAGCCAGAACAGTCTGAGGCTCTCTTGGACGCGCGAGGAAGTCGACACCCGCCTCCACAACATCATGAAGGCGATCCACAAGGCGGCGTTCGAGACCTCGAAGGAATTCGGGGTCGAGGGCAACTACGTGGTCGGCGCGAACATCGCAGGATTCATCAAGGTCGCCGACTCGATGCTCGATCAGGGCGTCATCTAAGAACGGATGTACCGCGGTAAGATACGTGCTGCGGTGAAGTGACTCGAGGGCGGACCGCACAGCGGTTCCGCACCGAACGCGAGGCGGCGGAGGGTTTACCTTCTGCCGCCTCGCTGTGTACGGTCGTCGCTGGTCCTGAGAAGAGGGTGCGGTCTGCAGAGAACACGAGCACGATCCGATTGGGCGGTGAGGGCGAACTACTCGTCGGCGTGTCCGGTGAGCCGGACCCCCGGTTTCAGCACTACGCCGTGGCCCGTTCTCGAGTTGGCCGCCGCTTCGAGCGGATCATCGAACGAGAGGTGGCGCACGTGAGCCGTCTCCGACTCGGCGGGCTGCGCATCGAGCCAGGCCGTGTCGATGAACGCGCCTGGCCCGCTCCCGCTCACCGTGAAGTAGCCCACGCCGAAGGACGTGATGTTCTGGAAGAAGTGGGTGCCCTGCGAGGGCTCCACCTTGATGTCGGGGAGTTCCGTTTCGACGATGCAGCGGGCCCTCGAGATCTGCGTCCACCGCACCGGTATGCCCAGCCACGGGTCGGCGCTGCCCCAGCGGCCAGGCCCGATCAGAAGGTAGGGGCGGCCGGCCTTCGTAAGCCGGTCGTTCAGGGTTCCTATCTCCGCGGCGATGTCGACGGACCTGCTTCTGTCGAACGTGTCCTGCCTCACGTAGACGATGTCCCTGATGTCGTCGATGTGGCCGTGACCCAGTGCACCGTCGGAGAGTACCACGGCGCCTCTGGGTTCTATCCCACCGAGGTCGACGTCCTCGAACCCGCCGCCGAAGACCATCGGTCGAATCTGCAGGAACGCGAACTCGTGCGGCTCGCCGGGCCTGTCGGCGAAATTGACAGCGAACTCCATCTCCGTCTGGCTGGTGAAGCCGGCCTTCCCGACCTCCAGGAGAAGCCGGAGCGTCTCGGCCAGGGGGAACGAGTAGCCATCCAGGACGCCGGCCATCGTCACGAGCCGGGGCCCGGGCCTGCCCGTGCCCTCGTAGATACGGTCGTTCTCGGCGGAATACACCGACGCCACGCGGTCGAGCGTGCCGTGCTCCTCCGCCACATCGAGACCCAAGAGAGCCAGATTGGCGTCCACCCGATCGGTGGCGCTCCAGACCGGCGCGTCGCAGGTCATGTCCAGCGCGTAGAACTCGCGCTGCGCGTTGTTCAGGTAGTCCTTCGTCGAGGAGAACTGGAAGAGCTTGTTCGGGTGGGCAGGGGAGAAGCGCACCACGCGGCCTCCCTCCACCACCATCCTGCCCAGCCCGAGAGCCACCGAGGAGATGCCGTCCTCGGCCTTCATTCCCTTAACCGGATAGAAGTCGTAGGAGCGCGCGACGCCGGCCAGGTTCGGATAGACGTAGTCGCCGTGCCTTCGCCCGGCCATCTGCTGGATGATCACGCCCATCCGTTCCTCTTCCAGGCGGCTGGGAGTCGACTCGATGTAGGCCTTGGAGTCCGCGGAGTAGGTGGACGCGTACACCAGGCGGATCGCGCGGCAGAGTTCGTTGAGACGAACGTCCAGGTCCGCGTTGGAGTTGGGGATCATGTAGGTCTGATACACGCCGGCGAACGGCTGGAACGACGAATCCTCGAAGAGGCTCGATGAACGCACGGCCAGGGGATACTCCACCCGCGACAGGAACGAAGACAGCTCGTCCCTGGTCTCACCAGGGAACTCGGCCGCCAGGAACGCCTCGCGAATCTTCCCGTCATCCTCTTCGTCGAGGGCGAACGAGGTCAGCCCCGACTCGTCCATGAACTGGTCGAACACGCCCGTCGCCACGACCGCGCTGCTCGGAACGTGGATGTGGACGCCGTCGATGCGGTCCTCGATCTCGTATGCGTTCAGGAGAGAGTTGACGAACGCAAGGCCTCGTCCCTTGCCTCCGAGCGACCCCGAGCCTATCCGCGAGAAAGTGGTCTCCGGTTCGAACGTCGCACTGGAGAACTCCTCGACCAGGCCGGCCCGGGAGCGGCTCCGATACGTTCGGACCGCCGACAGCAGATAGTCGCGCATCGCGGACGGGCTCGTGAACTCGTCGGTCTTCCGGGGTTTGAGAGCCTTGGCGAGGTCGGACTCAGTACGCGCCATCAGCCAGGTGGAGAAGTCGTTGCGGTTAGCGTGGAACAGAAGCGACTCTTCCGGGACGGTCTTGAGCGCATCGACGAGGCTGCGGAGGTCGTCGGCCCGAGCTACCTCGGCTCCGCCCTCGTCCCGGAACACGAAGTCGCCGAACCCCAGATGCTTGCGAATGAACCCGCGCACATCGTGCAGGAGCCTCGGTGACGTCTTGCGACAGAACGCGGCTCCCAGTTCCTCCGCCTTCTTTGCGATCCCTTCGTCGGTCGATTGAATGAGAACGGGTGTGCCCGCATCCTGTTGTTTGACCATGCGGGCAAATTCGAGTCCGGCGGACGAATCCGACTTGCCGGCCCTCGGAAATCGGGCGTCGGAGATGACACCCAGCAGATGCTCGCCGCTCGCCCGGAACAGCTGTTCGGCCTCCTCGTAGCTCCCGGCCAGCAACACCTTGGGTCGAGCCCGCATGCGCATCAACTGCTGCATACGATTGACTCCCTCGGCCATGAGCGTCTGCGTCTGCAGCATTATCTCGCCGTAGAGCATCGGCAGGTATGCGGAGTAGAATCGGATCGAATCTTCGATGAGGAGGATCTGCTTGACCCCGGCGATCTCGGCGTCGTGCCCGGCGTTCATCAGGTCCTCCGCCCACTTGATAATGGCGAGAAAGACCCTGGCGTCGCCGAGCCACACGAAGAACCTGTCGATGGCCTTGCGTTCCAGTCTCTCCTTGAGAATCGCCAGCTCGCGCGTGTCGTAGGCCAGGAGAACCACGGGGAGTTCGGGCGCCATTTCTCTGCACTGACGGCCGAACTCGAAGACGTCCATCTCGCCGACGCGAGGCATCGTGATGACGAGGTCGGGCTTGGTGTCGGCGAGTTCCCGCACCGCCTCCTCGGCCGTCGACACCCTGGTGATAGTGGGGACGGAGCTCAGATTGAGTTCCTGATACTCGGAGAAGAGCATCTCGCCGAGGTTGCCGTCCTCCTGGAACGTGAACGAGTCGTAGAGACTCGACACGAGGAGGATTCGGCGCACTCGCCACGGCATGAGGTCCGAGAACGGAATGTGCTTCCGCTCGATCTTTCCCGCTATCTCTTCAAGCGCGCGGTATCTCATGGAAACTCGCGAAGCGGGAGGGGCCGGACCGCCGAGACCTCGTGCCGCGACGATCCGCACCCATCGCAGGATCTAGATCTTCTTCAGTAGCAGCAGCCGGTTCTTTGGAGAGATGAGGCCGTCGTAGCTCTCCTTGAACTTGTCGTAGTTGTGGACGGCGACGCTGCGCTCGTTGACGGCCACCGACCGTCTCCAGACCACGCTGCGCTCATCCTCGTGCAATTCACACGACAGCTCGAACACCGCGTCGGGTGTCGTGAGCATAACGTCTTCCGGCGCCCACGCAACCTCGTATCCCTCCGGCAGCGACAGATGGATCTCGAAGTCGCTTCGGAATTCGCACGGGAACTCGAAGGCGTAGCGGCGCTCCGAAAGCGACGGATAGACGCCCGTCGCGGCGAACGAGTAGGGGAACGGAGGCAGGTGGACGATCATCATGTCGCCCTGCGGCACCGCGAATCCCTCCGCCTCGATGTTCTGGAGCACGGTGACCGGCTCGACGAGGTCAGTGAGGTCCGAGTGCGAGTGGTCGGAATCGGACGCGCCGGCGGACACCAGGTTCGCGGCCGTATCGAACAGCTTCTGCTCCTCCGGCGTCGTCGCGTCCTTGAGGTCTATCCGCGTCTTCCTGTCGAAGTAGCCCGTGAGGTCACAGGAAGCGCGGATGTCCGCGTTCCCGTCACCGTCGAGCGTCACCAGCATGCTCTTTTGCGAGTGGTTCTCCGACGCGCGGAAGCCGGGGACATCCACGAGTTCGCCGGAGCCGTCGTCTTTGACCACCAGACTCGTGTTCCCGCGCCCCCACCGCACGAAGCCGTAGGATGCGTCGTTGAGAAACGGGTCCAGAAAGCGGTAGGAATCGCCGTCCGGCAGCGCGACGAGGATGCGCGAGAACTGCTTGAGAGTCGGCACCGACTCTGTGAAGCGGGCGTCCGGGCTTCCGGCCACCAGCGCGGGGTACGCGTCGACGCCGGCCGCGCGCAGCATGCTGATGAGAAGCACCGCCTTGTCGCGCGTGTCGGCATACTTGTTCTTCAGCACCTGGCTTGCGTCGTTCGGGGCGTACCCACCGAGGCCCAGTCGCATATGCACGTTCCTGACGCCTGTCGCGACGTCCAGGAACAGCACCCGCGTCTTGTCCTCGCTGGACGACAACCCCCGCGTCAACTCGGTCGCGCGCGACACTATCTCTCCGCTGGTCTCGACGCGCGGGAAGAACTCGCCCGCGAAGAACTCAGCCGGCTGCTGCCAGCTCGTGTACGACGAGTAGACGACGGTCGGATAGAGCTCATCAGCCGGAGGCATGTTCTCCTCTTCGACCAGGGCCGGGACGTCGGAGACGCTGTAGACGATCTCGCACGGATCGGCGGATTTTCTTATCGTCGTGGCGCCCAGGCTCCCCGTGTAACCGACGCTCTGCGGAGCTTCCGCGCCCTCGGGATAGCGGATGGTGAAGGAGGCGTCGAACAGCGGGTCCATGGCGCCCATGTGTTCGATGCCGGAGTAGCTGCCGTCGGCGGCCGGCTGGTGGTCGCCCCTGAGCTGAAGCTCCATTGTCGATCCCGGTCCCGCCACCGGGAACGAGACGACCTTCTCCATGACGTTGGCGTACATCGACGCTCCCTCGAGGAACGCCGGCGTCACCTCGTTGACTGCGTCTTCCTCCACCTCGACCACCCGTCCCATCTTCGTGGTCGTTACGCCCTTGACCAACGAAAGCTCCGAAAGCTCCGTGTTGAACAGGAACGACTGATTGCCGTATCGCTCACGGCCCCTGAGCGTCAGTACCTTGATGAGCTTGTTACGCGTCGTCACAACCGACCCGTCGTCGGCGACCTCCGCTGTCTCCTGCACCTTGAGGAGCAGGGCCGAGGCGTCGGGATAGTCCTCCTTGTCGGGGGCGTTCTCTACGAGACCGGCGACGTCCGTGTCGAACCACTGCGAGAAACCCTCATCAACCGGGGCGACCTTGCCGACAGGCGGTGTCAGAGTCGCGCAGCCCGCGAGAAGGGCCAGAGCCGTCAGTGTGAATGCGAGCTTCTTCATCTAGCCCTCCTCTCTCTTGAGAATGACCTCGCCCTTTTCGGAACTCGCGGCGAGTCTGACCGCTTCCTTCAGGTTCAGGTAGTCCTCGGGGGAGATTTCGAAAGCGTCGATCCCGAATCTCCTGTTGTAGCGGATGACCCCGCCTCCGCCCGCGTCCCGCGGCACATACTCGTAGGTCATGGACAAGCTGATGGCGCCCGCCTCGAAATCGACGGCGTCAGGCAGGTTCTCCACGCTGAATCCGTCGGGAAGCACGACCTCCGCCTTCTCGTCGACTCCGAGGGTGACTCCCAGAGCCACCGGGTACTGACGTTCCGGCAGTCCCACCAGCCGCTCGAAGAGGAACTCGGACAACAGCTCGAACGAGCCTGTCGCGGCCGGAACGCGGAAGAGCGTGTAAGGCCCCGCGTTCAGCGCGTAGTCGTCTATGCGATAGGAGAATTCGATCGTCGTCGGTTCGTAGAGGTCGTCGGCGTCCGTGACCGAGAAGCTCTTGAGTTCGGCTCCCGGGTAGACGCCATTGAGCATCTGTTGGGCCGTGTCCTCGAACTGCTCCCGACCCATGTTCTTATTGACGGTCCGGAGTATGAGCTCGTAGAAGCCGTTCCCCGTGATGGTGACATCGCCCTCGATGCCTCCGTCGTCTGTCAGCACCGCGCGGTCCGTGATGTCGCCCGAGTTTGCGGTGGCAGGAACGTGCGGGGCCTGTCGGATGTCCTCACCTTCCTCCGTGGCGACCAGGAGGTAACGGTCGCCGACGTAGGCGGCGTAGACCTCGCGCGTTTCCTCGATCGTTGGGTCGATGTAGAGGTAGTCGCCGTCCGGCCCCTCGATGGCCACGATCCCATGCTCGAAGTAGATGGTTGGTATCTCCGTGTCCATCCTGTGGCTCGGATTGATCGCCACCATCCAGGCAGGCACGCCGATCTCCGAGAGCATCGTGATCATGAGCGTCGCCTTGTCCCGGCAGATGCCGTACTCCTTCTCGAGCGTGTAGGCAGCGAGGTGCGGCTCGAGGAACGCGCCGCGGTCCATCGCAATGCCGAGGTAGCGCACGTTCGCGAGGATCCAGTAGTGGATGGCTCGGATCTTGTCCTCGGTGGACGTCAGCCCGTCCGTGATCTCGGCCACGAGGTCCACAATGGAATCCTCCGCCACGCATTTCTCGTCGACCATCTTCCAGACGTAGCGGGACGTTTCTTCCCAAGTCTGCATCGTCGAGACGATGAGCCTCATGGCGAACTGCCTCGGAGGCGCCATGGCCGGTTCGCGCTCGATCTTGGGCGCGTCGCGCGTGGTCCACGTGTAGGTCGTGCGGCCGCCGTCGGTGCTCTCCGTGAACTCAGCTTCGCCGTTCTTGACGACGTGGACGAGCGGGAGACTCGACGGGCCGACGATCGTCACTCGGGATTCGGCGATGGGCTCTACATGCTGGAGAAAATAGATGCCGGTGAAGCCGTTGTCGATCAGCGGCTCGTAGCTCTGATGGACAATGTACTCGACGGCGTCACCCACCTCCAGGCCCGGAAAGACGACAGACACTTCCCGGAAGTCCTCCTCGAATATGTTCATCGCGGAAACAGCCGGAGGCGTGCCCTCGGTGATGAGGTCTTCTCCGACCACGATCTCCGTTCCGTCGGCCTTGACGACTCTCGCCATCACGATCTCGACGGAACCGTATCGTCTGTGGTAGGTGAGCGCCACGCTGCCGTTGCTGTCCCGCCCCTCTTCGGTGAGCACCTTCGTGAATGTGTGGTTGTACTCCTCGTAGGCGCCGCTCTCGTCGAACTCGATGCGCGCGTGGTCGAGACCGGTGACGGAATTGGCGTCCGGGTATTTCTCGAGGCCCCCCAGGGCGTTCGCCAGGCTGACGGCTTCCGACAGCTCCAGCGGCTCGAGAACCGCGTGAGCGAGCGTCGGCAGCGCCGCCACGGCGACCGCTAGCAGAAGGCCAAGGGAGCTTCGTGTGCGTTCTCGCATCTCTGGTTCCCCCATCCCCGGTTGAGCCCGGAGTCGAGGCCCCGGGCGCTCCTGTGATTCGTTTCAGGGCCAATTATGCACCCTGGTGCGTCTTTGGGCAAGCGCATGCGGTCTTGAATGCCCCATGTTGGCACGCGAATGGCACTGTGATACCATTTACTCACCGACGGGCGCGTTCTGTTTGAGCCCGCCGGTTCGGTGATGACGAGGGCCTACGGTCCACGACAGCGCATGAATCACATACATTTGGACAGAGGCGGTATTCGTCCTGTCCGCAGGGGGAGCTCTCGATGATGCGCATGAGAACGAACTCCATTTTTTCCCTTGGTCTTCGCATGCTGGCGATACTACTGATCTGCGCGGTCACTCCGTCCGTAGTGACGGCCCAGGACGCCGTGCTCATCCCGGTGGCTCCGCCTGCGGGCGCCGAACTTCCTTATGACATCCCGCTTCGGCCGTGGCTGGTTCCGACGATCCTCGATCTCAAGACTCAGTTCGCCGATGGGCTGTCGGCGGAGTTCAGTATGATCGCCCAGACCCAGACTGGTGAGGACCTGACCACGCTCGTTGAGGCGGGAGAGGAACTTTCGACTACCACAGCGCGCATAAGGAAGACAGTCACCGCGATCGGAGAGCTGGACGTCACCTTCGGCATCGCCGGGATATCGAGGATCATCCCGGCGGAGAGCGCTCTCAGGGACACCCTCTTCGGCTTCGTCGTGTGGCACGAGTTTTCCTCCACGCCGGCCCGCGGGATGATGACACGCTTCGAGGGGCTGGTGGACCGCGTCACCGCCGGAGGTGAGGCTTCGGCCGACCTCGCGGCCGGACTCGCGGCCGACCAGCGACAATTGGAGCAGGCCGTCGCGCAGGGCAACTCGAACAGCATAGCGGAACTCGCCCCCAGGATCGTCGAGACTTCTAGGCGGATCGATGCCGTTTGCGCCACGGTCGCGGCCGGTACCCACGACCTGGGCGTTCTGGTCGACTCACTGAGCGCGAGCAGCGGCGAACTTCTCACCGAGAAATGGGCCGAGGCGTCGCGGGCAGTGGCGACGAGCGGAGAGCCGTCCGAGAGGACGGGCCCCGCTCTCGAGTCGATGTCGGGCGTGCTGGATCTACTCGTAGAACTCGGGAAACTCCTCGAGCCCTCCGCGAGCTCGGTGGACGCTCTAAGTGCGCCCCCCGCGGCGGACGGCGATCTCTACATCCCCTGGACAGTGATGAGGAGCGACTGGGAACTCGCGCGCGACCTCACAGAGCGCGTGCTCAACGAGCCACACGACGAGGCTGCGGCGGGCGAACAGGGTCACGAGCGCGGTTACATGGGAGGCGCGGCGAGCGAGGAGGCCCGAGCGCGCATCGGTGCGCTTCTCGCATATCAGGTGGAGGCGAACGCGATGCTGGCGGAGCGGGCCGTGGAGCACATGTCGACACTGGTGGCCAGGGCCGAGGACGCGCTCGAGAGGCTCTACTGTGATAGAGCGGGCTATTCGGACGACCTGGACGAGAGGCGCAAGAGCGCCGTGCTCGAGCAGGTCGACCGCGACCTGAGAAAGAGCATGGAGCTTGCCGCCGCGAAGATGTCGGCGCGGGCGGCGCGGGCGGCGCTTGACCGCGGCCTCTCGCATGACGCCCCGGGCGCCGGCGGCGAGGTCGACGCGCTCCACGACTACCACAACGCCTGGTTGCACAGTCTGAACGCGGGCGCGTCCGCGCAGCGGGTCACGAGGGCGGTTCCGTCCCGATAGGGCAGGTATGAGGTATCCGGCATGATACGAGGCGTCTTCTTCGACGCGGGCAATACGATCCTCTTCCCGGATTACTACATCTACCGGGATATCTGCGAGGCTCTTGGTGTTGAGGTTGCCATTGAGGGGATCGTGCGAGCCGAGGCCGCCGCCAGAAGCGCGTTCGACAGATCGGTGGCAGATTCTCCCGGCTCGGGCGTGCACGAATTCTGGTCGGTGTACTACACGCCGTTCTTCGAGCTGCTCGGCGTTCCGGCGGAAACGATCCCGGACGCGATCGAGATGACTCGCGTTGCGAACGACACCGGGCTCGGCATATGGAAGGAACCGGTCGAGGGTCTGGACGACACTCTGGACGAACTGGCGGCGCGGAACCTGTCTCTGGGCATCATATCCAACTCGGACGGGCGCCTGGAGTGGAGGCTGGACGAGATCGGCATTCTTGACCGGTTTGACTTCGTCATCGATTCGGCTATCGTGGGTATCAGCAAGCCGAACCGCGGGATCTTCCGGGACGCGCTCAAGAGAAGTTCTCTGTCGCCCGAGGAAGCGGTATACGTCGGCGACTACTACGAGGTCGACGTGCGCGGGGCGAGGGCGGCCGGCATGCTGCCAGTGCTCTTCGATCCGGTCGGAGCCTACGACGATGTCGATTGCGAGGTCATAACGCGGTTCAAGGACATCGTGGATGTCGTCGCCGGACGGACGAACGACGCGGGTTGGGCCGGCGACGAGGTTGAGGACGACGAGGCCTGAGTGACCGGCCGCACAGAGGAACTACTGCGCAGCGCGCGCGAGGCGCCATTGGACAGCATCATCAGCGTACTCCGGATCCCTGTTACGATAGCCATCCTGCTCTTCTCCGTGATCATCCACGAGGTTTCGCACGGAGTGGTGGCGGAGAAGCTGGGTGACCCCACGGCCAGGAGACAGGGCAGGATAACCCTGAACCCGATACCCCACATCGACCTCGTGGGGAGTATCATCCTGCCGGCGATAGCCGTGATAATGCACCTCCCGCTCCTGGGCTGGGCGAAGCCCGTCCCGATCGACATGCGGCAGTTCAAGGACCCGATGAGAGACTTCGCCATCACGGCCATGGCCGGGCCCGTCTCGAACCTGGCGCAGGTCATGGTCTACTCGCTCGTCTTCCACGTGTCGCTGTCGTTCGGATGGCTGTTCGTCGCGACCATCGCCTCGTGGGGCATATACATCAACCTGCTTCTTGCTCTCTTCAATCTTCTGCCGATTCCACCGCTCGATGGGTCCCGTCTCATCGCGGCCGCCCTGCCGCGCGACATGGGTTGGCAGTTCCTCAGCATCGGGCGCTACGGATTCATGATCCTGATGCTTCTCATCTTCTCGGGGGTCCTGGGGCCACTCTGGGCGCTTGTGGGGATACTGCACTCGGCCATCGTCTACTAGCCACTAGCCCGTTTCCAGGCAGCAACCGAGCAGCCGGCGCCGAGAACCCACGTCGGCGTGTCGGCATCCTAATGCGTGTGCACAATAAGACGTGCGCAGGGCTCGCGGGAGCCAACTAAGAGACATGGCGCGCATCTGGCTTGGTCCCGCGAGTCCGACTACGTCAAGAGACCGTGATGGACGGAGGTACAATGGGGGACGACAGCGAGAGAATCGTCGCCGAGACACTCGACATGACCGGCTACTTCTGCCCGGAGCCCGTGATACGGGTCAACGAGGCGATAGGCGACGTCGAGGTCGGCGAAGTGCTTGAGCTCCTGGCCGACGATCCATCGTCAGAGCCCGACATCAAGAGCTGGACGAAGAGAACCGGCCACGAGCTCATCTCCTGCGAGAAGGACGGCAACGTCTTTCGGTTCCTCATTCGCCGGACGGCGTAGCGGTGCCCACGGAACGACCGGGAGCGCCGGTCGTGCGGCACGGTGGCACCGCCCGGGCTGTCCCAGGCATCCTCCACACCGGAGGTAATGACAATGGCGGACAAGAAGCGTATCCTCTACGTGCAGACCTCGGGTATCGATACCCCGATGAGACTGTATTCGCCCCTCGTTCTTGCGACCGTGGCCGTCTCCATGGGCGTAGACGCGACCGTCTACTTCCTGGGCAAGGGGATCACCGTCGTCAAGACCGGCGAGGCGGACAAGATCCAGATGGGAGATTTCCCCAAGCTGTCCGAGGTAATGAAGCGGGCCGCCGACGCGGGCGTGACGTTCCTGGTCTGCGAGCAGAGCTCTCAGCTCATGGGACTCAGCAGGGGAGACTACATCGACGGAGTGGAGGTAGTCGGCGCAGCGACACTGAACGACCTCTCGCTCGACGCGGACGCCATTCTGTCCTTCTGACGCGCGACGTCTGACAACCCGCCAGAAACGCCGCGGCGCCGCGTCGTTATCCGGGGAGTGGAGGTGGACGCCAGTGACCAGAGGATACCTCGACTACCAGTCCGGAGCGCCGGTGGATCCTCGCGTCGTCGAGGCGATGATTCCCCACATGACCGAGCACTTCGGAAACCCTTCCGTTCTATTCAGGAATGACGGCGACGCCGCTGGCCAGGCGCTCGAGGAAGCGCGTGCACGCGTCGCGTCTTTCGTCGGCGCCACACCTGCCGAGATCGTCTTCACGTCCGGAGCGACTGAATCCAACAACATGGCGCTCAAGGGCGCGGCTCTCAAGCTCCAGTCCAAGGGCAAACACATCATTTCGTCCGTGGTCGAACATCGCTCGGTCATCACGCCGCTCAAGTATCTCGAGCGACTTGGTTTCGAGGTGACGAGCCTCCCCGTCGACTCCGAGGGATTCGTCGATCCCGCCGACGTCGAGGCGGCGATCCGCGACGATACGATCCTGATCTCCGTGATGATGGCCGTGGGGGAGGTCGGCACCATACAGCCCGTCGGCCAGATCGCGGACATCGCAAGGGCCGCGGGTATCCTCTTTCACACCGACGCGACGGCGGCCGAGGCGTGGATCCCCATCGACCTGTCCACTCTACCGTTCGACCTCATGACTCTGTCGTCCAACGACATCTATGGGCCCAGGGGCATGGGTGCTCTCTGTATAAGGAAGGGCACCAGGCTCGAGGCACTCGTGCATGGAGGAGGGCAGGAGAAGGGATTGAGATCCGGGACCGAGAACGTCCCCGGCATCGTCGGGTTCGGCGTGGCCGCGGAGATCATGGCCGCCGAGATGGAGTCCGACGTTGCCCGTGTCAGGCCCATGCGCGACCGGCTGATGGACTGGATCCTCGACAACATAGAGGACACGACCCTCAACGGCCCACGTGACCGGCGACTACCGAACAACGCGAACGTTCGACTCGCCTACATCGAGGGGGAGAGCCTTCTTCTGTCGCTCGACATGGAGGGCGTCAGCGTCTCGAGCGGTTCGGCGTGCAGCGCCAGGACGCTCGAGCCCTCGTACGTCCAGCTGGCGATGGGCATCAAGCACGAAGAGGCCCACGGCTCGCTTCAGTTCACGTTCGGCAGGTGGTCGACCGACGAGGACGTCGACCTCGTTCTGGAGGTGCTGCCGGGGATAGCGAAGCGGCTGCGGGAAATGTCGGCGTTCAGGCCCGGCATGGAGTACGACAAAGAAGACTTCGGGCATCACGACCACGGTGACGCCGAGGAATAGACGAGGGGACGGGGGCCGTCATCCGCCGCGGGACGGTCCTTTTCTCTTGATGATGATTTGGTAATTTGGTAAAATAGCCAAGTGTTAGAAGAGACCCTCTGTCGAAAACCCTTCAGCGGACATCTCGGACCGCGGTCAGGAGGAGCGGTGAACGCGAAAACCAGGGCAACATTCGAGGAACGCGCGCGCGTGCTCAAGGCGATGGCGCACCCGACGCGGCTCTACATAGTCGACGAGCTGTCGCGAGGAGAGCGCTGCGTGCACGAGCTGACCGAGATGGTGGGCGCCGACATGTCGACCGTTTCGAAACACCTCTCGATCCTGAGGTCCGCCGGCATCCTGAGCGACGAGAAGAGAGGCTCCGAGGTCTACTACTCACTTCGCATGGCATGTGTTATGGGTTTCTTTGACTGCGTGGAAGCGGTCCTCAAGGGGGAGGCATCCTGTGGCAGGCATGGTGTCGAGTAGAGAGGTGACGGTGGCTGGCAGGTTCTGGCTGGCCGCGTTCGTGATCGCTGCCGCCGGAGTCCTGGCGTGCGGGTGCGGTAGAGGCGCGGGCGATGATTCGAGGCCGGCAGAGGAAGGATCGAGTCTGCCCGAGGGCACGTCCGTCGCGGCCTCCGACCCCACTTCCAGAGAGGCGTCATCGGGCTCATCCGTGGCTTCCGGTACGGTCGTCACGGCGGGGTTCCCAGTGCTCCTGGATCTGGGCGCCGACAAGTGCGTGCCGTGCAAAGTGATGGCGCCTATTCTGGAGGAGATGAAGGAAACGTTCGAGGGGCAGCTGGACGTCAGGTTCATCGACGTATGGAAGGACGCGTCGGCGGCGCGGGAGTTCGGCGTCAAGATCATCCCGACGCAAATATTCTTCGACGGGGAGGGCAACGAGCTCTTCCGCCACCAGGGGTTCTTCTCGCGCGAGGACATGCTCGCAAAGTGGGCGGAGCTCGGGTACGTCTTCGAGGAGTAAGTCTGCCGCCGGCGCGACCGGCGGCAGATGCGGCGCCGTCGCTGCCGGCATGCGTTGCGGCACCGACTGAACCAAGGAACCGGGGGGATACATGGGAGAGCTCTTCATCACACTTACGCGCGCCGTCGAGGGCGCCCCCGCAGTCGCGCTCGGGGCCTCGTTCTTGTGGGGCATCCTGAGCATCATCCTGAGTCCGTGCCACCTCGCGAGCATTCCGCTCATCGTCGGGTTCATAAACGGGCAAGGACAGATTACCACGCGACGCGCCTTCGGCATCTCGGTGCTCTTCTCGGTCGGCATCCTCGTCACGATAGGCGCCATCGGCGGGGTCACTGCGGCTGCCGGACGCATGCTCGGCGACGTCGGGCGCTGGGGCAACTACGCGGTCGCCGTCATCTTCTTCGTGGTGGGTCTCAACCTCCTGGACGTCATCCGGATGCCATGGTCCGGTCCTGGGAGCGTCAAGATGAAGCGCAGGGGAGGGCTCGCCGCGTTCGTTCTCGGGCTCGTCTTCGGCGTGGCGCTCGGGCCGTGCACGTTCGCGTATATGGCGCCGATGCTTGGCGTCACACTCAGGCTAGCGTCGACCAATCTGGCATACGGCGTGCTGCTCCTTCTAGTGTACGGGATAGGCCACTGTTCGTTCATCGTGCTCGCAGGGACGTTCACCGAGTTCGTCCAGCGCTACCTCGACTGGAACGAGCGATCCCGTGGGGCAGTGATCGTGAAGCGCGTCTGCGGGGCGCTCGTAATCCTGGGCGGTGTCTACCTGCTGTACACGGCGCGATAGCGTCGGACGGCCGCGGGCTCAAATCGTCACGAACCCCGAAAGAACACTCCTGGAGGAACGATGAGCTGGAAGGGACAGTGGAAGCCTCTTGCGATCATCACCGCGGTCTTTCTGGCCGCGTTCTACCTGCCCGTGGGTCTCCCGCGGTTTGACAACTCCATCATGGAGGCGCTCCACCTCGTCAAGTGGTACGCGCGGGAGCACGTCGTGCTCTGTTTGCTCCCGGCGTTTCTGATAGCGGGGGCCATCGCCGTATTCGTGAAGAAAGAATCGGTGATGAAGTACCTCGGCGCCCGCGCACCAAAGCCGCTCGCTTATGGCGTTGCGTCGGTCTCGGGCTCGATACTTGCCGTCTGCTCTTGCACGGTCTTGCCGCTCTTCGCGGGCATCTACCGCATGGGCGCCGGGCTGGGTCCGGCGACCGCGTTCCTCTACTCGGGCCCCGCTATCAACGTGCTGGCCATCATCCTGACCGCGAGGGTGCTGGGACCCGAGCTCGGCATCGCCCGGGCCGTGGGCGCCGTGGTGTTCAGCGTAGTCATCGGACTTCTCATGCACCTCATATTTCGCAAGGAAGAGCTCGAGAAGGCGGACGCGCAGGCGGCCATGCCCGAGCCTGTGGTCGTGAGGCCGCTCTGGCAGAACGGTGTCTACTTCGCACTGATGGTCGGCATTCTCGTGTTCGCGAACTGGGGTAGGCCCACGGAGGGAACGGGCGCGTGGGCGGCGATCTACTCGAGCAAGTGGATCGTGACGTCAATCCTGGCGCTCGGGCTCGGAGCGGTGCTCGTCACGTGGTTCGGGCTGAAGGTGTCGCGGCTGGTCCTTGTGGCGGTGCCGGTCGTCGTGCTTGCGCTGTTTGCGCGCGGTCAGCCGTTGCTTCCGTTCGCGGCCGGCATCGTGGGTCTCGGTGCTGTAACGAGTATTCGGAACGACGAGCTGGGCGAGTGGTTCGAGTCGAGCTGGGGGTTCGCCAAGCAGATACTGCCGCTGCTTCTTTTCGGCGTCCTGGTCGCCGGTGTTCTGCTGGGACGCCCGGGGCAGGAAGGGATGATCCCCTCCATCTGGGTCGCACGCGCGGTCGGGGGGAACTCGATATGGTCGAACCTGTTCGCGTCCGTGGCCGGGGCGTTCATGTACTTCGCCACGCTGACCGAAGTGCCGATCCTTCAGGGGCTCATCGGTAGCGGCATGGGTAAGGGACCGGCGCTGGCGCTGCTTCTGGCGGGGCCAGCGCTGTCGCTTCCGAACATGCTGGTTATTCGAAGCATCATGGGAACGAAGAAGACGCTCGTCTTCGTCGCGCTGGTTGTGGTGATGGCGACCGTCTCAGGCATGCTCTACGGCGCCTTCGTCGGATGAGGAGGAGACAATGAAGGTCCAGATACTGGGCACCGGGTGCCCCAAATGCAAGATGTTGGCGGAGCGGGTCGGAAGCGCGGTCAGTGAGTCGGGACTCGACTGCGAAGTCGTGAAGGTCACCGACATCAACGAGATCATGGGATTCGGCGTGATGCTGACTCCGGCGCTGGCTGTGGACGGCGACGTGAAGAGCGCGGGCAAGCTCCTGTCGGTCGACGAGATCAAAGCGTTGCTGGAGGCGGCGTGACGGGAAACACGGTGCGAGTCCGCCTGGTCTGGTTCTCTCCGGCGTTGGTCGGGTCGTTCCTCACGCTTCTTGTCGCCACCCTTGCGCTGTCGCTCGGCGCCGTACCGTGCCGTGCCGACGGCGCGTCGTCGGGAGGCGATGCGCCAGAGGCGGCGGCTTCTGACTCGACCGCGAGCTCCGAGCTGGGAGCGCCGCTCGCGAACCACGTGCAGGTCTACTACTTTCACCGCACGCTCCGCTGCGACACCTGCCTCAAGTTCGAGGCATACGCCGAGGAGGCGATTCGCTCTCGCTTTGCCGAAGAGCTGGCCGACGGACGACTCGTGTGGTCAATCCTCAATCTGGATGACGAGTCCAGCACGACGCTCGTCGACGCATACGACATCTTCGAGAGTTCGCTCGTGGTGTCCGTGGTAGAGGCGGGCGAGGAACGAAGCTGGGAGAAACTGGAGACCATATGGGGGCTCGTCGGGGACAAGCCGACCTTCCTCTCCTACATACAGGGCGAGGTGGAAGCCAGCCTGAGCGAGGCGCGCAAGCCAGACCTCCCTTGTGGCAGCGTGCGCGACAGTGTTGCTCAACCGAACGAGACACCCGTCAGGAGGTGAACCTTGAGGATGCTGGCCGAGTTCTTCCCTGAATTCGCGGAGCAGCTGGATCAGATGGACGAGCTGTACGGAGACCGACGCACAATAGATGAGAAGACCTACCAGTTCATCTGTTTCGCGCTCTCCGTAAGGGCCCGTTCGAAGCCCTGCGTGCTCAAGCACTTCAAGGGCGCACTGGAAGCCGGGGCCACCGTCAAGGAGTTGGCGTACATACTCGCGCTCGTGATGCGCGAGGCCGCCGGGGCCGACGATTGCTGGACGCACGATGTCATCGGCGACTGGAAAGAAATCCTCGCCGGGAACGTCGACTGCGGGTGCGAGAAGTGATCGCGCCAGGCGGACTCGATCGATGTGCGCTCCGCGGGTATTGAGCCGCACGGCATCGACCCGCGCGAGGTACGTGAGCTTCGCGGCGAAGATGAGGCACTGGTCATCTATCGTCGGGTTCGCGACGAGATCCGCGCGTTCACCGAGATGTTGCCGGGCGCGCTGGAGCGACTTGCTCAGGGTGGGCGCTGACGGGCCCCACGACAGGCGCTTGACCGCCGCGCGTCGTCGGTGCTAGCCTCCCGCGAGTGTCATGGGGTCCTTCTTGGTCTCAAGCCAGGAGGTGGATCGTGGGAGATGTGACCGGTGGTCTCACCCCCTCTGGGGGCGGTGAGCAGCAGCTTATCCGCGAGATCAGCGCTCCGCTGTTCGCGGCGAAGGGTTGGATGAAGTTCCTCGGCGTGCTCATGATCATCTACGGCGTTCTCATCGCCCTCTCGATCGTGGGCATAGTCATCTGCTGGCTGCCCATCTGGATCGGCGTCCTTCTTTTCCAGACGGCAGGCACGGTGGAGGCGGCGCAAGCGAGCGGCAGCAAGATGGAGCTCTACGGCGCCTTGTCGAAACTCAAGACCTACTTCACCATCTACGGGGTGCTGGCTCTGATAGGAATAATCGTCAGCATCATTGTCATCTTCACCGTAGGACTGGCTTCCCTGATCCCGTTCATGAACAACTACTGACCCGTGATGTGAGTCGAGTATCGATCTCAAGGGCCGCCGGATTCTCCGGCGGCCCGTTCGCTATGCTCAGGGGCATTGTGCCGGGCAGGGTCGCCCCGGGCGCGGCGTGCTTCCTCAACAGCGGCGGTGGTGCTGGCCCCTCCTCTTGGAATTGTATCTGAGGGGTTCTCTGAACACTCCCCAAGAGCCCCTTTCTTTTCCTCTTGACTCCTGCACATGCGTGCAGTAATGTGGTGCACAGATGTGCAGGGTGGCAACCAGGCCAGCCGCTCCGGGTTCCGAAAACAAAGGCTCCCCACGGGCCGGGGTATCAGGGCCGCGCATTGGGTGGCAACGGGAAATGGTCAGCTCGCCCGCCCAATCCCCACAAACGGCGCGGCCCGCCTCGGTCTTACGAGCAGGAGATAATCCAGAGATGAGACACGATCTCACGCAGACGCAGGAAGAGATTCTCAACTTCATCACCGAGACGATCCGGAAGCACGACCGGTCGCCAACCATCCGCGAGATAGGTGAGAGGGCCGACATCTCGTCGACCAACGGGGTGCGCTATCACCTCTCCATTCTCGAGAAGCTCGGGTACATAAAGAGGAGCAAGGGGATCTCGCGCGGCATCGAGTGGCTCGAGCATCACGTTAAGGTCGAGCCTTCTCGCAGCACCATAGAGATCCCGCTGGTCGGTCGAGTCGCGGCCGGCGTTCCGATGCTCGCGGAAGAGAACATCGAGGGAAGGCTCGCGGTCGACGAGATGATAGCTCAGAACGAAGAGTGTTTCGCGTTGCGCGTCACCGGCGACAGTATGAAGAACGCCGGGATCATCAACGGCGACCTTGTGATAGTGAGTCCGCAGCCCGACGCGAAGAACGGTGACATCGTTGTGGTGATGCTCGACGACGAGGCGACAGTCAAGACCTACGTGGCCTCAAAGGGGAAGGTCGTGCTCCGACCTGAGAACCCGGACTACGACGACATCCTGCTCGACAAGCGTGGCGACGTCCGGGTTCTCGGGCGTGTTGTCGGGCTTATGAGGAGGTTCCAAAGATGATGCGTACAAGAACGTATTCGATGAAGCGCGTGGTGGCGATCGCGACCTTCGTCGTGGCTCTCATTCTTCTGACGGGCACGCCCGCCAAGGTCCGCGAGATCACCATAAATGAGGATGCTCGCACGAGCGAAGAGGAACTCAAATCGTCGCACCCGGACGTGGTGCCGCTGCCCAGGCCCAGGAAGACGGGGTCGTTGTCGGTGGAGGAGGCCATCTCGCGCAGGCGCTCGGTGCGCAGGTTCCGAGACGCGCCGGTGCTTCTCGCCGATGTGTCGCAACTTCTCTGGGCAGCGCAGGGCGTGACAGGGGAAGACGGCATCAAGCGCGCGGCGCCATCGGCGGGCGCCAAGTACCCGATAGAGATCTTCGTCGTTGCGGGGAAGGTCGACGACCTCGCGGCGGGCGCCTACCGGTATATTCCCAAGACTCACTCCCTAGAGATGATCAGAAAGGGAGACCTGAGATCCGAGCTCTGTGACGAGGCGCTGTCGCAGGAGTGTGTCAGGGAAGCGGCGCTCGACATCGTGATAGCAGGCGTCTACTCGAGGACCATGGAGAAGTACGGCGATCGCGGCATCCGGTACGTTCATATAGAAGTGGGTGCCGTCGCCGAGAACATACACCTCCAGGCGGAAACCCTGGGCTTAGGGACCACGTTCGTCGGAGCGTTCTCCGACGAGGGGGTAAAGAAGATCCTCCGGATCGACGCCGAGCCGCTCGGGATCATGCCGGTCGGGGTCCGGCAGCAGTGACGCGCCGACGGCTCGGGCAGACGACGCCGGGTCAACTGTGCCGCATCCGTCCGCCGATTCCGTCGGCCGGAAATGCGTCCCGCCACGAGAACACCTACGAAACGGGGCTAGATGGAATGATCCATGAAATCAACGAGTCGGTCACGGTTCTGACCAGGTTCAGCGGCGGCCAACTCGACCCTCTTCGTTTCAAATGGAAGAACAGGATCTTCGACGTCGACAGGGTGACGGGCAAGTGGGAGGAACACGACGGGCAGTACAAGCTTCACTACTTCTCCGTGATAACCAGCGAAGAAGATTTCTACGAACTCGTGTACAACACCCGCACGATGGGATGGACGCTTTCACGCACCGATCTTGACGGCTAGAGAGGGCGGGCGCGTCGGGAGGCAACATGCAGACATCTTTCGCGTACTACGATTCGCCGATAGGTCTGATCGAGATAGGTGGTACTTCAGAGGGAGTCACCTCGCTCTTCTTCGTCGAAGAGCGACGAGCAGGCGCCGCCACGAACGACGTGTGCGAGGAAGCTGTCAGGCAGATTGGCGAGTATTTCGCGGGCTCTCGACAGGAGTTCGACCTGCCGATCGCGCTCAGGGGGACCGAGTTCCAGCGGGAAGTGTGGCGGGGACTCCAGAGCATCACATACGGGCAGACGGTCTCGTATGGCGACCTCGCGCGGGCCATAGGGAAGCCCGCCGCCGTGCGCGCGGTCGGGGCGGCCAACGGCGACAATCCCATCTCGATCATTGTGCCCTGTCACAGGGTCATCGGCAGCGACGGGGGCCTGACGGGCTACGGGGGCGGCCTTGAGCGGAAGGAATGGCTTCTCAGGCACGAGGGTGGGCTGCTTCTATAAGAGACCCGCCGCGATGCCTGCATGACACCGCGGCGGGTATGAAGCGTGTTCGATGGACGACCCTATTGGACCGTTATCGTCTCCGAGCCTGTGAAAGACTCACCGGATACGGTCAGACCCGTCAGGATGAGCGTTGCCTCTGGAGGCGACACGATGTTCTGAATGTCCTCGCGCTCGAACTTCACGACGAGGTCGCCGCAATCGTCTGATTTGGAATACGTCGGCACCACACCGTTCATCGTGAGAGTGGCGCTGTCTACGTCTCTGTAGGCGATCTCGGCGTGCACGGTAACCCAGGTCCCGGGCGAGTCAAGAACGAGCGTGGCGGGTGAGATCTGGATGAGAACCTCGAACTCTCCAGGCAGGTCGGCGCGGGACGCTGCCTCGGCCGGTGCGACGGGAGCTACGACGCTCGTGTCCCCACAGGCGGTACAGGCCAGTGCCATCAGGATCAGACTACCCGTCAACATCACGAACGATCGGCGATAATTACGCATTTGGTGCCCCTTCCTTGTTCAGGTGACCAGTTGGACATCTGCGTATTGGAGGACGCGAGTCCGCGCTTTGTTCCCGGTGTCTGGTGGTGCGACTCCGGGAATTGCTTCACAACATTTCCCGGAGTGGTAACATGTGAGTGTGCGTGCTCCTTGAATCTCGGAGTGTTACATTCGGACGAAGCAATCCTCGGACGGAAAGGCAGCGCCCTGTGGACTCCCCCGAGCTAACCAGGATATGTATCACCGACGTTGGCAGCACGACGACGAAGGCAGTTTTGTTTCAGCGTACGGAGAATAGCGGCTGGGAATATTTCCGCCGCGAGGCACCGACGACGGTCGAAAAGCCGCACGAAGACGTGTCCGTCGGTGTTGTGCAGGCGCTGCGAGCGCTCGAGCAGGAGTCCGGCGAGGTTCTCCTGGAACACGGCGCGCCCGCGGTGCCGTACCTCTCGACTTCAAGCGCGGGCGGCGGCCTGGCCATGGTCGTTACCGGGCTGGTGAGGAACATCACCGCGGACACGGCCGACCGCGTCGCCCTGGGCGCGGGAGCCATCGTCCTTGATGTGATCTGTATGAACGACGGGCGGACCGCCTACCGCCAGATCGAGGACCTCAAAAGGCTCCGGCCTGACATGGTGCTCCTTGCGGGCGGATACGACGGAGAGGCTATCACCGCGCCCGCCTTCCTGGCGGAACTACTCGTTGAATCCGAACTCCACCCCAAGCTCAATCCCGATTCGAAGCTGCCGGTCGTCTACGCCGGCAACGTCAACGCGGGCCCCTATGTCGAGCAGGCGTTGGGCGACGGATTCCTGTTCCGGCAGGTTGAGAACGTCCGTCCGTCAGAGAAGCTCGAGAACACGAGACCCGCCCACAATGCCATCCACGAGATCTTCATGGACCACGTCATGTCAGTGGCGCCCGGCTACGAGAAGCTCAAGCCGTGGGTGTCCTCGCCGATCCGCCCGACGCCGGCGGCGTTCGCGGACCTGCTGGCGCTCGTCTCCGCCGATCTCGATACGGCCATTCTCGCGATCGACATAGGCGGAGCGACCACCGACGTCTTCTCCGCGTGCCGCGGTAAGGTCGTGCGTACGGTCAGCGCCAACATCGGCATGAGCTACAGCGTGCTCAACGTAGCGGAGCTCGGGGGCGCGCGTCAGATCATTGAGTTCCTGGATTTCGAGATCGAGGAAAGGGAACTCTGGAACCGGGTAGGGAACAAGCACGTTCACCCGACCGGTCTCCCCACTACCGCCGAGGACGCAATGATCGAGTGGGCGATTGCCACCGTTGCGATCCGCGAGGCCGTGCGAGAGCACCTGAAGGTCATGGCCGGCATGCCCGAGCGCGAGCTTCCGGGTGCGCTCGACGTGAACGCGATGCTTCGTGATGAACCGGGGAGGCCTGAGCTTAAGGGACGTCTCAAGGTTATGGGCTACGATCTCATCATCGGAAGCGGCGGCATTCTGTCGCACTCGCCGAGAGACGCGGCCGCCATGATGCTCACGGACGCGCTCACCCCGGACGGCCATGTCGAACTCGCGGTCGACCGCGCGGTCATGTTCCCGCACCTCGGCGTGCTGGCGGAGATGGATCCGGGGCTCGCGAAGGAACTCTTCTTCGAACTGGCGCTCGTTAAGCTCGGGACCGTCGATGGCGCTCTCGGTGTGCGGTCTTCAAGCGTGACCGCCGGGGACGGCTTCGAGCCACCTGGTAGCGATGAACGCGTTCACGCGGAGTCGCGCGTAGAACGCGGACGAATCTCCATACGAAGAGAGCTGGCGACCGAGGGAGAGGTATTTGTCAAGCCGGGCGATGTTGTTGAGGCCGACACCATAGTCGCCAGGAGCGTCCGGCAGTTCTTGAGGCCGTTCTTCCTGAACGTGGCGCGCGTGATGAAGGTCGAGCCGGAAAGTATTGGCGATGTGCTGCTAAAGGGCGTCGGGGACGATGTCGCCAGGAAAGAGGTCATCGCGAAGCAGCAGAAGCGATTCGGAAATCCGCACTCCTACCGCTCACCCGTGGAGGGAAGAATCGAGAAGATCCTGCCCGACGGGACGGTGGTCGTGCGGGAAAGCCCCGAAGAGGCTCAAGTGCTGACAACGGTTCAAGTGGCGAAGGAACTCGGCGTGCACGCCGACCGGCTGAAGCCGTATCTCAAGGTCGCGGTCGGCGATGAAATCGAGCGCGGTCAGTGGCTCGCGGCCGTCACTTCCGGAGGTTCATTCAGAACGTCGAAGTCGCCCGTTCGCGGGAAGGTCTCCCGGATCAACAAGCGTTTCGGTATGATCATGATAGAGCCGCTTTTGGAGGAACTCGAAGTCCAGGCGTGGCTCCCGGGGACCGTGGAGTCGGTGACCGAGCGAGGGTGCACGGTCGTGAGCGAGGGGACAGACATCCACGGGGTCTGGGGAAGCGGCGGCGAGACGCACGGTCCGCTGACGATAGGCCACATCGAGCCCGGGTGCGTGGCCGTGCTCGAGCGCGCGGACGCGGCCGCGATCACGGAGTGCCGGGAAACGGGCGCGGCCGGACTCATCGCGGGCGGCGTTGACCTCGAGGATGTGCTGGAGCCGCAACTCGGCTTCACGCTGGTCATGACCGGGGCCTTCGGGGCCTCGTCAATAGCGAAGGAGCTTATGGATGCTCTTTCAGCGCACGAGGGCCGGCTGGCACTCGTCGACGGCACCACGCAGCTCCGCGTGGGCGTCCGGCGCCCGAGGATCATCCTGCCGTCGTAGTGTTGACGTTCCTGCGGACCTTTCAGACGCATGCAGCCGACGCGAGCGAGCGCGTGTTGAACCTGATGAAGCGGGTTGACTCATCCACACGGATCGGGAGGAGAAGCCCTCGTGGCGAACGACCAACTGAACGTGCACTGGAAGACCGTCGACGACACGCTCGTGGCAACCATACGGTTCCAGGGTGGTTACGATGAGATAGGTGACCATTTCACGAAACTTGAGGGTGTGGTCGGACCGCACACCGACGGCGATCGCATCGCCATATACCGCGGCGGGGGTATTATAGAGGTGTGTCTGCCGGTCACTGCGCCCATCGAGAGCGGCGAGGTGAAGAGTCGCGTGCTCGAGGGCGGCCAGATGTTGTGCTCGACCTTCCGTGGACAGTACGGTTCCGAGGAGGCGGGCAAGTCTATAGGGGAGCAGTTCGGGGCGATGTGGCGCTACACCATCGAGCACCACATCGGCGTATCGGAGGAGCCGTGGCGGGAGGCGCACCTCGGAGACGACCCGGAAGACCCGGGCGTGTACACCGCCGAGCTTCAGGTTCCGATGCTCCTGCCGAAGTGGCTCGAGAGGTTCGAGGACAGCCTTGGGCGCTTCGCGGGCGACGACGTCAGGCGCGACGTGCTCGAGGGCAGCGAAGACATCTCCCCGCAGTCCGACACCGACGACAAGATCGCCTGGGTGAAGAGCGCGATGGAGCGTCTGGACGCGGCCGTCCCCGATGCGGACACGCGTCGGGAGATAGTGTGCCGCTGCGCCCACATCTACCCGGCCGAACAGATCCGGAAGCTCAAGAGCAAGTACGATGAACTCGGCGGCCTCGAGCCGTTCATGGCGTGGCTCCAGGAAGACCCGGGCTACGAGGGAGCGCCCTACTACAAAGACCCCGAGCGCGGGAACGACGTCATCTTCATAGACAAGGCTCCGCAAGAGGCGGCGAAGCACAAGGAGGCGACCGACCCTGTTGTCAAGCGCGCCTCCGCCTGCCACTGCCCCATCATCAAGGCGACGATCCTGAGGGGCGGGAAGGTGTCGCCGACGTTCTGTAACTGCGGCGCGGGCTGGTTCAAGCCCCTGTGGGAGGCCATTCTGGAGAGGTCCGTCAGGGTGACGTGCGAGGAATCCGTGCTGCAGGGCCACGACCGCTGCAAGTTCGCCATCTATCTTTCTTAGACGGAGAAGTCACATGCCCGAGCTCCCCGAGATAGCGTCGCGCGCGCGTGAGATGCAGAAGGAACTCACCGGTAAGACCATCAAGGAGATAGAGGTCCTCCAGTCCAAGTGTCTGAACGTCCCGGCGAAGAAGTTCAAGAGCGCGCTTGCGGGTGCGAAGCTCAAGGGGACCACCTACCACGGAAAGTGGCTCTTCACCGAGACCACGAAGGGGTATCTCCTCATTAACATGGGCATGGGTGGGGAGATGCTTCTTGTCGACAGGAAGAGCATGCCCGAGAAGTGGCGCATCGCGTTTCACTTCATGGACAAGACCACGCTCGCGATCAACTTCTGGTGGTTCGGATACACCCACTATGCCGCTGAGGGCGCGCTGGGCAAGCACACGATGAGCGCGAAGCTCGGGCCCAACGCCATCGACGTGTCCCTGGCGGAGTTCCGCGAGATGCTCAGCAAACGCAAGGGTGCCATCAAGTCGTTCCTCCTGAACCAGGAGCGCATCGCCGGCATCGGGAACGCCTACGTCCACGACATTCTCTTCCTCGCGAGGCTGCATCCGCTTCGCACCATCGACACTCTGTCCGATGATGATGTCGAGGCGCTCTGGAACGGCATACAGAAGGGGCTGAAGCCTGCCCTGAAGAAGCGCGGCGCGTTCTACGAGCGCGACCTCTACGGGAAGCGCGGCGGGTTCAAGATGAAGGACATCATCGTCGGATATCGTGAAGGCAAGCCCTGTCCGGCCTGCAGTGATTCGGTAGTGAAGATCAAGACCGGCGGCACAGCGAGCTTCATATGTCCGAAGTGTCAGCCGCTCAAGCCGAGGAAGGGCACGGGAAAAGGGGCCGCGGCGAAGAAGCTCAAAGGTAAAAGGAAGACGCCCGCGAAGAAGAAGCCGGCGGGGAAGAAGACCGCCGGGAAGAAACCCACAAAGAAGAAACCCACCGAACGAGGTAAGAAGAAGTGACGCACCGCGAGGGAGAAGTTCTTTTCGAAGACAGATTCGACGGCGGCTCCACCGACCGGTGGCCGATCCCACCCATCAGTCTTATAGAGGACCCGGAGCACGGTGGTGTGCTCCACCTGAAGGCTGGCGACCCGAACGCCGGGCACTGGCTCGGATGGGCCGGCGACGACACGTGGCGGAACTACCGGCTCGAAGTGGAAGTGCTGCCCGTGGGCGACGAGTCCGGGTTCCTCGGTTTCGACTTCCATGTGCAGAGCGACGAGTCCGGGTGCTGCAACCTCCACTTCCCGGCATCACCTGAGGGTGGCGAAAGACTGTTCGAGGGCTGCGGCAGATACGACGACGGCAACACCTCGTGGAAGCTCGGGCCGCTGTCCCAGCGCACGGCGCCGTCCGTCCGGGGCGAGTGGCTCAGATTGCGCCTGGACGCCGGAGAGACAGTCGCCAACCTCTGGGTGGGTGATGATCCCGCTCCTGTTTTCACCGTCTACGACCTGCCGTTCGCTTCGGGCGGCGTGCGCTTATGGCGCTACTACGCGTCCGCCTATTTTCGGAACCTACGTGTGACCGCTCTGAGCAACGTCGAGCCCATTCTCGACGATACATGGGGGAGCGTGGCAGGCCCGGGAGTCATCCGGGACTGGTCCATCAGCCGCATGCTTCCCCAGGGCTTTGGTCTGGACGATCCCGTCGCTGCTGTTCGCACCGGCGACGCGGGCTGGCGCGACGTTGCGACGGATCGAAGGGGAGTGGTCAACGTGGTGGCCGTCGACCCGGGCGAGTACTGCCGGAAGGGTGTCGTGTTCGCCAAGGCGACGCTTGGGTCAGCCACAGAAGCCGCGCGCCGGCTCTGCCTGACCTACACCGATCAGCTCTCGATGTGGCTGAACGGGACAAGTGTGTTCGCAGGGAAGCCCAGGGGGTGGTACGACCCGGGCAGGAGCGACGCCGACGGGTGGGGGAGGCTCATGCCGGATCAGTTCGAGGTCGAGCTTCCGCTGGGGTCCGGTGAGAACGAGATACTGATGCGACTCGAGGTCAACGAGCCGCTCTTCGGGAGCGGATTCTGGGCGCGCGCGATCTAGCGCGGTCGCACGAAGAAACCGTGGGAACGGGAGGGGCGGATGCTCGACAGACGCACCAGACGGGCCGGCGTAGGGAACACACCGCTTGAGCGGCTCGTCTTCCACGTCGACATGGACGCGTTCTTCGCGTCGGTCGAGGTCATGTGCCGGCCGAAGCTCCGCGGCCTGCCCATCATCGTCTGCGGGAAACCGACCACACGCAGCGTCGTGGCGGCGGCGTCCTATCCGGCGCGCAAGTACGGCATCCGGTCGGGTATGTCCACGGTGGAGGCCTTCAACCTGTGTCCGCACGCGGTTCCTGTCGAGGGAAATCCCGGCCAGTACATCTACGTGTCGCTTGAACTCCTTCGTATCTACAAGGAGTTCTCGACCATCGTCGAGCCCTACAGCATCGACGAGGCGTTCATTGAGATGACGGGCACCGAGTGGACGTGGGACAACTGCGAGGAGGCCGCCCGGCAGATCAAGGCGCGCATGCAGGAGCGTTTTCCCGATCTGACCGCGTCGATAGGCATCGGCCCGAACAAACTGATCGCCAAGATGTGCTCGGGGTTCCAGAAACCGGACGGTGTCTCTATCGTGCGTCCCGGTGAATTCACGAAGGTCTTCGGCGAGCTTCCGGTCAACGAGATCTGGGGCGTCGGAAGCAAAACGGCGGTAGCTCTGAGCCTGATGGGCGTGCTCAGGATACACGAGCTCGCGGAGTTCCCGGTCGCCATGCTGCGTCGCCGCTTTGGCATCATGGGAGAGATCCTCCACATGATGGCGGCGGGGCGAGACGACACGCCGGTCACTCCTTACTTCGAGGGTATGCCCGTCAAATCGATGGGCCACGAGCACACCCTTCCCGCGGATACCCGGGACATCGCCGAGGCCGAGAAGGTGCTTCTGAGGCTGACCGACCAGGTCGCCCGAAGAATGAGAAAGAAGAGCTACCTGGGCAACGTCATCTCAATGCGGCTCCGTTTTTCGGACTTCGAGTCGGTAGGCAGGCAGAAGAAGATAGAGTTCTATACCGACGAAGAGCGTGTCATCTATCGTGTTGCGCGCGACCTGATGCATCACCATTGGAGGCCGGGACATTCGATAAGGCTGGTCGGCGTCCACTGCTCCGGGCTGGTGAAGATCCCGGACGTCCTGCAGATAGACCTCTTCAGACAGAAAGAGGAGGACACGCACCGGAAACTCCTGACCGCGGTCGACAAGATCCGAGACAAGTACGGTGAGCAGGCAATAACGAGAGCGCGTCTCGTCTCGCAGGATGAGCGCATGTGGGGCGCCCCCCGCCGCGTCGCCGAGCCGCGGTTCCAGAGGATGAGCGTGGGCGCGGACCCGACCGTGGGCATGGGGTGGTCTCCGATGTCGCGCTGGCACGACGCCAGCGCGAACATCGACAACACGCCCCTGAACTCGAGCATCTCCACGAGTCCGTTCGACATGCTGAGGCGGCAGGACAGTGACGACCGCGTGCGGTCCGGCGGGAAGTGATGCCCCAAGGGGGCTTCCGCGCGCCGAAGCACCGGACATCAGCGAGGCAAGCGTGATCAACCGCGACAAAGACGACCAGGGCGACCTGTTCGGTGCGGCGTCGCCCGGAACGGGCTCGCCGGCGGACGAGTCGGGCGCCTACGACAGCAGGCCTGGGCCGCCGCATCTCAAGCCACTCGGGCGCGATGGGCGCATCAGAATAGGCACGTCCGGCTACAGCTTCGCCGACTGGGTCGGCCCGTTCTATCCGGCGGGGACTCCGCGAGGCAGGATGCTGGACGAGTACGTCAGGCACTTCGACGTCGTCGAGATCAACTCCAGCTACTACCGCATTCCCACGGCGTCGATGTTTGAGCGCATGGAACAGAAGACCCCGGCGGGATTCGAGTTCGTCGTCAAGTTGTTCGGAGGCATGACCCACGAGATAGAGGACGACTCTCACATGTACCGTGAGTTCGTCGATTCTGTTGCGCCCCTCAAGGAGGCAGACAAGTTCGCGGGCTACCTCGCCCAGTTCCCCTGGAAGTTCAAGAACAGCAAGCCGGCGAAGGCGCACCTTGTTACGTTGCGGAAAAGACTGGGCGAGGACCCGCTCTTCATCGAGTTTCGGCATGACTCGTGGATAGAGGACAAGACGTTCGAACTCCTGCGCGACCTGCGGGTGGGCTACTGCTCCGTAGATGAACCAAGGCTCAAGGGCCTCGTGCCCCCGGTGGTAGCTGCCACGACCGACGAGGGCTACGTGAGGCTCCACGGCAGGAATGAGCAGAACTGGTGGGGAAAGGGTGGCGGCGACCGCTACGACTATGATTACAATAGAGCGGAACTGACCGAGTGGGCCGATAAGATGCTGAGCCTCGAGAGCAAGGTGAAGAAGGTCTACGCGTTCTTCAACAACTGCCACGCGGGGCACGCGGCGCGCAACGCGGAACTGATGATGGAGATGCTGGGCGAGGAACTGAGCTAGCGCACCACGAACCGGAGATCGGGCGATGGGCAAGATCGACCTGGAGTATCTTGGCGCCTGCGGTATCTACTGCAAGAACTGCGACATCCACGTGGCGGGCGAGACCCGCGACCGTAAGGCGCAGGAGCACATCGCCAACTGGATCATCGAGAACTGCGACGCCGCCTGCGAGCCCGATAAGATTCACTGCTGCGGATGCTGGGGCCCGTTCGATGAGCACTGGAGCAGCGACTGCAAGGTCCTTCTGTGCGCTCGGGAACGTGGTGTTACACTCTGCGTGGAGTGCGAGAGCTACGACGGTTGCGAGATGCTCGAGGCGTTCTACAAGGGCGGCGACTACGGGGCCGCGCGGAAGACGCTGGAACGAATCCTCGAGATCGGCCTCGATGCGTGGGTGGCGGAGGCGGAAGCGGAGGAGCACGCGTCCTGAGCCGGCCGGGATTTCCTCGGGAGTGGCCGGAGATATTATGAGCACGGTCGATCTCACGCTGGTCGGTATCTGTGGCCTCTACTGCGGCGAGTGTGAGGTATACGTCGCCTTCAGCGAAGGCGACCTGGACAAGCAAGAAGAGATCGCCGAGTTCATCTCCCTGCAGTTCGGCGCCAAGGTGGGATCCGAGCAGATAATGTGCGGGGGCTGCCGCGGTCCGAATGAGATCTCGTTCTGCGCGGGGTGTCGGATTCGTCCGTGCGCCACGAAGCGCGGTTTCGCCACATGCGCCGAATGCGACGAGATGGAAAGCTGCGAGGTCCTCGGTGCGATGCTGGCAACCGACATCGGCGCGGCCGCACGGCGAGGGCTGGAGAGCATTCGGGAGCTTGGTCTCGAGCTCTGGCTCGAACTGAAGAGCGAAGACGAGTAACCGACCCGGCAACCGATGCGACATCGGCCGCGCGGCGATCACGCGGTCCACCACGAGCAGACACCAGGAGCATCCTCCCGCATGACCATCACAGACTTCCTCGAGAAGATCCAGCACGAGCGTGAGTACAAGGGACAGATCAGGCACATCGAGGTGCTTCCCGCGAGGGAGGCGTCTTACGGCGAGCTGTCCCGTCCTGTGCCCGCCGTTCTGAGCGCAGCACTCGGGGCCGCGGGCGTCGAGAAGCTGTACTCGCACCAGGTCGAGGCCATCGACGCGGTGCGTAACGGCGGGAACGTCGTCGTCGTGTCCGGCACGGCCTCCGGCAAGACGCTCTGCTACAACATTCCCGTCATCGAGAAGCTGCTTGAGGATCCCACCGCGAAGGCGCTCTATCTCTTCCCGACCAAGGCTCTGGCCCAGGACCAGCTCAAGGGGCTCGTGCGGCTTTCGGCGCTCGATGAGCGCCTCACCGAGCTGGTGCGCGCTGGCACCTACGACGGTGACACCACGCGTCACACACGCCGGAAGCTCCGCGACGAGGGCAACATCATTCTCTCGAACCCCGACATGCTCCACGCGGGCATCCTGCCGTACCACCCGAAGTGGAACCGTTTCTTCAAGGATCTTAAGTACGTTGTCATCGACGAGATCCACACCTACCGGGGCATCTTCGGGTCGAACGTCGCGAACGTGATGCGGCGTATGGCGCGTATCTGCGAGCACTACGGTAGCAGTCCGCAGTTCATCTGTTCGAGCGCCACGATCGCGAACCCGAAGGACCTCGCGCAGAAGCTGACGGGCCACGAGGTCACGGTCGTTGACAACGACGGCAGTCCCAGGGGAAAGAAGCACTTCGTGCTCTGGAACCCCCCGTTCCTGGATCCCACGCAGATGGAGCGCAGGAGTTCGAACGTCGAGGGCCACTGGCTGATGGCGAAGCTCATCGCCGAGGGCTTCCAGACCATAGCGTTCGGCCGGGCACGCGTGGTCGCCGAGCTCATCTACAAGTACGCGAAAGAGACGCTCCAGCACATCAAACCGGAATACGCCAGTAAGATACGTCCTTACAGGGGTGGCTATCTGCCCGAGGAACGGCGCGACATCGAGCGCCAGCTATTCTCGGGCGAACTGATGGGCGTCGCGAGCACGAACGCGCTCGAGCTGGGGATAGATGTAGGTAGTCTCGACGCCGCGATAATCGTCGGTTTCCCCGGGACCATCGCAAGCACCTGGCAGCAGGCGGGACGCGCGGGAAGAGCGTCGGACGAGTCGCTCGCCGTCCTGGTCGGCTACAACGATCCCATCGATCAGTATCTCATGCGGCACGGCGAGTACTTCTTCCGGCAGTCACCGGAAAATGCCATCATCGACCCCGAGAACAAGTACATCCTGTCGAAGCACTTGAAGTGCGCCGCGTTCGAGCTTCCGCTGACCGACGCTGACGGCGAGCGCTTTGGTGAGATGACGGAACCAATCGTCCAGCTGCTTGAGGAGTTCGAGCAGCTCAAGGAGCTGGACGGCCGCCACTACTGGTCGACGACGGACTTCCCGGCGCGCGAAGTGAGCCTGAGGACCATGTCCGACAACACGTTCGCGATCGTTGACGTCAAGAACGACAACTCCGTCATCGGCGTGGTCGATGGTATCAGCGCGCTCGAGCTCGTGTACCCTGAGGCCATCTACCTGCACGAGGGCGAGACGTACTTCGTGCGCGACCTCGACCTCGAGCAGAAGATCGCATACGTCGAGAAGCAGGAGGTCGACTACTACACGCAGCCGGTGCTCGAGTCGTCCATTCGCATTCAGAAGGAAAAGACCGACAAGGTCCGGCGCGGCAGTCGCGTGTTCTTCGGTGACGCCACGGTCACGTGGCTGACGTCGGCCTTCAAGAAGATCAAGTTCTATCAGCTCGACTCCATCGGGTGGTGCAACCTGGACCTTCCCTCGCTGCATCTCGATACGGCGGCCATGTGGCTCATCCCGGATAGGGCGGTGATGAACGAACTCCGCGCGATGGGTCGGAACCCGGTCGAGGGCTTGGTCGGGATACGCAACATGGCGATATCGGTGCTGCCCCTCTTTTCAATGTGTGACCGACGCGACATTGGCGGTATAGTAGACAGCAGCAACACGGGCAGCCCCACGATGTTCCTCTACGATCGCTACGATGGAGGTCTCGGGTTCGCGGAGACCGGCTATCGCGTGATCGACGAACTACTGAAGGGCTGCCTCGAGCTGGTCGACGAGTGCGACTGCGAGGACGGCTGCCCATCCTGCGTAGGTCTACCCATCCTGCGTCCGGCCATACAGCAGGACCCCGACGCCCAGGGCAGCTGGCCGATCCCGGACAAGGAATCGGCAAGACTGCTCCTCAAGGCGATGTTGTCGAAGGAGTAGGCGGGTCTACGATTCCGTCATCGACGCGGGAGGTAGCGCCTTGCTCAGATGGACCATCCACGCCATTGACCCAGACATCATCGTCGAGAGCACGGTCGTCGGCTTCGCGGCCGCGAACTGCTACGTCGTCGCGTGTCGCGAGACGATGGAGGGCGTCGTCATCGACCCCGGCACCATGGACACGGAAGACACGTCCGAGCTGGCTGGCGAGATCAGACGCCTGGGCGTCAGGGTCAAGTACATCCTGAACACGCACGGCCACCCGGACCACATGTCCGGCAACGACTACCTTAAGGTCGCCGTGGGAGGGGAGGTCCTCATCCACCAGCTCGACGCACTCAAGCTGACCGACCCTGTCCGCAACGCGTCCAGGATGTTCGGAATGGACATACACGTGTCGCCTCCCGACGGGCTTCTCAAGGACGACGACGTCGTTTCGTTCGGCAACATCTCTCTGACCGTCGGGCACACGCCCGGTCACTCCAGCGGGGGAGTCGTGTTCGTGGGCGACGGATTCGTCTTCACGGGCGATACGCTCTTCGCGGGATCGATAGGCAGGAGTGATCTTCCGGACAGCTGCAACGAGGGTGCGGTCGCATATGACGTCCTTCTTCGGTCGCTAGGGGAGAAGCTGCTCTCGCTTCCAGATGAAACCGTAGTGCTCTCCGGTCACGGACCCGCGACGACGATCGGCGAAGAACGAACGCGCAACCCCTTCCTGCGCTAGGCGTCTCCCGTCAGAGGTGTACACTTCACTGGAGTCTCCGATGAAGCTCTCCTTCGACATCATTGAACTCGTTCCGCGACACGTCTTCCGGACAGCCAGAACGACGAGCGCATCGAGCAGGTGCGTCATCGTGGAGCTCTCCGACGGTACGCTCACGGGGCTCGGAGAGGCGGCGCCTTCGCGTTTCTACGGCGAGACTGCAGACACCGTCGTCGAAGTGCTCGAGAGAATGCGGGGTGTAGTGGACGACTGCACGCACGAAGCGGAACTGATGGCGGACCTCACTTCGAGAGGGCTCAAAGGGAACCCGTCGGCTCGCGCGGCGCTCGAGATAGCGGCGCACGACATGATGGGGAAGCGGTATGGAATGCCCCTCTATCGGCACTTCGAACTGGATCCGGCCGACGCACCGGCCACAATCATGAGCATCGGTCTGGACGATCCGGACGTGATGCTGGAGAAGGCGATCGAGGCCCGTGGCTTCCCGATGCTCAAGGTGAAGCTCGATGCTGACACCAACCTCTCGATCGTTCGCAGGATCAAGGAGGCGACGGGGGCCGCCGTCACGGTGGACGCGAACTGCGCCTGGTCCGCGGAAGAGGCGGTCGAGAAGGCGATCGAACTCGCGCACATGGGCGTGGAGTTTCTGGAGCAGCCGGTTCCCGCCGACGACATCGACGGGCTCGCGCGCGTGAAGGAGCGTTCCGGCATCGCCGTGTTCGCGGACGAGAGCTGTCCCACCAGTGAGGAGCTTCACGCTGTGGCGCCGGCCGTGGATGGCGTGGTCATCAAGCTGATGAAATGCGGTGGCCTGGTTGAGGCTGTCAGGATGGCGCGGTCGGCCCGCGAGCTCGGTCTCAAAACGATGATCGGGTGCATGATGGAGAGTTCGCTGGCCATCACGGCGGCCGCACACATCTCTCCGCTCATGGACTACGCCGACCTGGACAGCGGACTTCTGATGAAGAACGACCCGTTCAGCGGGGTGAGAATAGAGCAGGGCAGGATGTTCCTTCCCGACGAGCCGGGTCT
The DNA here is from genome assembly GCA_043819135.1 of Candidatus Eiseniibacteriota bacterium. Taxonomy (GTDB): domain Bacteria; phylum Joyebacterota; class Joyebacteria; order Joyebacterales; family Joyebacteraceae; genus JALGZG01. The sequence goes on along the minus strand of JBDRFG010000008.1, from coordinate 58,846 downwards.
GGGAGTCCATTCCGCCTGGTGACGTGCCCGTCGACCATTACAACGTCGTCATGGAGACGCATCGAGAGTGAGAGACGAATTCAAAGAGCGGCTGGGCGACATCGCCCGGCGCCGCCCCGTTAGGCCTCGCGAGAGAAGCCAGAGCGTTCCCGCGAGCCTTGAGGAGATGGCTGGAGCGGTGAGGACCGACGGGGTGCTTGTCGTTGAGCGCAGCCTCGGCGAACTGACGTCCGCCGACGAACTCGAGTCTCTCCTCGCGAGGCTCGCCGGAGGCGCTCGCGACGCTTCCGAGGGGGAGGGCGTCCACGAGGAGATCCGGGCGCTCCTCGGGAATCCCGAGCGAGCCCTCTTCTTCGATACGGAGACTACGGGCCTGGGTGGGAACATGGTCTTCATGCTGGGGGTCATGCGCATCGCGGACGGTGACGTCCGCCTGAGCCAGGTCTTCGCCCGTGACTACAGGGAGGAGCGCGAGCTCTTGGGTGCGTGGGCCGAGATGCTCGACAGTTCCGGCATGCTCGTCTCGTTCAACGGCAAGTCGTTCGATATGCCCGTGCTCCGGGACCGGCTCGTTCTCCACGGCGTCCCGCAGCCCGGCGAGCCGCCGCATCTCGACCTGCTTCACCATGCGAGGCGACGCTGGCGAGGCGTGTTCCCCGACTGCCGCCTTCAGACCCTCGAATGGAAGGTCTGCGGGCGCCGCCGGTCGGGCGACATCCCTGGCGAGGAGATCCCGGCCGCGTACCATCGCTTCGTGCGCACGGGAGATGCATCTGATATGTTGACCGTCTTCCATCACAACGCGCTGGACCTCATCACGTTGGCCGATCTGGCTCTGGCTCTGAGCAGCTCACCGGCCGAGCGGGCGTGAAAGATGCCGGGAGCCGGGCGATGGCGGCGCTGGCGCCCCATGGGACGGCCGCCTGCGGCGTGATGTGGACAGCCGTGGGATAACCCCGTGGACATCAGGTGGATGGACAGGGGATGCTCAGTGGGCAGCCGGTGCGGACGCGAGCCTCCGCGGTGCACAACCCGATGTGATGCGGTGGAGAATTCGTCGGCCGAAGTGTACAACAGGACGTTGGTGGTGCACAACCGGCCGCAGAATGGTGATAACTCTTACAGCAGGCCGTAGATGAGGTGTTGATACACGGTTGAGCGCGTGTTGACAGACGGTGCTCAACGGAGAAACACCCGGCCCGCAGGAGCAGAGCGCGATGGCGGCAGACGTGTTCACCTACATAGTCGGTGGCAAGGCCGGAGAAGGAGTGAAGAAGGCGGGCTCGACGGCCGCGAACATGTTCGCCTCCATGGGGCGGCACGTCTTCCAGATGGATGACTACCCAAGTCTCATCAGGGGAGGCCACAATTTCTCGGTGGTCACGAGCTCCACGCGCGAGGTCCTCAGCCACTACATGGGGGCGGACGTGGTTGTCGTTCTTGACGAGCGCAGCTACAAGGCGCACAGGTCTCACCTGGGGGACGGCGGCGTCATGGTGTTCAACTCCGATGCGGTGAAGAACGGAGAGGGCATCGGCGTGCCCATGTCGACGGAGGCGGCCAAGTATCCCAACGCGGCGCTGAGAGTCGGTGTCAGCGGGCTAGCCGCGTTGTGCGCCACCGTCGGTCTGTCGCAGAAGGAACTCGCTGCTCTGATCAAACAAGAATACAGGCACGACCTCGAGGACAACATCGCGTTCGCCTCCGCCATATACGACCACGTTAGGAAGGAGGCCGGCGGGCGATTCACAGTGGATCGCGGTGGCGATGAGAAGCGGATGTTCACGGGCAACGAGGCGATTGCTCTGGGCGCGGCTGCCGCCGGGCTGGACATGTACATCGGCTATCCGATGACTCCGGCGTCGACCGTGCTCCACTTCCTGGCCGCCCACGACAGGGACCTTGGCATCACAGTCATCCACCCTGAGAGCGAGATCGCCGTGGCCAACATGGCCGTAGGCGCAGCCGCCGCGGGCGCGCGAGTGATGGTCGGAACGAGCGGGGGGGGCTTCGCGCTGATGGAGGAGGCCTTCTCGTTCGCCGGCATGGCGGAGACCCCGTTCCTGAGCGTCCTGTCGTCGCGGCCGGGGCCGTCGACGGGAGTCCCAACGTACACCGAGCAGGCGGACCTGCGGTTCGCGCTCGGTCAGGGCCACGGCGACTTCCCCCGCGTCATAGCGTCGCCGGGCACGGTTGCAGAGGCCTTCAGGCTCGCGGCGGAGATGCTGGCGCTGGTCTGGACCTACCAGACTCCGGGGATACTCCTGACTGAGAAGCATCTGTCGGAGAGCAGGGTGACGACCGAGATAGACGCGGGGTCGGCGGCGTGGGCGGAGCCGCTCATGCACGCGGGCAGCGGCTACCGGCGCTACCGAGAGACCGCGAACGGCGTGTCTCCTCTTCTCTTCCCACCCTCCGCCGAGTCCATCAAGTGGACCAGCTACGAGCACGACGAGGATGGCATCACCACGGAAGAGGGCGACGCGATAGCGGCCATGCACGACAAGCGAGACAGAAAGGGCGCTTCGCTCACCGAGCACCTGCGCGGGCTGAAGACCGTCAATCGTTTCGGGGACGAAGGTCCGGTCATTCTGACCTACGGCTCGACCACCATGAGCGTTCTCGAGGCATTGGCCGCAGGCGGAATCACCGCGCGCGTGGTCCAGCCCATCTACCTCGAGCCGTTCCCGGTGTGGGAACTCACGGACCTGGAGGACGAGACAACGGTAGTGGTCGAACAGAGTTCGACCGGCCAGTTCGCTACGTTTATGGCGGAGCGCGCTGGCGGAAGTGCGTCGGATGTCATCCTGCGGTACGACGGTCGTCCGTTCGAGCCCGTTGAGTTGGCGGAAGAGATCCGGGAAGCCATCGGCTAGAGTCAGGTGGCCCGGCGTCCCGCCGGGCGATGGCCGAATCATCGAAGGAGCAGCGATATGCAGGACGACCTTTCGACAGGAGCTGAGAATACCTGGTGTCCCGGGTGCGGCAACTTCGTGATCATGAACGCCGTGAAGAGGGCGGTGAAGGTGCTCGAAGGACGCGGCATCGGTAGCGACCGGCTCTTCATGACCGCATGCATAGGATGCCACGCGAAGATATTCGACTACCTCTCTCTGTCCGGCGTGTACTCCCTTCACGGGCGGTCGGTGGCCGTTGCGCAGGGAGCGAAGCTCGCGAACCCGGAACTCAAGGTCCTGGCCTTCACGGGCGACGGGGCGGGGTACGGGGAGGGCATCGCGCACCTGCTCTTCGCCGCGAAGAGGAACGCCGACATCACGGTGGTCGTCCACGACAACGGTGTCTACGCGCTGACAACGGGACAGCGCTCGCCGACCAGCGAGGCCGGGTTCGAGGGTCCCTCGACGCCGCACGGCAACGAGGAGGATCCCTTCAACCCGCTGGTGCTGATGCTGGAGGCAGGCGCGACCTTCGTTGCTCGAGGGTACTCTGCGAGGATCGAGGAGCTGTCCGGCATCATCGTAGCGGCCGTCGAGCACGAGGGGTTCTCTCTTGTGGAGGTGCTGCAGCCGAGCGTCACGTTCACCAACTACTATGAGAGATACGAGGCCATGGTGGAGGCTGTCGACGCGCCTGCGGCTTCGCTGGAAGAGGCGCTCAAGTTCGCGCGCGTGAAGGACCGACTCTTCTCTGGAATCCTATACAGGGTCGAGCGCCCGTCCCACGGAGCGCGCCTCTACGGCGACCGGAACCCGGTGGCGGACCACCCGGACCGGGACGACAGGCTCGAGCGCGTGCGGTCTCTGATGGACCGATGAGCCTGCGGTAGAATATGCATCCAACAGAGGGAGACGCGACAGTGAACGTCAAGGACGCGATAGAAGCGAGACGGGCGTACAGGGCGCTGGCTCCGGTGGAAATATCAGACGAGACCGTCAGAGATCTCGCTGAGGCAGCGCGGCTGTCCGCCTCGTGCTTCAACAACCAGCCGTGGCGCTTCGTCTTCGTGCGGAAACCCGATGTTCTCGATCAGATGTTCGGAACGCTTTCAGACGGCAACGCGTGGGCGCGTGCCTCGTCCATGATCGTGGCCGTTCTCAGCCGGGTCGATCTTGACTGTCAGATCAGAGAGCGTGAATATTTTCTGTTCGACTCGGGCATGGCGACAGCACTCATGATCCTGCGGGCCACCGAACTAGGACTCGTCGCGCACCCGATAGCCGGCTACAGCCCGAAGAAGGTCCGCGGCGTTCTCGGCGTCCCGGACGACATGCACGTGGTCTCGCTCATCATATTCGGGAAGCACACGGACGAGATCAACGATCTCTTGTCGGAGGATCAGGCCGCCGGCGAGCCGACGCGTCCGGGGCGACACCCGTTCGAGGAGTTCGCCTGGATGGATGAATACGGTGGCTGATGCATTGATGAATTGGATCGACCACTGGCGGCCTAGTTCAGCCAGTCCGTCGGGAAGTCCTGGGGAAGGCGTTCGATCTCGAAGAGATTCGCTATGAACTCGTTATTGTCCCCGGCGCGTGCGGGATTGTAGTACTCCCAGACGATGTCGCCCCACGGTGTAACCTCCAACGCCCTGCCGAAGTGTGACTCCGCAATGAGAGAGTTTCCATTGGGGAGCCTCTGGACGCTCCCGAATTTCTCGGAGTAGAAGTCGTCCTCCCCATTCCCCTCGTAGAGCCAGGCTATCTTCTGCGTGACTGGGTCGAACTCCAATATGCGTGACGAGCCGTAATCTCCCTGATTGTCGAACAGGAGAATGTTGCCGTTGTCGAGAACGGACGGGCAATGCTGCTGCAACCACATGCCAGACATCGTCCACACGATCTCACCACGTTCCATGTCGAGTACGGCGAGCGCGTTGAGGTTCCTCATGGAGAGAAGGACGTTTCCCTCCTTGAATGCCGGGATGCGTCCCTGAAGCCTCCCATCAAGAGGCACGATCCTGTTGGTGTGGAATGGGTCGATCTTCTGCCGACCGGCATTGATGACCCCTGTCCTCAGCCAGCTTGCGTAGTCCGAATTCCAGAACGCCTCGAGCACGGAGACGCGAGAGAGCTCCCTTCCGTTCGCGTCCAGAACGGCGATCGCGTCTCCTGACATCTTGTTCGTGGTGCTGATTCTGGGATCCAGCCTGAACTCACGAGTGATGGTGAATATGCGTCCGTCATCTGTGACGTGGATGTGATGATGGCTCCCGCTGGTGTACTTCCAGATAAGGTTGGAGTCTTTGTCGAGCTTCACCAGGCCGAGACCGTTGAAGACACCGATGATGTCTCCGTTCTCAAAGAGATGAGCGTGGAACCAGTATTCGGCTCCTCTCTCATACTTGAATTCCAGGGAGCGACCAGGCCACGCGTCGGAGAACGAGTAGATCCACTCGTGGAGCACGTTGCCGTCCATGTCCATGAGCCTGGCTCCCGGCGAATCACCGGAGACGTACAGGTTGAGGCCGCTCCAGCTGCGTGATTCGTCGCAGACGGTGATGCCGGACTGGGAAGGAGCGCTCGCTCCGCCTGCCAGATAGCCCAGCGATTCAAGTCTGTTCAGCTCGATCTGCTGTTCCTCGGTCAGGTGCGAGCCTCTGGCCGTACGCCATCCGCCCGTGGGAGTTTCCGGCTCCCTGATCTTGGACCGCCATGCGCCGGGAGGAGCGCCGCGGTCCGCGGACGTGCTCTGCGCTGAAGAGACGGCGAACAAGAAGAGCACGCCAGCGACGGCGAGAGCAGACGATAGGGTCAGGAACAACCTGGCACTTCTGGGAATGGACGACATCTTCATGTTTTGGGCTCCAGAATCCTGCCACTTGTTGAGTGTGATTTCCAATCAAGACCATAGCACATGCGCGCACGGAGGCCAAGCATCGCGGCGTCGTAGGTGCCGGGCATCACCTGCCGGACGCGAGCAGGTACCTCAGGCCTCACAGCGGGATTGACCCCTCGAGCGGTATGCACTAGTGTCTCGGTAATGATGGCTGATCGTCTGTGCCCGCTCGTGTCGGGCACCATCTCCTTCGCGGAGGGAACGAATTGAAGATCACGAGGCTCCACGTGCTGGCCGTTGCCTGCATGCTGCTCCTCACGTCTGCCGCCTCGGCTCTTCCGATCGTCAGCGCGAGCGCCAACACCATCCCCGCCGGGACGTTCATGCTCGATGTCTGGAGTTCGTGGCTGGACTTCACGGTTTCGTGGCAGGAGGACGGCAACGGCGGGTCGGGCTGGGTAGGCTTCACGGAAGAGAGACAGTGGACCGCCGGTTCACTTGTTCCCCGTATCTACTACGGCGTGACGGACTGGCTCACGGTGCGCGCCGCGTTGCCCCTGGAGGACCAGTACCGCCAGTACGATCTCGAGGAACCGGCAAAGTCGGCAACGGGTCTGGGTGACATCATCATCGACCCGAAGATCCAGCTGTTCAGGGGTGAAAGCGGGTACCCCCGCGTGGCGGCCCTCGTCGGCGTCAGATTCCCGACAGGCGGTGCCGACGGGGACATCCCTCTGTCGGACGGGTCTACGGACTACATGGTGGGCGGCGTCATCACGCATCAGGAAGGCGCCATCACCGGACACGCGTGCCTGACCTACTGGCTCAACGGAGACCGCGAGAGCGGCGGGGACGTGCCGGATCTCATCGCGGCCCTGGCGACCATCGAGGCGCCGCTCGATGAGAGCTGGAACCTGCTCTGGGAGTTCAAGGGCGTGTTCGGGCAGACACCCTCGGAGTTCTACAGGACCTACGCGTGCCCCGGCATCATGTGGAACGGGGACAACCTGAATATCGGTGTGAGTGCCCTGATATCCGCGAGCGCCAGGGGCAAGGTGGGCGTCAGCGCGCTCGACTACGACTGGGCGCCGTACGTCAGGGTCTACTACCGGTTCTTCTAGGGGAACTCGCGGCGGCTCCGTTCAGGAGGAAGCATGGGACCATTCGGACTTCCGTGGCCGACCTTCAGCGCTCTGTTGGTCGTGGCAGCCAGTATCGTCACCTCGATCGTCTGGGCCGTGTGGTTCTCGGGATCGGACGGAGGGCCAAATGACTAACACCGCGGTCTACGCGACGGTCCTGGGTCTCTACCTTGCGCTGCTCGTAGGACTCGGGCTCTGGATGGGCAGGAAGACGAAGAGCGCGTCGGATTTCTACATCGGAGGCCGGCAGGTAGGCCCGTGGGTGACGGCGTTCTCGTTCGTGGCAGCGTACTTCAGCTCTGTCGTCATCGTCGGCGGGGGCGCGTTCGGCTACAGCTACGGGATGTCCACTCTGTGGATCGCGGCGGCGAACGTCCTCGTGGGATGCACGCTGGTGTGGATCGTGCTGGGGCGGAGACTGTGGCAGTTCACCACGCGCCTCGACTCCATGACCATTCCAGGGTTCATCGGGAAGCGCTACGGAGCGCGCGAGGCCGAGGTCTTCTCCGCGCTCATCATATTCGTCTTCATGATCGTCTACAACGTGAGTGTGTTGGTGGGCATGGGGCGCATCATGGAAGGCCTTATGGGCATTCCCTACACGACTGCCGTGCTCATAGCCGGACTCATCATTCTCATATACGTCTCCGTAGGGGGGTACCTGGCCGTTGTCTGGACCAGCTTCGTCCAGGCCTGGATCATGATCTTCGGTCTGCTGCTGCTGGCGTTCGCCACGCTCGGCAAAGTCGGAGGCCTCACCCAGGCAAGCCTCAAGCTCGCCGCGCTGGACCCGGGGCTTGTCGAGACGCCCGGCGTGTGGGGTTGGGGAGGGCTCGTGTCCTACGCTCTCATCGTGAGCCTGGGGGTCTGGGGCATGCCGCAGCTTCTTGTGCGATTCTACTCGATGAAGAACACGCGGGTCCTCAGGCTGGGTACGGTGCTGGCGACGCTCGGCGGCGCAATGGCCGTTCTGCCCTACATGACCGGCGCGATGAGCCGATTGCTTCTGCCGCCGCTCGAGAATCCCGACCTCGCCATCCCGATGTTGACGCAGGCCGTGCTGAACCCCTGGGGCGGCGCCATCTTCCTCGCGGGAGTCCTGGCCGCCGGCATGTCGACGTTCGCGTCCGTGCTGATAATCGTCAGCGGCGCTATCGTCAGAGACCTGCGTCGCGGCGGCGCACCGACGAATCCATCCGGAGAAGCAAGCGCCGGCAGTAGTCCCTCCCACGAGGTTCTGCTGGGGCGGATGGCGAGCCTCATGGCGGGGCTCATCGCTCTCTTCATAGCGTTCCGCCCGCCCGCGCTCGTGCTGGTCATCACGGCGTTCGCTTGGGCGGTCATCGCGTCGGCCTGTCTGTGGCCGGTCGTGCTCGGTGTTTACTGGAAGCGGGGAACGAGGGCAGGCGCTACATCGTCCATGATGGTCGGGGTGGTGGTCGCGCTGGCGTGGATGATTGCGGGGCGGGTACTCGGGGGTAATCCGCTCGGTCTGCACGGGTTCATCCCCGGGGTCTTCGTGTCGCTCGTGGTCTTCGTTGTGGTCAGTCTGTTCACCAGCCCACCCGACCCAGCCCTGCTCAAGCGCGCGTGGGGAGAGGAGTAGTCGCCCGTGCGGAAGCCGGAGAGTGCGGAGCAGGAACGTCCAGTCACGGGAGGCGGGTGGCGGTCTCAGTCCCCGTGGCTCAAGGTGCTGCTCTTCGTCAGCCTGGTCTTCGTCGCTGTCGGCGTCCACCGCTGTTCGGTGGAGCTGGTTCCGGCGGACGGCCCGCGCACGATACGAGTGGAGAGGGCCACCATCGCCGTTCCCGATTCCCTTCTGGCGGTCCCGGCAGACTCGTTCGCCGTGCTTGCGACCCGGATGTTCGCACGGGGCCTGAGGGAAACGTCCACCGCCGAGGTCACCGTCGGAGAAGATCCGGTCGCCTGGGCAATCGTCAGCCTCCACATACAGGCGCTGCCCGAGGGGCGCGTCAAGTTGATCGGGACGGCCGCGTCAGTTGTCGGCCGCCGCCGAATGGCCGCCGTCAGCGTCAGTGACTCCCCCGACCGGCTGCGCGAGATGGTGGAAGCCGCGACCGGTGACGTTGCGCGGAAGCTGGGAGTGGAGGCAGATCCCCAGGTGGAGGAGCGATGACGGTAAGAAGCCCCTTCGCGTGTGCCAGAGGCCAGGTTTTGAGGGTGAGGCGCGGCCTCAAGCGCCGCTGGCTCGGTTGGACGCGCCAGACCCGCGAGCTCGAACCCGCCCGGTTCCGCAACCTCGTCGACTACCACATTCACACGAAGCTCTGTGGACACGCCATCGGAGAGCCGATCGACTACGTACGCGAGGCCGTGAAACGCGGTCTCACGGAGATAGGGTTCGCCGACCACATGCCGCTCCTGAGGATCAGCGACGAGCACCTGACGATGGGACCGCATCAGCTTCCGCAATACGTCAGTCTCATCGAGGAACTGCGCGGTGCGGCCGGCGGCATCACGGTGCGGCTCGGCATCGAAATGGACTACTTTCCGGGGCAGATGGACGAGATCTGGGCCGCGGCCGCAGACATCGACTTCGACTACGTCTACGGCTCCGTGCACTACATCGACGGATGGGGGTTCGACGACAGCAGACGGCTGTCGAGCTATCAGGGGCGAGACCCCGACGAGGTCTACGTGGAGTACTTCGCGCTCTTCTGTGAGGCCGCCCGTGAGGGCGGGTTCGATATCATGGCGCACCCCGACCTTGTGAAGAAACACGGCATCGTCAGCCGGGTGCCCATCGACCACCTCTACGAGGCCGCCGCGCTCGCGTTGAGCGAGGCGGGCGTCGCCATCGAAGTGAACACATCCGGGCTGAGGGTGCGTGCCGTGGAGCCGTACCCCAGCCTGTCCTTCCTGAAGCTCTGTGCCCGGCACGGCGTCGCGGTCACGCTTGGCTCCGACGCCCATGCGCCCCGCCAGGTCGGCATGGACTTCGACATCGCCGTTCGCATGCTCGAGAAGGCCGGCATCAAGGAGATAGCGACGTTCGAGCGGCGGAAGCGGTCGGTGAGAGGAATCTGACCTGCCGACAGGCTCTCCCTTCTTGACACCGTTTCAACATCAGGGTAGTGTCTGACAATCCCCGCCGGCCATTCGTCCCGGCATTGCGTCCAAGGAGCGGAAGCCCTCGTGACAACCGATGCATCCTCCACCGAGACGCGCCCACTGAACCCACTGGCCGCGCTCACTCTTATTCTGGTCTTTCCCGGTCGTACGTTCCGGCGATTGACGGAGCGGCCGCACTGGATCCTGCCGCTCGCGTTCGTGATATCCGCAGCGGTATTGAGCGGTCTGCTCGCCTTCTCGGCGGGGTTCATGGACGAGGAGGTAGAGCTGCGGGCTCTCCTGACCGGGAACGACCCCGTCGAAATTCGCAGCGGCACGCCAGCGGCCATGGTGATCTCGGGCATTGTCGGAGTCACGGGTGCGACACTACTACAGACACTTCTCTTTATGGTTGTGGCGCGGCTGCTAGGTGGACGTGGCACCTTCCGCCGCGCGTTCTCCGCGGTCTGCCACGCGTCGGTACCGATAGGAGTTTCTGCGATCCTTCTCACGGCGCTCATCCCATTCACGCATACCGCGATGTCGGGGCTAAATCTCACCTTCACTGTCGACAAGGCGTCGTCGCCCTTCCTCTGGGGAGTCGCCAGCCAATCAGATCTTGCGGTCATCTGGTTTCTCGTTCTTCTCGGTATCTCGGGCGAATCAGTGTTCGGACTACCCCGCCGTCGTGCTCGTATGGCGGCAGCGATCTTTGGTGTCATCTCCGTGCTGGGTCTCGGCTGGATGGGAAGAGGCGAAGCGATCCGCAGCGTCAATCCGTTCTCTGACTGGTCGTGGCGAGAGTCTCAGAGTGTCGTGCTTCGCTATGAGAGTGACGTTTTCGAGGAGACGCTTGAGGAGATCCTTGAGGCCTGCGCGCGGACGAGGGAGCGTGTCAAGGAACTGACGGACGCGGATCCAGGGGGACAGAAGGACACGGGGTTCGACAAGCGAATAGACTGCTATCTTTACGCATCCCTTGAGGAGAAACTCAGGGTGACTGACAACCCAGCTATTGCGCACCGTGTCGAATGGGCGGGTGCCGTGCATGTGGCGTGGGTCGGCGGTTCGGAGGCAGCGCTGACGCGGGAGATGTTCAAGCTCGTGAGTGCGCGGGCGCAGGGCAGACTGTATACTCCACTGATTCGCGACGGCTTGGCTGTCTACGCGGGGAGAACGTGGGGCGGCAGACCGGTGCGCGAAGAGGGGGCCGACCTGCTCGGGCGTAAGGTCTTGCCGGACCTTGATATGCTGGTCGACGCTGCCATGTTTGTGCGGCTTGACGAGAGGCTCTCGCAGCCTGCGGCGGGCTCGTTGATGGACTTCCTTTTTCACGAGAAGGGAATCGAGGCCCTGCGAGATCTCTACGCTGATTCCGCGGGACGATCGGACGTAGCTGGAGCGCTCATTGAGTCCGCGTTCGGTGACTCGCTCGACGCCGTTGAGGAGCGCTGGCTCGAATACCTGGAATCTGCTACAGATACGTTGGGCGCGAATTCGTCCGACGCAGAATAGGAGACATAACGTTGGGGACGGGATTCTTGGCAAGCATAGGCCAGTCAGGAGTGATGGGGAAGCTCATCGTCTTCCTGCTGTTCTTTGTTTCTATCTTCGCGTGGGCGATCATCATCTATAAGAACGGCGTCATTCGCAGAGCCAGCAAGAGGTCGTTCGCGTTTCTCGCGAAGTTCCGGGAAGCCCCCGATGACATGGTGGAACACTACGCCGACCGCGCTGGGTTCGGTGTCTCACCGTTCGCGGCTGTATTCGAGGCCGGACTCGCGGAACTGACGATGATCCTCGGAGGGAAGGACCGCATGCAGGCGCGCCGTTCGCTGTCCATGGTTCAGATGGACGGCCTCGAACGCAGTCTCGAAACCGCGATATCGGAACAGGTGATGGAACTGCGCGCGTATCTGATCGTCCTTGCGACCACCGCGGGCGTCGCGCCGTTCGTCGGCCTGTTTGGGACCGTCTGGGGGATCATGAAGGCGTTCGCGGCGATGTCCATGACTGGCAGTGCCAGCATCAGCAGCGTGGCGCCAGGAGTGTCGGCGGCCCTGACGACCACCGTGGCCGGCCTAGCCGTGGCGATCCCGGCCCTGATAGGGTACAACTACCTGATGAACAGCGTCAGAAACCTTACGCAGCGCATGGAGAACTTCTCCTCGGAGTTCCTTTCAACGGTCGAGAGGAACTTCGGCGCAAGGTAGGCGGAGACGGTCTGTGAGCAGAAGACGGAAACGCCAGTACGACCTGAACCTGGTCAGCGAGATCAACGTGACGTCGCTGGTTGACGTGATGATGACGCTCCTGATCATCTTCATCATTGTCGCACCGATGATCGAGCAGGGCATAGACATCACGCTGCCGACGGCGGATCCGAAGAGGATAGACGTGGCGGAGGTGCTGACCATCTCGGTGGCGGACAACGAACGCGTCTACCTCGAGGGGCAGCGCGTGACGCTGGAGGAGCTGGCAGAACGTCTCGCGAACATCCACGCCGCGAGAGAGGACGTGGCCGTGCTCATCAAGGCGGACACGGACCTCCGGTACGGCAAGGTCGTGGAGGTTCTCGATACGGTCAGGGGAGTGGGGATCTCCAGGCTCGCGATGGCCACGAAGCCGGCCGACTAGGCGGACGGGGACGCACGACATGCGAAGGGTCTTCATCATATCTGCGGCGGTGCATGTGGCCCTGATGGCCCTCATGCCGATCCTTCCGAGTCTCGGGACGAGACAACCGCTTGCCATGGAGGTCTACGCCGTGGAACTGGTCGACCTCCCACGGGAGGCGCTGGCGGAGGAGGTCGTGGAGGAGACGGTCCGTGAACCCGAGGCCGCGCCGGCGGAGACGCCACCGGAGGAAGATCTTATCCCCGAGGAGCCCGTGAAGCGGCCGGTCCGCAACGTCGTCGCGCCACCGCCGAAGCGTGTCGAGAAGAGCCTCGAGGAGCGGATAGCGGAGAGGCTCAAGCAAGAGGACGCGAGTCGCCCGAAGGAGACGCCTCGCGAGGACACGCCTGCGCCACAGGCCCCCTCGGGCGGCACGAAGATAAGCGCCGGGAAGGTCGTGGCCGACTACTACCTGACTATGCTGCAAGGGAAGATAACCAGGAACTGGAAGCAGCCGAGTTCCCGGTTCACCGGGGGCGATGTCCCGACGGCGAGAGTGTCGTTCACGGTCCTGCGCACGGGCGCCATCACGAATCTCAGGATCTCGCGCTCGTCCAACTGGCCCACGGTCGACCAGTCAGCGCTGGCGGCCGTCCGTTCCTCGGCTCCGTTCGCCGAGCTCCCGGGCACATACCTCGGGGATCGCCTGGACGTAACGATAGACTTCACGGTCACACGGTGACGCATTCCCGTCGCGCGATGGCGGGTCGGGCACGCAGGCAACCGACCAGAGCGGGCGCCGGGACGTAGACTGAAAGGCAGGTCACGTTGCGCTTCATTCGACACAGCATCACAATTCAGTGCGCGCTGGCGGTCGTGCTCCTTCTGGCATTGGAGGGCGCGGCGCGTGCGGAGGACGTGTATCTCAGCATCGAGAAGGGGTTCGGTGAGAAGATCGCGGTTGCGCTGCCGCTCTTCAAGGGAACTGGCAGTATGGTCGAAGGGTCGGACATTCGCGACGTTCTTATCTTCGACCTCTCGAACTCGGGCCACTTCAGCGTGGTCGAGAACCTCGAGTTCGTCGACGAGACGGAGGCGCAGGACAGAGCGGTGGGGCGCGTCCTGTTCCCGGAGTGGATTGCCCTCGGCAGCGAGATCCTGGTCAAGGGCTCGTTCGATGCCGGTCTGTCCGAATTCAGCATGGAGGCGACGGTCTACGAACTCGGGCAGGGCAAGGCCATCCTGAAGCGCACGTACGCCGGGAAGGCCGGGCAGTGGCGCGACGCCGTGCACACCCTCTCGAACGACATAGTGGCGCTGATAGCGGGCGAGCACGGGATAGCGCTGTCCAAGATCGCGTTCGTGTCCAACGTGACCGGCATCAAGCAGGTCTACGTGATGGACTACGACGGGGAGAATCGCCGCAGGGTCACCATGGACGACATGCTGACCGTCTACCCCGAGTGGTTCCCGGGCAACGATCGCCTGGCCTACACGAGATTCCGGGACCAGAGACAGGAAGCCTGCGCGATCCAGGTCTCGTCCGGAACACCGGTGAGGCTGACGTCGTTCCCAGGGCTGAACGCCTTCGTCGCGGTCTCCCCGCGCGGGAACGATATCGCGATGTCGCTGTCGCACGACGGCAACACGGAGATATACAGGCTGAAGGCCGACGGCAGCGCCCCGAAGAGGCTCACGTTCGACAGAAGCACCGAATCGTCTCCGTGCTGGTCGCCCGACGGCCGTAAGATCGCGTTCGTCTCCGACCGGTCGGGCTCCCCTCAGGTCTACGTCATGAACTCGACCGGCGGCACTGCCGAGCGTCTGACCTACACCGGGGGGTACAATACATCTCCGGATTGGTCGCCCAAGGGCGATCTGATAGCGTATACTTCGAAGGCAGATGGGGTGTTTCAGATTTGCACGGTTGACGTTGAGACCAAGGAGGTGGTACGGCTAACGACGGGTTGGGAGAACAAGGAGGATCCATCCTGGGCTCCTGACGGACGACACCTCGTCTACAGCATGAAGTCCGGAGGCAAGTCGAACCTCTACATGCTGGACATTTACGAACTGGAACCACTGAGACTGACGAGCGGCGGCGGGGACTACCTGAGTCCAGCCTGGTCGTTCTAGTCTCCAAACGCTAACCGAGTTCCAAGAAGGAGGAACGGAATGAAGAAGACTCTCGCTCTTCTGCTGATGGGTTCGCTCGCCGTCGTCCTCGCCCTCTCGCTTTCCGGATGCGGCTCCAAGGAAGAGATCATGGAAGACATCACCATCGAGCCTGACGTGGTCGAGGACATCGAGGGAGTCGTCAGCGGTGACATTGGGCTCGGAGAGCGCGATGACGCCATCTACGTCGACGTTCTGAGCAAGGAGTTCGCGGACATCTACTTCGAATTCGACCAGTACCGCGTGCTCGACCGTGACACAGGCACGCTCGAGAGAATCGGCTCGTGGCTGAATGAGAATCCTGAAGCACGCGTTCTGATCGAGGGACACTGCGACGAGCGCGGCACCAACGAGTACAACATGGCACTCGGTGAGCAGCGGGCGCTCGCGGCGCGGCGCTATCTCGTAGGTCTCGGCATCGACTCCGGAAGGCTGACCACCATCAGCTACGGTGAGGAGAGGCCGGCTGCATTTGGCAGCACGGAAGATGCGTGGTCCCAGAACCGCAGGGCACACTTCGCGGTCTCGATGTAGGCTGCGCGCAACGTCTGTCGGCGTGACGGGGTGTCCCCCCGCGCCGAACACGTATCTGACCGGCGGAGGGACGGAAC
This sequence comes from Candidatus Eiseniibacteriota bacterium, assembly GCA_043819135.1. Taxonomy (GTDB): domain Bacteria; phylum Joyebacterota; class Joyebacteria; order Joyebacterales; family Joyebacteraceae; genus JALGZG01. Next base: position 43,494 of record JBDRFG010000008.1, on the reverse strand, counting down.
ATGAGAAAAGCATCCTGCCCGGGTGCCGGCCTGCGCGCATCCGGACTGCACGGAGCGACAGCGGTCGCACTCGTGGTAACGCTGAGCCTGTCGCTGACGGGCTGCGGCACGGGCGGACTGGCTGTGAAGAGGGACGTGTGGGAGGCGTCGGAGGAATTCTCGCGCGGTCAGGCGAGCCTGTCTGAGAAGGTCCTCTATATGGAGGGGCGAATCGCCGCTCTGGAAGAAGAGAACGGCGCGCTCCGATATCAATTTGACCAGATATCGGGGCAGCTGTCGGGTCTTGACACTGATTTCTCCAGGGGGCTGGAGGCGGTCCGGGACGGCCAGCAGCAGCTCGGTATCGAGCTGGAGGACCGCATCAGGACCGTCGATTCAGGTCGACAGGAAGACCGCGACGACATGATGCGCCGGATGGAGATCGTCCTGGAAGAGGTTACGGACGAGAACCGGCGTCTCAGACAGGACGTTGACGCGCTCAGGACCTCGGTCGCCTCGATGGCCACCGGCTACACTCACGAGGTTAAGAGTGGCGAGACGCTCGCGCAGATCGCGCAGCAGTACCGTGTGACGGTGGCGGACATAGTGCAGGCCAACGGCATCTCGAACCCCAACGTCATCCCAGTGGGGAAGGTACTGACCATTCCGGCGAGGTAGCGTCGGGAACGATCCGCCGGCATCTTCTGCGCTACTCCTTTGGAAGTATGCATGAAGAACGCGAACGACCCTCCTCGGTTTGAGGAGGGTCGTTTCGCCTGTGGGCACTTCGTCCTGCGTGCGGCGCGCGTCAACAGACCTTGAGATTGCTCGTGTGCTCTAGCGCGGCGGAGTGAACTCGAACGTCGGGTCCACCTCCCTCAGGAGCTTCGCCTGCTCCTCGAGCTTACGCTTGAGTTCCGGCACACCGGTCTTCATCCAGGCGTGGTAGGTGTCGAGGAACTCGTTGCGCAGCTGTTCGATGGTCTCGTCCTTCTCGATCTTCTCGAGCGCACGGTCCAGATGAAACAGCTCGCCCGGGGAGTATCTCCTGATGAAATCCAGGTACTGCCCCCGCATGTATGAGAGGATCTTCACGTAGTCGTCGATGCCGTCCGACAGCTTGAGGAGAGTGTCCGCGATGGGGCTCTCTCCGTGTGCCAGCTTGGTGGCGTACGACGACGCGAGGGAGTAATAGATCGAGGCCCTTCCTATGTACACCTGCTTGGGCGTTCTGAGCTGATGGGGGCGGCTGTGCCGTGGTTCGTCGAACAAGTCGAACACGCTGACGGCCATGAGAAGGAAGTCGGCGTTGGCCTTGTAGGTCTCGTACCGGCTACGGTAGTCTGCGTTGCAGCTCAAGGAGGTTGCGACGTCGGCATCTGTCGGTGCCACGTAGCGGGAGACCCTGAGGAGGTATCTCGGGTCGATGTGAGCGTTCAGCAGGTGGGCGAGGTAGACGTTGACGTCTTCGTCGTACACCTCTGAGTTGGACTCTATCCCGATATTGACCCTGGAGTGCAGCAGGCAGTTGAGCATGAAGAAGTATGAAGTCTGGACATCGGCGCCCAGGTTCAGCTTCTTGCTCTTGCGCCGGCTGCCGCGAGTGCGGGTCGACGATTCTTTCGTCTTGGCTCGATGTGTTCGTTCTGCCATTATCCGATACCCGTGAGGTGAAGACCTCCGTGCTGTCGTGGCCCCAAAAGCAAATTCCGTACCCGGCTGCGGATTCCCGAGCGTCCACTCGCTCCTGGCCGCTAACGGTGAGAGAGCGCACGATTTGTGGGCGGCGGAAGGCGCCGGCTACCGGGCCTTACTGCAAGAAGCACGCCACCCGGTGAGGTTCAGGAACGTGACGGTCGTGGTGCAGAAATCTGACCTCAGACCCCAATTCTTGATGGATTACGTATGCTGTGCGGGCACACGAGGAGGATGAGCAATGAGAGCAGGCGTTGTGCAGTTCCGGCCGGAGTTCGGGGACATCAATGGGAACCTCGAGAGGCTGCTCTCGATGATCGCTGACGAAGACGCCCATCTGTTCGTGCTGCCCGAGCTTGTTCTTTCGGGCTATATCTTCGAGTCGAGGGACGAGGCGATGTCGCTCTCGCAGGACCCGGGTGGCAATGATTTTCAGGGTGTGGCTGCAATGGCCGCCGAGAAGAACGCGACGATCGTGCTTGGCTTCGCGGAGAGGGCGGGGGACAGGCTCTACAACTCCTCGATCCTTGTTCCTCCTGATGGGACTGTCTCCGTATATCGCAAGGTGCAGCTCTTCCATAACGAGAAGAGGATATTCGACCCGGGTGACAGGTGCCCGTCGGTCGTAGAGGTCGACGGCGTCAGGCTGGGCATGATGATCTGTTTCGACTGGATATTCCCCGAGATAGCGCGCACGCTGGCTCTCAAGGGCGCGGACATCCTCTGTCATTCCACGAACCTGGTCCTGCCGTTCTGCCAGGATGCGATGGTGACGCGATGCATCGAGAACAGCGTGTTCGCTCTGACGTCGAACAGGGTGGGGACCGAGTCCCGAGCGGGCAGTGAGTTCACCTTCACAGGCAGAAGCCAGGTGGTCGCCCCCAAGGGTGAGATCCTGACGCGCGCTGACGTGGATGGGGAGGGCGTGTTCGTGGTCGATATCGACCCAACACTCGCCCGCAACAAGGCGGTCACTGAGACCAACGACATCTTCGCGGATCGCAGGCCCGAACTGTACGAATTGGGCTGAGCGGCGGAATACCGCCTGCCTGGGCGCTTGGGCGCCGCATCCTGCTGGCATGCTACTTGCAGAATCCAAGGGAGAGTGCAGAGAGGGATCTCGCACACACGTTGGTGTGCGTGTCATGTATGCAGCGGACACCTCAAACGGCCCGCCGCATAGGGAAGGTCCGATGGAACGAACTGGCCCCAGCATCGAGGTCAAGATAGTCCTCTTGGTAGTCGGGATCCTGGTACTACAGGATTTGCTGCTACTTGCGATGTACGTCGGTGGAGCACAGCCCGCAGCGATCCAGATCGTGCTGGGCTGTCTTCTTGTCCTTTCCGTCGTCGTCGCGGCCATCTGGGGGAATGCGCTGACCAGGGCGATCCGGAGGCTGGCGCGCGCCTGCTACGTGGCCCGACACGGCGACACGGGCGTGCTGTCAGATCTGACGCGGACGGATGAGCTGGGTCAGCTGAACGACGAGATCAACATGCTGGTCACGCTCATAAGGGATTCCACGGACACTCGGTCCGCGCTCACGTCGAGCAAAGACGTCATAGAGGAGCTCGAGCGCGCCGCTCCGGAGATCATGAGGTCTTCGCACGAGCTCCTCGTTTCACTCAAGGAACTCAGTGAGGGCGCGACGGCGGAGATCGCCATCTTGCGCAAGGTGGCCGGTTGCCTAAGCGAGGCGCGCGGGCTGGTGGCAGGAGTTGCGAGAGGGGCTTCTGGCGACCCGTCGCCCGGCGACCCCGCTGCACGGCTGAGGTCGCTCGGGTCGCTCGCCCGGGAGGCGGAATTGCTGGCTGACGCCGTCGTGGACGAAGTGGCGCGACCGTCCATAGATGAGGCGGCGCTGGCCAGAGCCGTCAACGGACTCAGGGACGCGGCCCGCACGATGGCGCAGGTCGCCTCGCAGGCCGTTGGTCCGCTCGAGAAGAGACGAGAGGACGCGGAGGCGGCGCTCAAGGCGGCTGACAGGATCATTACGGCCGAGACAGAGAAGGGGGACGGTAGCCGCGTGGCCGAGCTAATGGAGAGGAGCGCCAGGGGCGGGCTTGCGGAGGCCACGAGACTGGCGACCAACATCAGGAAGCTCGGTGTTGTGCTTGAAGGGTACGCGGCCATGAGGCGCAGTCGTACGCTCTGAAATCGTCAACCGTATTCACGGTGGGGCGTCGCCTTCGGGGCGGGGCCCCGCTTCTGTTGATTGGGCGTGCCGCCCTAGTCGACGACGCCGCGGGGTCTTGCCCGGGCGCGGACCCGTTTTGGAGCCTCCGCGTCGGCGGTGGCATGGCGGTTGCTCAGAGACTACCCCGCAGGAACGTATAGTGCGGGGTGAGGGGACTGGAGGGCGGCGCCGGCTCTTGCGGAGGCACCGGTGCGGTGTGGTGATGACGACGTTGGGCGCGCCCGGCCAGACCCCGACGCCCTGCTGAAGGCCCCGTGGAGGCGAGCGGACAGGCAGTGACGCGGGCAACAGCGGCACGGAGGACTCCCGACCGGAGGGTACGGGCTCTGTCCTCGGGCCACGGTGACCACACCGGCGGAGTCACCGTCGATCCTGATGACCTGGCAAGACTCAACTCTTTTCTCGTCGGCGGTCTTTGCTTCGAGGTGGAGCCGGTTGGCTCCCGTAACTCCGGACTCACCGGGCGGGATATGTGCGCGAGCCGCGACACGGCGTGCGAGCGGGCATGCGGTGCCATGGGTATCCTGATGTACGCGGCCTCAGCGGGAGGACACAGGAGCGCATCGTTCCCCGTCGTGTGCTCCCCCGTGCGTCGACGGTTGCTGCACTCACTTGCCGGGAGTCTCGCCGAATGCGCGATGATGCTCGGTCTGGGAGCGGGCGTCTATCACCGCTCCTGCGGCGGCACACGGCCGGGCCGCAGCGAATCACCTTGAGCGCTCATTCCTGCTGTGTGACAATCCGGATGCGACCGACACTTCGCCGTGACGGCCATCATCGGGAATGACACAGGAGGACCAATGAGCGTTGGATTCGACAAGATCGTCGAAGACTATGTGAGCACTCTGCTCGTCGACTACCCGGTCATGGCAACGTTCCTCGGAGTCCACGACCGCGACGGCGAGCTTGGCGAGTTCGGGGTGGACGCGCAGCAGGAGAAGAACGACCACCTGAAGTCGCTGCTCCGGGACCTTTCGGCCCTGTCCCTGGAGGGCGAGTCCGTCGAGGTCAGAGTCGACGCGGCAGCATTGCGGGCTTCGCTGAGGCTCGCGGTGTTCGAGTACGAGCAACTGCGCACGCACGAGCTCAAGCCCTATGAGTATGTTGGTACCGCGCTGTCCGGATGCAACGAACTCGTCCTCGGTGACTTCGCTCCGCTGCCGGACCGCGCACGCTCGCTCCTCGGCAGACTCAAGCAGATCCCCGACGTCCTCGACGCGATGCGGGAGAACATCAAGGAGTCTCCGGCGGTCTTCGCGACGGTTGGAGCCGAGATCGCCAGAGGCGGAGTGGGGTTCGTCAAAGCGGTCATCCCGGGCATCGGAGAGGAGGTGCCGCAGCTTCGAGCGGAACTCGCGGGCGCAGGCGGCGCGGCCGGGGAGGCCTTCGAAGGTGCCGCGGGCTATCTCGAAGGGCTGGCGGAGAAGTCGGAGGTGCCCTTCCACGTCGGTCGTGAGCGCTACGAGTGGCTCGCCCGCGAGTATCACATGCTTGACATGGACAGTGCCGAGTTACGAGACCTTGGCAGGCGCATGCTCGTCGAAACCACGAAGAATATGGAAGATGTGGCGCGCGAGATTGACGCAGACAGAACCACGAGTGAGATCATGGACGATCTCAAGTCCGACCACCCGCCCGCGGCGAGTCTGAGACAGCACTACGCCTCAGAGATGGCCAGGGCCAGAGACTTCGTCCTCGAGCACGATCTTGTCACCATTCCCGATGACGAGGAACTCGAGGTCATCGACACGCCCGTCTTCCTGAGGAAGATCCTCCCGTACGCGGCTTATCATCCGGCGGGTCCCTTCGAGAAGAAGCAGAGGGGGCTCTTCTATGTCACTCCCGCGGACGAGAGCCTGTCACCGGAGGACCAGGAGAAGCAGCTCAGGGGGCACAGCGTCCACACGATCCCCGTCATAGCGCTTCACGAGGCGTATCCGGGTCACCACCTTCAGCTGGTCCGCTCGAATCTCAATCACCGCAAGGTTCGCAAGCTCCTCTGGAACACGGTCTTCATCGAGGGGTGGGCGCTCTACTGCGAAGAGATGATGAAGGACGCCGGCTTCTACACCGATGCCCGAACGCGCCTCGGCCAGTTGAAGGAGACGCGGTGGCGCGCCGCCCGCGTGGTCGTGGACGTCGGACTTCAGCTTGGAGAGATGTCCGTGGACGACGCGATCGAGTTCATGATATCCGAGGTCGGGCTCGAGAGGATCAACGCAACGGCGGAGGTCAAGCGCTACACCGGCAACCCAACTCAGCCTTCGAGCTATCTCGTGGGAAAGCTGGCCATCCTGAGCATACGGGAGCGGTACGAGGCCCGCGCCGGAGCCGCGTTCGATCTCAAGACGTTCCACGACGAGCTCCTGGACACGGGCAGCATCCAGCCCGCACTCGTGGAGACGACGCTGGGCTTCCGGGAGTTGTAGAGCCGGCCCGTCGGGACCGGTCCGAGCAGTCCCACTGCCCGCGACGGGCTGGTCAGCGGATGGCCCGCTGATCAGGCCCGATTCATCGGAAGGCACTATGGTCCGGAGCGTACTCCTCCCGAACGGAATGACCCTCCTGGTAGACGAGGTGCACGTCGCACCGGTCGTCGCCCTGAATCTGTGGGTCGGCACCGGTTCTTCCGACGAGCCTGCGCTTCTCTCGGGTGTGTCTCACTTCCTCGAACACATGCTCCTGAAGGGCAGCGAAGACGACCCTCGCGGCCCGCTCGCCCGCACGGTCCAGGACGCCGGAGGCTATCTCAACGCGAGGACGGGGTGCGATCACACCGCGTTCTACCAGGTAGTGCCGGCGCTCCACTGGGCAGCGGTCCTCGAGGCACAGGCCGAGATGCTCGGCTCGCCAGTCTTCGATGAAGCCTCCGTCGATGCCGAGCGGTCGGTTATCGTCGAGGAAACGCGCATGTCCGAACTCAATCCGCCGGTGTTCGCGTGGCGCCGCCTGACGGAGATGGTCTTCCGAGACAGCGGATATGGGCGCAGCATCACGGGAACCGAGGAGACGCTCTCCGGCATCGACGGCCGCGCCCTTGCCGGCCATTTCGACCGGTGGTATGAGCCTACAAACATGGTTCAGGTCGTGGTGGGGGACGTGGACGGGAACGAGGTTATCGCGCAGGCGCGAGAGTTCCTCGGGCGAGGCGGGGACGCCGGTGCTGATCGCGGGGCCGACGCGCGCGCCGAAGGTCGGCAAGACGTGTCCTCGCCCCCGACGCGTGCTCCGGAGTGGACTCCTTGGTCTTCCGTAGTGAGCGGGAACCTGCGCCAGCCCTACCTGATAGTCGGCTTTCCGGCTCCCCCGGTTTGCGACCCGGACATGCCGGTTCTCGATGTGCTCTGCAGCCTGCTGGGCCTCGGACGAAGCTCCCGTCTCAGGAAGTCCCTCCAGACAAAGGCTGGCCTTGTGTCCGACATAAGTGCGTCAGTGGTGGCGCATCGCGACGTCGGAGTGGTCGCCGTGAGCGCCGTCGGTACGCTCGACGCTTCACCACCGGCGATCGTCGAGGGGCTCTTCAGTGAGATCGGGCGTCTGCGAGACACCCCGGTGGCTGTCGAAGAGATGCGCAAGAGCGTCAGGAGGCTTGAGGCTGGCTACGTTCTGGAGCACGAGACCGTCGAGTCCGCCGCGATGACACTGGGCTTCTTCGAGACGATGGGAGGCCACAGGTACGCCGAGGAGTACATCGACCGGCTTGCGGCCGTGACGGCCGACGACGTGAAGCGAGCGGCGAACACGTATCTGAACGTAGACGCGGCGGCGATGCTGGCCTACGTGCCGGAGGGAAGCCGTGCGGTGCATGACGGCTCGAGTGCGTTGGTGTCGGCTGCTCAATCGGGGAGCCGCTCGGCAATAGGCTCCGCGCTGAGGGAGCGGTGGAGTTCCTGGAGTGCGGAAGAGGAGTTCACGAGGCCCCTCATCGCGCGCGAGACCGCGTCTGCCGCCTGCGGGAGACGGACGCTGTCGAACGGGGCGACACTGATCGTAAGGGAGTCGGCGTACGTCCCCCTCGTCTCCGTGGCGCTTGCGTTCAGGGGCGGGTTCGCGGACGAGCCCGACGCTCTGCTTGGAGTCACCAACCTCACTCTCAAGCACATGCTCAGAGGAACGGTCACGCGGTCGGCGTCGTTGCTCGCCGACGACATTGAGGGATTGGGAAGCGCCATCTCCGTCTCGGTCGACCGTGACGGTTTCGGCGTCGGCGCCAGCGTCCTGTCGAAACACCTGGATGAGGCTTTGGACGTTCTTTGTGAGGCCGTGTGTCTTCCTGTGTTCGACGCCGGCGATTTCGAGGGCGTCCGAGCGGAAGCGCTTGCCGAACTGGGCGAAGCCGAGGACCATCCCTTCAACAGAACGATGCTCCGCCTGGTACCGTTGCTCTTCCCGGGCCATCCCTACGGTCGCCCGATCGCCGGGACAACGGAGACACTGTCCCGTATGTCTTCTGAGCGCACGGCGGAGTGGCACTCGGAGCGATTTTCGGCTCGGAACCTCTACGTGTGCATGACGGGCGACGTGTCCATAGACCGAGCCGCACATGAACTCGAGCGGGCTCTCGAGGACCTGCCGTCCTCCGCGGAGTCTCTTGGAGAGCTTCGGGCGCCGCCGCCGCCCGCTGGTCAGATTGATGAGCGACTCGATCGGAAGGGGCAGTCGTCGGTGGCCGTAGGCTTCCAGGGCCCTCGAATGGGAACGCGGGACTCGGCCGCGATGCACGTCGTGTCCGGCGCGCTGACGATGATGGGAGGGAGGCTCTGGAGGGAACTCCGGGAACGGCCGCCCTTCGCGTACAGCGTGAGAGCCATGCCAGTGGCTCTTCGTGAAGGGGGCGCGCTCGTTGGCTACGTGACAACGCAGTCCGGCCAGGAAGAGGCCGCGGTCCGCACGTTCGTCTCCGAGTTCTCGAAACTCTCGCGGGACGGGCTCTCAGAGGACGAGCTCGAAAGAGGGCGGCGCCATCTGGCCGGGATGCTCGAGATATCCATGCAGAGGGGCGCCGCGCGGGCCGCGAGCTACATCCTGGCCGAGGTCGCGGGTGTCGGATACGAACACATCGACAGGCTTCCAGCGATGGTGAGGGGAATCACCGGCGGTGACGTCATCCGTGTCGCTCGCCAGTACCTGACCGCGGAGGACGGGCCGGCCATGGCCATCCTCCGCGGCTAGTTTCATTCGTGTTCGTCGTGCCGCCGATGCAGCGAGAGGCTTCGCACACCGGGCCGGAATGCTCGGAGGGCTACGGCGTGGTCCGCTGCCCGGCGCCGGATTCCATCAGGGCCTGAAGCTCCTCGGGCGCGTACCGGCCCCACAGGTCGAGCAAGCTGTTCAGCTCTCTGGTCCTGTCGAGCTTCTGATACATCGAAAGAAGAGGAGCGTAGAGCTCACTCCTCTCCGGCTCCTGGCTCAGGGTGTGCTCGTAGGCCCGCACGGATTCCTCGAAGTGCGGCAGCGCACCCGCGCTGTCGCCGCTCCTCTCGATCCGCTCTCCGATCATCAGATGAACCCAGCCGTAGCGTACCCAGGTCTCGATCCTCTCGGGTTGGGCCTCAAGCAGCCTCTCGGCGAGCGGGAGAGCCTTCTCGGGCTGCCTCAAGTGCACCGCGTAGATGGCGATGAGGCCGTTCAGCGCCGGCCCGTAGTCCGGGGCGAACTTCAGCGCGATGTTGTAGAGGCGGACGGCCTCTTCCGCGTCGATCGGAGGAGACTGCATCGCCTTGAACCCCAGGCGAGAGAATCCGGCCGCATAGTTGGTAACCAGTCGCGTTGTGGTCTGCGGCTTGTAGATCTCATCCATCACCCTCCAGCCGTCCTCGACATCGACCAGGCTGTCGTATCGGTAGTTCTCGAAGCAGTTCTCGTACGTCTTCTCTACGTTGATCATGTGGCGGCCCGCGTCAGGCCTGAGGCGGAACACCATCCCCTCGAGCTCGAGGCTGTCGTAGTAGCCCATGAAGTCGCTGACGGTGACAGCGAAATAGATGGGTCTCTTCCAGTCGTTCACCCGGAAGATGTCATGGAGCGTGATGTCTTTCAGCGTGATCAGCGTGAGCTCGCCGGTGTCGGCGTCGCGCGTCCAATAGGGTGTCATTCTGTCGATCTCGTCGTACGTGAAGCTCATCGGCACGCCGCGGTCCTTCAGCTGTTCGATGTACCAGTTGATCTGTATGAGCGAGAGATTGACGATGTCGACGTCCGTGCGAATGGCTTCGACCTGCTGGAGGTACCACAGCGGGAACGTGTCGTTGTCTCCGTTCGTGATTATGATCGCGTCTTCTTCGAGGAAGTTGATCATGTTCCAGCCGTAGTAATACGCGACCTTGTTCTCGCTTCTGTCCATGATGTGGAACTGCATGACGATGGGCATGACCGCCAGCAGTAGAAGCGCCCCGATGATGACGTTCCGGTAGAGGGTCTCCATTTTCCCGGCCCATCTGACGATTGCGCCAGATCCGATTCCCATCCAGATGGCCAGGCCCAAGTAGGACGGCACCCAGAAGTATTCGCGGCTCCTCACCTCGTTATCGGAGATATTGAGGTAGAAAAGAAGTCCCACGGAAGCGACCGCGAAACCGACGAGCATCATCGCCGCCGTCCGTCTGTCGCGTTTCAGATGTGCGATGGCGCCCCAGATCGCCAAGAGGAATGGCGGTACGGATGCGAACCACAGCTCACGAGGGAACACCGGGAACTGGATGCGGTAGTATCCCCAGAGAATCTTGAACTGGTTGGCGAACGGGGTCCGTCGTGGGAAGAACCTCATCGGCTCGTACTGCTTTCGCCTCATCACATCGAGGACGGCGCCCCAGGTGTCCGGGTCGGACTCATTGATAGCGGGATTGAGGCGCGCCCTTATCAGGAGATAGGCATGCACCGACAGGGCCACGACCGCCAGGGCGACCGTCCCAAGGACCAGTCTCGCGGGGATCTCCGGCCTGTCGATGGTGCCCTTGCGAAGCATCCGGACGAAAAGGAAGATGGCGCCCGCCGACACGGCTGCGGCGCCCAGGAACCACGCGCCCGCGCCGCCCCCGTGCCCCGACATGGTGGCGAAAAGCAGAATGACGCCCACGATGGCCAGGCCCATCGTCAGCCAGGATGGCATGACGGCAGGATGCGCCCTCTGCGCCTTAACGCGCTTGCCCTTGACCCTCGGCTGGTCGGGCCAGAGCGCTGGTGTCGCATAGAAGACCGTCACGGCGGCCCACATCAGCCACAGCCCGAGCGGTCCCCTGTACCAGTCCATGCCCTTCGAGAGAAGCACGAAGCCCATGAGCAGCGGCAGACCGAGGAAGATGACCCCCAGGTAGTTTCTCTCGAAGAAGATCATGAAGAGCAGGATGCCCGGCGCCCACAGGAGACAACCCATGTGGATACCGATCCCGAGGGACAACAGGTACATGATCAGGTACAGATACCTCGTGTCCCTCGGCGTCTCGCGGATCTCCGACCACCTCATGATCAGCCAGAGCGACGACGTCATCACCAGCATGTTGGTGGCGTAGACCTCCGCCTCCAGAGCGTTCTCCCAGAAACTGAACGAGAACCCGGCGAAGATGCAGGCCGTGATCCCCGCGACGTAGGTGGGGAGTCCGTCAGAAAAGCTCTGCACCTTGCCCTCCCACCGTTTGGCCATTTTGGCGATGGCCAGGTAGAGGAAGGCAAGCGAGAGCGCGCCCAGGAGCACCGACTGGAAGTTGACCGCCTGGGCGGGATTGGGGAACGGCAACACGGAGAACAACCTGGAGATCAGTGTGTAGACAGGAGACCCCGGCGGATGCCCGACACCCAATGTGTACCCGACGGCGATGAACTCTCCGTTGTCCCAGAACGCTACGACCGGCGCGGTGGTCATGAGATACATGATCAGCGCGAACGCGCCGAGCGCCCATCCGACGATGCGATTCGTTCTCTCGTGGTCGTACATCAGGTCTCCTCTAGTTTCCTGTTCCTTCAGCCTTCTCAGGTCCCAGGAGCTGCACGAGTCTTTCCTTCAGCGCGCCGGGAGAGAGCCCTCTGGAGATCTGCCCCGCGAGGGCGAGCGATATCTCTCCAGTCTCCTCCGAGACCACGACGACAAGAGCGTCGGTCTCTTCCGTCAGCCCAACCGCCGCGCGGTGGCGCGTGCCGAGGGTGTGGACGAAGTAAGGATTCTGGGACAGTGGCAACGTGCAGCGTGCGGCGACGATCTGATTGCTGTTGATGATGGCCGCTCCGTCGTGGAGTGGCGTGAGCGGCGTGAAGATCGACTCCAACAGAGTGGACACGACCGGCGCGTTCAGCTGTACTCCGGTCTGGTAGTAGTTGATCAGTCTCGCGGAACGTTCGATGACCATCAGCGCACCCGTGCTCTTTTGGGACATCGTCTTGGCGGCGGCGACGATGGCGTCTATCGCCTCGCTCTCTTCGAGCTTGACGAGCGGCCTCAGGAAGCGGCTCTGCCCGACCTGGCCGAGCAGTCTTCTGAGATCGTCCTGGAACAGAATTACGAAGATGACCGCCCAGATGCCCTTGAGGCCGGACATGAGCCAGTTCAGAGCGTCGAATTGGAGCCAGCGCGCGCCGAATCCTATGATCACGATCACGAACAGCGAGGTCAGCATTTGCATCGCGCGCCGTCCCCGCAGCAGGAGGAGCAGCTGGTACACGATGAACGCGACGATCGCTACGTCGATGAAGTCGATCACGATTCTCCAGCTTGGCATCGCTCTTCTCTCCGACGGTCCTTACACTCCGCTATGCAGACGACGAAATGCAGGCCTCCACCATCCGCGTAACGCGGACGGTCGGCCTGACGTCGTGCACTCGTATGATCCTGGCTCCCTGCACCACGGCGTATGCTGCCGTGGCCAATGTCCCCTCCAGGCGTTCTCCCGCGGGCAGGTCCAGGACGTTGCCTATGAAGTTCTTCCTTGACGGCCCGACCAGTACGGGCTTGCCCAGGACGGCCAGTTCCGGCAGGCGCCTGAGTATCGCCAGGTTGTGCTCCGTAGTCTTTCCGAATCCTATTCCCGGGTCAATGGCAATCTGGTCACCGGCGATTCCTGCCGACGTTGCGCGCTCGATGGCCGAGCGAAGAAAGAAAGCCACTTCTCCCATTAGGTCCGTGTAGACCGGGTTCTCCTGCATCGTGGCGGGAGACCCTCGCATGTGCATCAGCACCGCCGCGGCTCCGGCGTCCGCGGTCACCTTGCCGATACGAGGCTCCGCCGTGAAGGCCGTGATGTCGTTCACGATGGAGGCACCCGCCGCAAGTGACTGCTCTGCTACGCGGGCGCGGTAGGTGTCGACCGAAACAGGACCGTCCCACTCCTCTCGCAGCTTCTGGATAACGGGCACCACGCGCTCGAGCTCTTCGTCCTCGCTCACGGGTTGCGACCCCGGACGGCTGGACTGTCCGCCGACGTCGATAATATCGGCCCCCTCTTCGATCATGGTGCGCGCCCGCTCAAGAGCCGCCGTGGGGCGAAGGTAGTCGCCACCATCCGAGAAGGAGTCGGGTGTGACGTTCAGAATGCCCATGACGTGAACCCGCTCCGACAGGTCGAGCGTGTATGGTCCGGCACGCAGTACGGACGCTCCCTGACCTTCGAGCGTGTCGAGCAGCGATGAGATATGTTCCCCGAGCTCGGGAAGCCCGAACGGTTGCCAGGACAGCTTCCGCGTAAGGTCGCGCATCTGCCGGGCCGTTCCCATGATAAGAACGTCGGTCGAGTCGACGGCGTGTGTGATAACACCCTTGGCGACGGCGGCGTCGCCACCCAGCGACAGCATCTGCTGCTTGAGGACGTGAGCCGCCGGAACGGAGGCGTCGGTGACCTTCACGACCAGCGTGCGCGTCTTCCCTTCCATCGCGTCGACCCCGCCCTCGCAGACGCCGATCTTCAGCATCTCGCGCGCGGCATCCTCACGTGAAGTGATGAGCAGTGCTCGTGGGGAAAGAGTGTCGGTCATCGGTCACTCTGTCGGGGGTTGGGTGTCTTTGGGCGACGGGGGCTCACCAGACGCCTGCGCGTCGGATTCGTTCTTCTCGTCGCAGGAAGGAGTCTTCTCGCCGGCGTCCTCAGCGGGGCCGCCCTCGAGCTTCGTAGCGATACTGAACATCTCGTTGACCTCGTCCCCGGTAATCGTCTCACGTTCCAGGAGAGTCTCGGCCAGCAGGCTCAGCTTGTCGAGGTTGCCGGACAGGAGCCTCTCGGCGCGGTCGCTCGCCCCGTCAACCAGTGCCCGGATCTCCTTGTCGATCAGCACGGCCGTGGCTTCGCTGTGGTCCTTGACCCTGCCCATTTCTCGACCGAGGAAGATCTGGTGGTCTTCCATCCCGAAGGTCACGGGCCCGAGCACCTCGCTCATTCCCCACTCGCACACCATCCGCCGGGCGATCTCCGTTGCGTAACTGATGTCCTGTGCCGCGCCCGTAGTGATATCAGTGAGGGCGAGTTTCTCGGCGGCCCGTCCTCCGAGGGCGCTGGTCAGCGTGTTCAGCCAGTACTGCTTGCCGAAGTTGTGTCTCTCGTCCACCGGGAGGAAGTGCGTTATGCCGAGCGCGTGGCCTCTCGGGATGATGGAGATCTTGTGTATGGGGTCCGTTCCCGGCGTGAGCCACGACACGAGCGCGTGACCGGCCTCGTGGTAGGCGGTCGTTCTGACCTCGTCGTCGGAGAGAATGACGCTCTTTCTCTCCATACCCAGCATTATCTTGTCCTTGGCCTCCTCGAAGTCATCCATCTCGACGGCGTCGTGACCCACGCGCGCGGCTCTGAGCGCCGCTTCGTTGACGAGATTCGCCAGGTCCGCGCCGGACAGGCCCGGCGTTCCTCGGGCGAGGACCTCGAAGTCGACCTTCTCGTCCACCGTGACGTCTCGCGCGCTCACCTTGAGGATACCGACCCTTCCCAGCAGCTCGGGACGGTCGACGATGATCTGCCGGTCGAACCTGCCCGGACGGAGGAGGGCCGGGTCGAGTACGTCCGGCCTGTTGGTAGCGGCGAGAAGGATCACGCCCTCGTTGGATTCGAACCCGTCCATTTCGACCAGGAGCTGGTTCAGGGTCTGCTCGCGCTCGTCGTGACCTCCGCCGAGCCCGGCGCCTCTCATTCGACCCACGGCGTCCATCTCATCGATGAAGATGATGCACGGAGCGTTGGTCTTACCCTGCTCGAAAAGGTCGCGAACACGGGAGGCGCCGACACCGACGAACATCTCGACGAAATCGGACCCGCTTATCGACAGGAAGGGAACGTCCGCCTCGCCGGCGACCGCGCGGGCGAGGAGTGTCTTCCCCGTGCCGGGTGGGCCGATCAGGAGCGCGCCCTTCGGGATCCTGCCACCGAGCCGCTGGAACTTGTGGGGCTCCCGAAGAAATTCAACGATCTCTTGAAGCTCCTGTTTGGCCTCAGGAAGACCGGCGACGTCGTCAAATGTCACCTTAGGGCGGTCCTCGGTGAGGAGCCTGGCTCCGCTCTTCCCGAAACTGAACGCCTTGCCGGGGCCCGCGCCGCCCCGCATGGTCCTCATTATGAAGACCCAGAACACCACGATTACCGCAAGCGGAAGTATCGAGAACACCACCCCGCCCCAGTTGGTGGCCGGCGGCATGCCGTTGACCACGGCGTTTGGGCTGTGTTCGCGGATGACGCCCAGAAGCTCCGGGTCATCGAACAGGAGCCACGTCTCGAACTGGATGAAGTCGACGGGATTGCCGTTCAGAACGATGGCCGCCGTGGTAGCGAGTTCTCCCTCGACGTGGCGGTCGGCAATGTCGACCGCGGCCAGGTTCCCCGCTTCGATCTCCTCGATGAACCTCGTGTAAGAGATTTCGACGCTGGTTTCCTTGCGCTGGAAGTAGATCTGGAATCCCATGAAGATGATGAAGCTGACGATGATCCAGAGCATCAGGGGATGGCGGGAACGCGGATTGGGGACGATCCTCTTGGAGAGGGTGTCTCGTTTCTCGTCCGCGCCCTTCTTGCCCTTATTCCAGTGGGGCCGCTGGTCTTCCGAGTGGAATCTCATGGGTTCCATTTCCTGGTCGGTGGATGCCGCGTCCGAGCGGATGCGCTCACCCGCTCTATGTTCCTTGCTCTTTCCTAGGGGATCTCCTCATCTTCGAGCACTGCGATGTGGGGAAGGTTGCGGTACTTCTGTGCCAGGTCGAGCCCGTAGCCGATGACGAACTTGTCGGGGACCACGAAGCCCACGTAGTCGAGCTTGATGTCGACCTCTCTGCGCCCGCGCCTGTCGAGGAGCGTGCAGACTTTCACGCTCTTCGGGTGGCGGGTCTCGAGGTTCTGTATGATGTACTTAAGAGTGAGCCCGGTGTCGATGATGTCCTCTATGATGAGAACGTGTCGTCCCTCGATGCTCTGCGACAGGTCCTCGAGGATCCTGACCACGCCCGTGCTCGCGGTGCCGTCGCCGTAGCTCGACACCTCCATGAAGTCGATCTCAATTGGTATCGTGATCGCCCTGATGAGGTCGGCCAGGAAGATGACGCCACCCTTCAGAACGTTGACAAGGATCGGCGGCTCGCCGGCGTAGTCCTCGGAGATGCGAGCCCCCAGTTCCGCGACCTTGTCCTGTATCTGTTTTTCAGATAGCAGTATCTTCCCGAGTTCCAGGGGACCCCTCCAGTGTGCGCGCCCTGACAGCGAGGACCATCTCCGTGTCGTCGGTCACCGGCGCCCGGGCCGAGCGTCGGATGCCCACAACCCACAGAACGCCAGTTTCATCACACAAGAGCGGGACGGACGGCCTGAAACTGAAGGCTATCTTCGAGTTGATGAAGAAGTCCTTCACGCTCTGCGTGCCTTCCATCCCGAACGGCTGGAATCTGTCGCCCTCCCTCCTGGCGCGGATATTGAGAGGGGGCGAGAGCTTGTTCCAGTCAAAGAGCGCGATATCCTCGTTGGCCTCGGTCGGGCAGAAGCCCAGCTCGGACCGGGGGAGGAGCTCGGCGGTTACCGTGAGTCCGGCGTCCGCGAATGCGGTGGCCCCGGGCGTCTCGAGCGCTTTCTGCTCGGCCGTGGGAGGCCCGTCTCCGTGCGATAAGACGACGCACCCGTGCTCGATTCGAGCGCGGGCGCTATCCGGAAGATCCACGGATGCCCCGACATCGCCCCTTCTCAGCATGCTCAGAAGCTTCTCAACGTGGTGTGAGGCGAGAGGGGGAAGGTCAGGGCGGAGAGACTCAAAGGCCCTCCGGAAGACACTTCTCTGCAAAGCTTCATCGTAGCCAGCGAGCTTGGTCAAATCAAGGACAAACTGCCCAACCCGCGCTGTTTTCAACACTTCCGGAAGCGCGAGGTCGGTCAGCCGGCCGAAGTGCGCCGATACGTCCGCCATTATTGAACCGAGATTGACGAGCGACCTCGAGATCTGCGGATTGTAGCGCTCGAGGCTGGGCAGGAGGTCATTGCGGATCTCGTTCCGCAGGTACTTCGACTCCAGGTTGCTCTCGTCGACGCGGAAGGGCAGGTCATGCTCCTCGAGGTATTCTTCGATCTCCTCGCGCCAGCATCCGAGAATGGGGCGGATTATGATACCCTCGCGCTTGGGCGGTATGCCCGCGAGACCGTCGGGGCCCGCTCCGCGGAGCACCCGCATCAACACGGTCTCTGCCTGATCGTCCGCGTTGTGTCCCGTCGCTATGCGCTGGCAGTACTCCAGCTTGGAGGTCTTGACGAGGAACTGATATCGCAGAATACGAGCGGCGTCCTGCGCCGACATGGCGTTCGACATCAGGAAGCGCGGCACGTTCTCCTCGTGACAGAAGCACGGAACCCCGAAGCGATCGGCGAGTTCTGTCACGAATTCCGCGTCGCGTCGTGATTCCTCGCCGCGGAATTGATGATCGAGATGGGCGACCTTGACGTCGAACTCCATCTCTTCCCGGAGACCCAGCAGTATGTGGAGCATGCAGACGGAGTCCGGTCCGCCAGACACCGCGGCAAGGACGGTGTCACGGGTGGAGACCATGCGATAGCGCTTCATCGTCTCTCGGACTGTCGATGCGAGATCGGTCATCGGATGGCACGCTCCATGAATGAGAGACCCATCGTCCAGAACTACAAGGCAGAGGCCCTCCGGCGATGAGCGAGAGGGCCCCAATCTGGTAGCGGTGCAGGGACTCGAACCCCGGACACACGGATTATGATTCCGTTGCTCTAACCAGCTGAGCTACACCGCCCTGGTCTTTCAGCGTGGCGCGAACTGGCGCGCCCGTGCTTCTAGGATATTGTAGCCTGCGCCTTATGGCCAGTCAACCCGGAAGGGCGGTCGTGCGAGCCCGCCCGGCCCTCTCGAGGCGATCCACCGGGCATCCGCGTGCGAGGCGGCGGCCCTCCGCGAAGCCCCGCCGGGCTCCGATTCGCGCACCCAAATCTGGCTTCATGCATCAGATGAACTGGATACGGTGCGGGGACGGGGCCGGAATTCCCTCCGGCCCCATCACGCCGTACCGACCCCCAGCACAGGAGGTAGCAGAGCAGCCATGAGATTGGACCGTTTCACATTGAAAGCCCAGGAGGCCGTCCGGGCGGCGCAGGATCTCGCGGCCGAGCGGAACCAGCAGGAGATCACTCCTGAGCACCTGCTGATGGTTCTGCTGGAGCAGCACGAGGGCGTGGTCGTTCCGGTCCTTCAGCGGCTTGGTGCGGACATCGCCCGGATCAGAAAGGAGTCCCAGGCGGCCATCGACCGGTTACCCGAGGTTCACGGCGCCGCCGGGCAGTCGTACGCATCGTCGACCTTCCAGTCCGTGCTGGGAGCCGCCTGGAACGAGGCGCAGCAGCTCAAGGACGAGTACGTCAGCACCGAGCATCTGTTGATCGCGATCGCCGAGGAGGCGGACGCGCCGTCCGGAGTGACGCTCCGGGCCGCGGGTGCGTCTCGAGAGAGCATATTCAAGGTACTGAAGGACATACGAGGCACCCAGCGGGTGACCGATCAGAGCCCGGAAGAGAAGTATCAGGCCCTGGCTCGGTACAGCAAGGACCTCACCGACCTGGCTCGCTCCGGGAAACTGGACCCCGTCATAGGACGTGACGAGGAAATCCGACGCGTCATCCAGGTGCTCTCGCGGAGGACCAAGAACAACCCCGTGTTGATAGGAGAGCCCGGCGTCGGGAAGACGGCGATCGTAGAGGGACTTGCGCAGCGCATCGTGGCCGGGGATGTTCCGGAGGGATTGAAGAACAAGCGCGTCAGCTCGCTGGACATGGGTGCGCTGGTCGCAGGCGCGAAGTACCGAGGCGAGTTCGAGGACCGGCTGAAGGCCGTACTCAAGGAAATAGAGGAAGCGCAGGGCGAGGTCATTCTCTTCATAGACGAGATGCACACCATCGTGGGCGCGGGAGCGGCCGAGGGGGCGATCGACGCCTCCAACATGCTCAAACCCGCACTCGCGCGTGGAGAACTGCACGCGATCGGCGCGACGACGCTCGACGAGTACAGGAAGCACGTCGAGAAGGACGCCGCTCTCGAGCGGCGGTTCCAGCCGGTGCTGGTGCGTGAGCCCTCGGTCGAAGACACGGTGGCGATCCTCCGGGGTCTCAAGGAGCGTTACGAGGTGCACCACGGTGTGCGCATTCAGGATGCGGCGCTCGTTGCGGCTGCGGAGCTGTCGCATCGGTACATCACCGACAGGTTCCTTCCCGACAAAGCGGTCGACCTCATCGACGAGGCGGCGTCGCACCTCAGGATGGAGATCGACTCGATGCCTCAGGAGCTCGATCAGGTGGAGCGGCGGATCATGCAGCTCGAAATCGAACAGAAGGCTCTCCAGAAGGAGAAGGACGCCGCATCGAAGGAGCGTCTCGCCAAGCTGGAGATCGAGCTGGCGGACCTCAAAGAGAGTTCCTCCGAGATGAAGGTCCATTGGGAGAACGAGAAGGCGGCCATCGGGGCTATCCGCGAGAACAAAGCCGAGATCGAGGCGACCAAGGCGGACTACGAGCGCGCCGAGCGCCAGGGCGACCTCAACCGGGCCGCCGAGCTGCGTTACGGAAAGCTGGCCGAGCTAGAGGGTAAGCTCGAGGAGAGTAACGCGAAGCTCGCCGAACTCCAGAGTGGGCGCCAGATGCTCAAGGAAGAGGTGGGCGAGGACGACGTCGCTGCAGTCGTGTCGATCTGGACCGGGATACCGGTCGCGAGAATGCTCGAGGGCGAGCGGGAGAAGCTGCTGAAGATGGAGGAGCGCCTCCATCTCCGCGTGGTTGGCCAGGACGAGGCGATATCGGTGGTCGCCGACTCGGTGCGCCGCTCGAGGGCGGGCCTTCAGGACCCCCGCCGGCCCATCGGGTCGTTCATCTTCATGGGGCCGACCGGCGTCGGCAAGACCGAGCTGGGGCGAGCCCTCGCGGAGTTCCTCTTCGACGATGAGGACGCGATGGTCCGCATCGACATGTCCGAATTCATGGAGAAGCACTCGGTGGCCCGTCTGATCGGGGCGCCCCCGGGCTACGTCGGCTACGAGGAGGGCGGTTACCTCACGGAGGCCGTGAGACGACGTCCCTATTCGGTCGTTCTCCTGGATGAGATAGAGAAGGCCCATCCTGACGTCTTCAACGTTCTCCTGCAGATCCTGGATGACGGCAGACTGACCGACGGCAAGGGCCGCACCGTCGATTTCACGAACGCGATAGTCATCATGACGTCGAACGTAGGAAGTGAGTGGATTGGTGAGCTCGGCGGGAGCGACGAGGCCGAAATGCGCAGGCGCGTGATGGACGCTCTGCGCGCGCAGTTCCGCCCGGAGTTCCTCAATAGGATCGACGAAACGGTCATCTTCAAGTCGCTGTCACTCGACGAGATCAAGGAGATCGTCGACATCCAGGTGCGCCACCTGCGGGACCTTCTTCGCGGGCGGAAGATGGACGTGGAACTGACGGACGCCGCAAGAAACACGATAGCGCGGGAGGGTTTCGACCCGGTGTACGGGGCGCGACCGCTCAAGCGCGCGCTTCAGCGCGAGGTGCAGAACCCGCTGGCCGTCAGGATTCTTGAAGAAGAGTTCAAGGAAGGGGACATCATTCTCGTGGATGTTAAGGACGGAAAGATGGACTTCTCGGTCAAGCGGTAGGCCTCGCGGTCGCGCGCAGCGTTGTGTGCGCGACCGCGCCGATGTTCAGAGCGACCTACCCGGCGATGACCCTGGCCACTTCGAGCAGATCGAGGTTGAGTTCTTTCTTCTTGTTGCAGATGTCGGAGAGGGGCACGAGCGTCACACGGTCGCACACGAGGGCCACCATCTGTCCAGTCGCCCCGGATGCGATAGCCTCGACAGCCGCTGAGCCCATGCGGCTGGCGATCGTACGGTCGAACGACGTCGGCGAACCGCCGCGCTGCACGTGGCCGACAATACTGACCCTGTAGTCGAAACCGGTACGCTCCTGGACGGCCGCCGCGAACGCTGTGGCCCCTCCCTCGTAGGCTCCCTCGGCGACCACGACTATGAAGCTCGTCTTACCGCGCCTCCTGCCTTCGGTGAGAACGCGGCACGCCCGATCGATGTCGAAGGCCACCTCCGGGACGGCGATCTCCTCCGCACCGCCTGCCAGACCCACTTCCACGGCTATCGCCCCGCAGTGTCTTCCCATCACTTCGATGAAGAAGATCCTGTCGTGGGAGTCCGCCGTGTCGCGGATCTTGTCGATGGACTCGAGCGCCGTGTTGACGGCCGTGTCGAAACCGATGGTATCGTCGGTTCCCGGTATGTCGTTGTCGATGGTCCCCGGAACTCCCAACACGCGGATACCGTGTTCGTTCGTCAGGTCCAGCAGGCCCCGGAACGTGCCGTCTCCGCCGATCCCGATCAGGGCGTCGATGCCGGCGTCGGCGAGGTTCCTTGCGGCGATGGCTCTCCCGTCCGCTTCCATGAAGGCCGGAGAGCGGCTGGTCTTGAGTATGGTCCCGCCGAGCTGGATGATGTTCGACACGGAACTGACATCGAGCCTTCTGAAATCTCCGCTTATGAGACCCTTGTAGCCGCGAGCGATCCCCGTGACAGCGATGCCGCGCGCGGCCCCGGTCCTGACGATCGCCCTGATAGCGGCATTCATGCCAGGAGCGTCGCCTCCGCTGGTGAACACCCCGACGTTCGTTACGTCCGCCATGAAAAGACCTCTCCTCCCGGCATTCACCCGGGCGTTGCAGTCTCGTCTGCTGAGTGGGATCAGTTGGCTACTTCAGTAGGATCATCTTCCCGGAGGCTTGGAACTCCCGGGCGTCCAGACGCACGAAGTAGATCCCGCTCGCCACGTCACGACCGCGATCGTCGCGGCCGTCCCAGGTCACGCTGTGCGTGCCCGACTCGTGGTGACCGGAGTATAGCGTTGTGACAAGTCTGCCCGCAACGTCGAAGACGGCGATGTCAACGGAGCCGCCGTCGGCCGGGATGTCGTAGTCGATGGACGTGACCGGGTTGAACGGGTTGGGCGAGCACTGTCCAAGCCTGAACATCGACGGCACCGGATTCCCGGGATCGTCGAAGTCGCGTCCGTCCCCGACGGTGCCGGCCTCGGGAGGCGTTCGCAGGCAGGGGGAGTAGCGGACGTACCCGATGAAGATTCGGCCCGTCGGGGGGTAGGTACCCCACCAGTTGCCCCTGCTCTCGATCGGGAAGTCGCCTTCCGTGAAGTTGGCCACGGCGGCGATCGCGTTGCCCATTATGCTGTTGTTCCCCGTTTCGTCGTTCATGAGGTCACCCAGACTTGGGGACGCTCCCGTCTCCGCGGAAACGCCGATCTTGTTGCCGGAGATGGTTGACCAGCAGGCAGTGGGCTTGGAGAATCTGCGGCAGAGGATCCCGTTCAGATCATTGTCCGTGATCACGCACGTGTTGAAGCTTGGGGACGACGTGTAGACCAGCACGCCGTGTCCCGCGTTCTGACTCACGGTGCAGCTGTCAACGGAGGCGTTCGAGTACCTGTAGAATGTCAGGCCGTCGCCGTCGGCGGTGTTGATGAACGAACTCCTCGTGATGCTGGGTGACGCGTAGTTGCCACACCACAGGCCGGCCGCGGTGTTTCCATCGAAGACGCAGTCCGCTACGGACCCGCTCCCGCCGCTCAGATACATGCCCAGGCTGTCCGAATGCGAGAAGGCGCTCTCGGTCGCGCTGAGTGTGCACCCCGTCAGGTGGGCCCCGACAGTGTTCTCGGTTACGCTGCAGCCGTCGATCGTGACGAGGGATTGCGTCCCCTTGATGCCCACGGACGCGCCCGACACGAGACACGATGACAGAGTCGCC
This sequence comes from Candidatus Eiseniibacteriota bacterium, assembly GCA_043819135.1. Classification (GTDB taxonomy): domain Bacteria; phylum Joyebacterota; class Joyebacteria; order Joyebacterales; family Joyebacteraceae; genus JALGZG01. The sequence goes on along the minus strand of JBDRFG010000008.1, from coordinate 20,370 downwards.
GTCGACCCTTGCTTGAGATCGATCCCGCCCCAACTGCCAGGCGCTCGACCCTGTGTTGGCCTCATTACGATCTCACCACCGGGATGCCCGACCGCGGACAGACGTCCGTAAACCGCGAGCGATGGATGGACGTCTCTGTCGAACTCGAGTACGGCGTCCGGCAGAACGGTGACCGTGGCTCCCGCCTCGACCGTAACGTCACCGGTGATCAGATACCTTCCGAACAGAGTGGCGGCCTCGGCTATGCTGCCGGCGAAGGGCTGGACCGTGATCCCGCTGCGCGCGCGGTTGCCTCCCGGGCCCTGCCACTCCATGACGGGCTCGAATGCGGTCCCGTCAAATTCGAACGCGAATACCTGACCCTGACAGGATAACACACACACTTCCAGCGCTCCGTCACCCGCCAGGTCGGCGACGAACGGAGAGGCGCACCCGGCGCCGGGAACCGGTATGGGTTCGGCAAGTCGGTCACCGTTCTGGTCGAGCGTGTGCAGCAGGCCGTCTTCAGTAAGAACGACGATCTCGATCCCGCCGTCGCCCCTGAGGTCCGCGATGGCGAGCGATGCGGCCGGCCTTGCGGAGAGAGGCGAGTTCCAGGACTCCAGGCCGTCGCTGATGGAGTAGATCGTTCCGGAGGCGGTGCCGACTACAACGTCGGCGACTCCATCTCCGCCCACGTCGCCTATGGCCAGCGCCACGGCCGTCGTATCGAGAACGGCGGTCCAGCTTTCGGTCCCGTCCTCGGCGTTGCGTCCGTACACGTCTTCGCCTATGGCCACGATCTCAAGGACGCCGTCGTCATCGACATCGGCAAGCCCGAGAGCGCCGATCGCGGCAGCGCCCATCTGGACGGGCGACCAGAGCTCGACGGGCGGGATCTGCGCGCACGAGGCCGCGCCGATCTTCCCTCCCAACGTGCCAAAGGTGAAGTCGGTGATCCCGTCCTGGTCGAAATCGCCGGCGGCGGGCGTTGCGCTGGCCGGATCACCCGTGGGGAGCGAGTGCGACCAGATCATCGTCCCGCTCTCGTCCACGGCGATGATCTTCGAACTTCCGCCGAAGAACATCTTCGTCGCCAGAAGCACGTCGAGATCTCCGTCGGAGTCCGCGTCGGCCAGCACCGGAGAGCCGACCGGGTCGTCAGTGATCGTCTCCCAGATCATCTGTCCCTCCGGGTCGAACGCCGCCAGACCCATGCGCCTCGTGGCGACAATCTCATTGACGCCGTCGCCGTCCAGGTCGCCTACGGCAGGAGTGATCTCGGGTCCGTAGTCGGCGGGGGCCGTCGCCGGGTCACTGACCCAAACGGTCTGGCCCGACGGACTGAGCGCGCGGACGACGGCTTCACCCTCCATGAGGACTATGTGCGTTCCGGTCTCGTTGAGCTGCGCAACGCAGGGCCCATACGCATCGTCGCCGGCGCCCGCCGGGAACCCCGCCACATGCGGATAGACGTAGACATCCAGCGTGTAGTTGTTGTTGCCCTCGTCGATCTCATCGACCGTCGCGTCCGGGTCCACCGTGATGTCGATCGTGTGCACCCCCGCGGAGAGCGAGGGGATGACGGCGACGATGCTCTCGGACGACCAGTCGCCGATCGATGGAATAGTGATGTTCTGGGAGTAGGAGCCCGAGGTGGACACGTCGCTCACGCGAACCAGGACGTCCGTGACCGTCAGCGTGCTCATGTTCCTCACGATGATGTCGACCGTCAGGTCGTCACCGACGGCCGGCAGCGCGGGAGAGGCGACGATCTCGTGAGGCCTCGCTGCCAGCTCAGGTTTGGCGGAAGGAGCGGTGTCCCATCTGTATATCAACGCCGGATCGCCGAACAGGTTGAAGTGCCGCGCGTAGTCTACGTTCCCGCCGTCCTGGATGTGGAGGAGCTTCGCGACTGCCATCGTCTCGCCGAGGAAAACGCAGTTCTCGGTGAATACGGCGCGGTAGATGCTCTTGGTGAGCGTGCGGAACATGCCGCCGTCGCTGGCTCGAGGCGAAGCCAGACACGCCACGGCGCCCTTCCCAGACGTATTGACGATCTGTTCCGCGAAGCAGTCATACGAGCCGGTCTGGTCGATCTCCGTGGTGTTGTCATACCATCCGGTCGCGCACGCCATCGACAGCACGATGGGGAGACGGTCGCCGTTGTCCATGGGCGGGATGTCGGTAGTGTCGATGACCTGATACCACGATGAGATCCACCCGTCGCCGGCGTAGTTGACTATCAGGTGTCCGTCGTTGAAGGCGTCGACGACGTCCAGCGAGCAGTTGTGGTTGTTGTCGTAGTCGTGCCTGTAGATCCGGTCGACGGACCAGCCGTCCGGCATGAGCGCCTCGTACTCGTCGAACAGCGTGACGTAGTCGTCCTTTATCGTGTAGAAGAGCCCGGAGACCAGAAGCGTACTCTCCCGCCACGGCTCGTCGTCTGGAAGGGGCATGTAGCTCGTGCTCTTGGCGACGACCGCGGCCAGTTCGCTCGCGTTGCCGACCGAAAGACGACCGATCATCACATCCTCGAAGTCGTCGTCTCCGCTGACGCACGCGTAGTAGTGATCGGACGCCACTTCCGTCCCACCGTAGCCGTCGAACGTCGGGACCATCACCGTGGCGTTGTCGTCGGCGTAGGCATCACCCACGAGAACGACAAAGCCAAGATGCCCGTCTCCGAAATGGGCGGCCGACCGCGTCTCGTACACGCTCTGTATGAAAGCGTGAAGAGCCTCGGCCGTGAGCTCCGTGAGAGCGGACACACTGACGACGCCGACGTTGAGGCCCAGGTACGATGCGTGGTGATCCGCAAGCGCCTGAAGGACGGGCGAGTAGTGAAGTTCGTCGGCCACGACCAGAAGAAGGTCGATACCGGCCGACGCGCAGTCCTCTACGGAATCGCAGTAGGAGGTCACACCCGCGCGGCGCTTTTCCGCGGACGAAGGGGGCTGCCACAGCGGGGACTCGTCGCCCGACGCGTCGTAGTTGAGGATAGCGCGCTCGCAAGCTCCGGTGAACGGACCCGCGTTCCTCGAGGTCGGTCCTCGCGCTCCCTGCGGCGTGACGACTATCTCGACGTCCCCGAGAAGGCCCAGCCGCGCCTGCTCGGAACGGAGGCCGTCGGAGTCGATGGTCACGACGGCCACCGTCTGTTCCCGGATCCGGACGATGTCCTCCACGCGTGCGAGGCGAGAGACCACGTCCGCCGGCAGATCGACGCCCGCGAGGATCACGGCCTCAACGCGTGCCGAGTCGCATTCGGGGAGTGCCACGAGCCTTCTGGACACACCTGCGGTGCCGTCACTCACTGGTGCCAGGTGCGACAGAAACCGGCGCGCGTCAGCATCGCCGGTTTCCGGAAGGTCCGCGCTCGTAAGCGCTATGGTCGTTGACGCAGTCGCCCGCCACTCCGCGTGTGCCACCGTCGCAGAGAGGCCGGTACCGAGCAGACCTGCAAAGAGGACGGGGATGAGCATCCAAGCTGCGGAGCGCCCCGCGCGCCTCCCGCGTCGAAAGATCATCTGTGCCGTCGTTTCTGTTGGCTGAGCGCCGCCGCGCTCACTCCGTTGACAGGACAAGTCCCCGTACGGCAGTACGAGGACTCGTCCCGGATACATTACGCTCGCCGCGCTCGCGGATCCGTACTAGTTATACAGAGCCTTGATGGCGCCCCAAGTCGCGTCTTCAACCGGCGTCGTGCAGTCCTCGAGCCACAGATACATGCCGTAGTGCCATGTCTCCGCGGTCGCCGGGCAAGCCTTGACGTAGCTACCGAAGTAGTTACCCGTACCGCACATGCCGTCGTAGACGCCCGTGCCGTCCCTGATGATGATAACCAGACCGGAGAGGCTGCCGCTGCAGAACTCGTCCCCGTCCAGCACGGCGTTGTTGTTCAGATCCTGGACCTGGATCTCTACCGAGCATACGCCGGTCATCGATCCACCGCTGGTGTCGTCGTTGATCGCCAGGGCGTTCATGTCCTCAGCGCCATGCGCGACGTCGAAATAGCCCTTCCAGAAACTCGTGCCGCCGGGCGTGTAGTTCGGCGCATAGAACGTGTCCCAGATGTGCGCCGCCCTGGCCGTCGGATCGGTCGGCCAGGTGGCGTCGGGAACCGTGATGGACCACGAACCGGCTTCAATGTCGCCGCCCGGATCCATCGCTCCACCGAACACCACCGGACTGTCCATGAAGTCGCCTGTGCCGACGCCATAGAACCAGACCATCGTAACATCCTGGCCGTAGGCTGCAGTCGCAAGGGCCGCAACGGCGAATACAATCAGAAGTGCGCGCATCGTCTTCTCCTTTGGCCTAGCCCTCTCGGGCAGTTACTCGAACACACACTCTTGTCAGTATCGCCACGCGCCTACCTGTACAGCGCCTTCATTGCTCCCCAGGTCGAGTCCTCGACCGGGCTGGGGCACGTGTAAGTCTGGAGGTATCCTACGATCTGAATGCTGTCCTTCACGGGCGGGTTGTGGAAGTTGAATACGCCCGAGCTGACCGAACCGGTCCCGCACGTGTCAAAGAAGTAGCCCTGGCCGAGACCCGGGTTCACGCTGACCGTTGCGCTCAGGTTCAGGTTGTCGTGCTTCTCATCCTGCGACAGAATCTCGTCCGCGTACCAGTCGCGTACGAGGATCGAGAACGTGATGTCGCCCTCAAGCGCACCTACCGGAGCCGGAGAGACCGTGTCGAACCGGAAGTGCGGAGTCGCCATCAGAGTCGCGCCGTTGAAGTATCCGGTCCAGCTCTCCGCGCCCGAGACGTCAAGGTAGTTATCGGCGAAGAAAGTGTCCCAGATATAGTCGAACCTCGCGGTGCTGTCAGCCGGGTCTGGCCACATGGTGTCATCGATGGTGATCTCCCATGCACCGAACAAGCCGAACATGAAGCTCCCGCTGTAGACGATCGGGCTCTCCATCAGACTGCCGAGACCCTGCATACCGATCGAGAACGAGTCCTCGGCCGCCGCAGTCTGCACAACGAGGAGAGCGAACGCCAGCACGACCACTGCGAACACAAGCCTTTTCATGCCGTCCATCTCCTTTCCCCTTGCCTTCTGCTCTCTTCTTTGAATCTCGCGTCTGCCCGTGTCTTCATGGTGCCGCCAGTTGGACACTTATGCACTGTGAGGACACCGGCCCCCGATCCGACACCCACACACACTTGCCACGCGCGCTCATGTGAGCCCGGACAGCGCCCAAAATATCGCTTTCGCGTACTTGGCGGCACGCTCCCTCAATTCACCCGCCAGTCTATAACAACTGGTGCTCAGGGTCAACGGGTTTTTCGTACAAAGCGCACAGATTGAGACAAATTGAGCAGGAACTCAGAGGAAATTCGCCGTCAGAAGGCAGTCTGAGGCGAATTCAGGAGAAGTGGCATATGATGCGCTATGACCACTTTGGGCGCCTAGACGGAAACCACGAGCCGGGTTTGCTTGCTTTGTGGAGTGGGTTGTTTAGGCTAGGATTGGGCTTGGTGATCGTTTCGGATGCTGGCAGCGCCAGGTCGGTTCTCTCCCGGGCCGGCAAGTTCCGGGAAGCGGAGAGGGAGATCGCTTGACCGCGAGAGGCAGAACGGGGTCTGGAAAGGCGGGCGTGGGCCGTGCGGGCCGGGGCGGCAAAACTCGTGCGCGAAGGCGGCGGCTCCTGATCGCGGGGCTGATCTTCGGTGCTGCCTGGGCGCTAAGGTTGCTGTACGTCGTGCACCTTCGGGGAAGCCCGCTGGCGGACGTCCCGGTACTGGATGAGCTGTATCACGTCGAGTGGGCGCGAGCCCTGGCGGCCGGGGATTGGATGGGGAGTTCAGCGTTCTTCCGGGCGCCGCTCTATCCGTATCTCCTCGGCGCCGTGTTCTCCCTGTTCGGGGAGAGCCTCGTGGTGGCACGCGTCGTCCAGGCGACCTACGCCGCGCTGACGCCCGTAGCCGTCTACTTCCTAGGCCGGCGAGTGTTCGACGAGCGCGTGGCGCGACTCGCCGCAGTCGTCGCCGCCGTCTACCCGTTCTTCATCTACTTCAGCAACGAGCTCCTCATAGTCTCGCTGATCGTTCTCCTCGATGTGTTGATGATGACCCTCTTCTTGCGTGCCGACGAGTCGCCGGCGGGCCGCCGGTGGTTCGGCGCGGGGTTGATGATGGGGGTCTCGGCGCTAGCACGACCAAACGTGCTCGTGTTCCTCCCGGTGCTGTTCGGGTGGATGTGGTGGCGGGCGCGGCAGGACGCCGCAGAGCCTCGGAGGTCTGCCGGTCGCCCCGCGTGGGGTGGAGCGTTTCGGGTCGCGGCGTTACGATTCGTGATGGTTGCGCTGGGTGTCGCCGCGGCCGTGCTCCCGGTGACGCTGCGGAACTACGTCATCGATCGAGACCTTGTTCCCATCGCCTCGCAGGGAGGCATCAACTTCTTCATCGGTAACAACGCCAGCTCGGACGGCGCGTCCGCCGTGCTGCCGGTGCTGGGGGAGTCGTGGGAGAACGAGGACGCCATACGCGTGGCCGAATCTCAGGTGGGCCGCAAGCTCAAGCCGAGCGAGGTGTCCGGTTTCTGGTACGGGAAGGCGAGGGAGTTCCTCCTGCAGAACCCGGGAGCCGCCGCGCGGCTCTACGTCAGGAAGTTCGTGCTCTTCTGGGACAGCTTCGAGCTCGCCAACAACAAGGACATCTACTTCTTCGGTCGTATGTCGCCGGTGTTCCGATGGCTCAGCTGGCTGGGCTTCGGGGTCATCGGCCCGTTGGCGGTGCTGGGCATGCTCGTCAGCGTCAGGCGGAACAGCGCCGCAATGCTGATCCTGCTCTTCGTTCTGTCCTACATGGGTGGTGTGCTGTTGTTCTTCGTCAACGCCCGGTTCAGATTGCCGATCGTGCCCATGCTCATTCTCTTCGCGTCGGCCGGGACGCTCAAGCTCATTGAACTTGCCGGGCGGCGCAAGGTGCGAAAACTCGCTATTGCGCTCGGCGTGCTCGCCGGCGTCGGGATCTTCGTGAACCACGACTTCTACGATACGCACGTCGGAGATCGCGCCCAGACACACATGACTCTCGGGCGGGCCAGCGCGGAACACGGGGAACACGAGCACGCAGTGACGGAGTACCGTCGGGCGATCGAAATATCGCCGGGCTACGCGAAGGCCTACAACAGCATGGGGCTCGCGCTCGAGCAGCTCGGCCGCGACGACGAGGCCCTCTCGGCGTACATGACAGCGGCCGAAACGGATTCGAGCCTCGCGTCGGTCCGGAACAACATCGGGAGCTTTCTTCTCAAGAGGGGAGAGAGTGCTGAGGCGAAAGAGTGGTTCGAGGATGCCATCGCGCTCGATGAGTACACGGAGCAGGCACACATGAACCTGGCGATCGTGCTCGCGCAGGAGGGCGATCTCGAACGGGCGGAGTACCATCTGAAGTGCGCCGTGACGGTCGACCCCGAGTTCGAAGAGGCATGGGACGCGCTCGGTCGGGTCCTCGAAGAGATCGGGAGGTTGCCGGAGGCGGCGGGCGCCTACGCGCGCGCCGTCGGGATAGATCCGTCCTACGCGGCTGCGCGGCACGATCTCGGTGTGGTTCTGGCCATGGGTGGGCGCTACGATGAGGCGCTACGTGAGCTCGAGGCGGCGCGGCGGCTCAGTCCGAACGACCCCCGCATCGCCGCCAACCTCGCCCGGGTCCGCGAGCTCATCGCAGCTCGCGGGAGAGGCGACTAGGGGTTCACCGAGTCGAGAGCCGCTGCGGCCGAGGCCACCACGAACGGGTGCGGGTCGTCGGCCACCAGGCGTTCGAGGGCGCGCCTGCCGCGCCTGTCAGGACCGATTGTGCCGATCGCCGACGCGGCGTAGGCACGCACGGTCCAGTCCGGGTCGTTGAGCGCTCGCACCAGGGGTTTCAGTGTCTTCCGGGAGCCCACCGCCCCGACGGCCCGAAGCGCCATCAGCCGGGCCTCCTTCGTTCCGTTTCCACTGATCTGGAGCAGAAGCGGCAGCGCAAGCTCACCGATTCGCGCGAGCGCGTCGGCCGCGCTGTATCGCACCGCGTAGTTGGAGTCTCCGAGCGCGCGCACGAGCGACGCGACGACATCGGAGGAAAGCGCCTCGGCCGCATCAGTGTCCGGTGCATCGACGTCACCGGCACGCGTCGCGACGTGCCTGAGGCCTACGGCCGCGCTCTTCCGAACCGCCTCATTCCCGTCCTCCAGGAGAGAGACGAGAGGCGGGACCGACTCGGCGACGCCTATCCTGCCGAGTGCTCCGCCGATCGCCCCGCGCACCTTCCAGTCAGGGTGCTCGTGCGCCGAGGCCAGCGGCCGGACCGCGGAAGGCTCTCCTATCCGTCCTAGCACGGTCGCCGCGAGTCTGGCGCCGCGCGTCGTGTCCGTTCTCTCGGCCTCCACGAGGAACGCGGCGATCACAGGGGCGGCCGCCGGAGATCCGATCCTCACAAGAACATCCTCGAGCGCGTTTCGCTCCCGAACGTCGTCGGTGTCGAGCTGTGCCACGAGATAGGGGATGGAGCTCTCGTGCTCCCTGACCAGGACGCGCCTGGATGGCTCGGTCATGTGTTCGAACTGAAGCGCGGAAGAAGAGGCACGAAGGAACAGCTCCTCGGGGGTCAGTGCCGCGAGTTCGACCGAGTCAGGTTCCGCCGTCTCCATCTCCACAGAGGAGGCCGGGTCGGCCGTCAGAGCGACGAGCAGCAGCAGGAGCACGATAGAGGTCAGTCTCATTCCGCGTCACCTCCCTCTCCGGTCTCGGTGTCAACTCCGACGCCGTGAACGCTCCCGCCCCACCACGTGCCGTCCGCTCCTCTTCCGGAGTAGGAATCGGAGCCCGCGCAATCCAGGAAAACGCCGATGCTCCCGTAGTCGCGTCTCAGGTTCCCGTAGCCGTGCGTGTTGTCGGGGTTCCTGACGGAGTAAGTGTCGTCGCCCGAGTCGTCCATCAGGATGCCGATACCGTTGGCGTTTCCTGCGGCCTGCGAGAGGTCGTGGCAGGTGTAGTTGTCGTCTCCGTTGAGGTCGTGCAGGAGGCCTATCGCGAGGTCGTGGCCGCATCCCTGCGAAACGCCCTTCGACACGTAGTTGTCGTCGCCCTCACAGTCGATGAGCGCGGCCACCGTGATGTGGGTGCCCGCGCCCTGCGCGTACTGGTACGACACGTAGTTATCGTTCCCGCGGTAGTCGACGAGACCTCCCACCGCGAACCAGTAGCTGGACCCCTGCCCGAATATGTCGGTGACGTAGGTGTCGTTCCCGGCCTCGTCGACCAGGATGCCGATCCCCCCGGACGCGTCGGGTCTCCAGCCGAATCCGAATCCCTGTGAGAGGCTGGTGTAGTGGTCGAAGTACCGTATCTCGTCCGTGTACTTCCCTCCGGCGAAGTAGACGTCGTTCCCTGCGACGTCGTGCAGCAGCCCCGCGCCGCGAACGAACCCGAAGGCCTGCGAGAAGAGCGCGGCGTGGTAGATGTCGTTACCGCCCGCGTCTCGCTGGATGCCTATTCCGAACGCACCGGCGCCCTCCGTGCAGGTGTCGCCGGAATAGCTGTCGTTGCCCCGCTCGTCGGCGAGGACGCCGACTCCGAAGAGGCCCGAGCCGAGCGAGAAGTTGCCCGCCGCGTACGCGTCGTCGCCCTCTAGGTCGGCCAGGATGCCGACGCCCATGAATCCCGCGCCCAGCGAGTGCGGTTCTCCGCGGTAGATGTCGTCACCGGACAAGTCTATCACCACCGCTACGGGTAAGTCTCTCATGGCCGCGGCCACGTCGCCCTCGTACAGGTCGTCGCCGCCCGTGTCGATGATGAGCGCGACACCCCCTCTGTACGTAGTGCGTCCGGGACCGCCGATGATCACGGTGCCGACGTCGGTCTCAATGACGTTCAGGACGTCACCGGAGGCTAGGAGCGAGGAGTCCGTCCTCTCCACGGCGAACTCCGTGCGCGCTCTCGGCAGGCCCATCGGGTCATCGACGGCCAGTGGGATGGCGAGGTCGACCGCGCGCGCGAGCACCGCGCCCGCGGTCGCCAGGCGGTCGTAATCAACGAGGCCGGCGATGTACAGGAGTTCGTCCGCCAGCGCCTCTTCCTCCTCGGCCTCGCGGTCCCGCTCGTCGATCGGCTTGTCCGGGTCGAACTCTTCCTCGTCCAGGATTGACGGCGCGTGAAGCGCGATGAACCTCCGCTGTTCCTCAGACAGTCCGTTGAAGGCTGCGGCCATCTCCCCGGCGGCCCTGCTCATGGCGGGCAGCAGCACGTCGAGCGCAGTCGGTCCCGTGGACTTGGGCTCCATCGACTCGGGCGCGTCGGTGTCCGGGCGCGGATCGACGGTGAGGTCGAGATCCCGCGCGCAGGCGACGACCAGCTCTTCGAGAGACCCGACGGAGCAGACCTCATCCGCGAATCTCGCAACGTAGCTCTCCGTCTCGAGCGGCCGGTCGAGGAGCCTGTCGACCAGGGCTATCCTGAACGAGTCCGGCTGGTCCGCGTAGTCGGTCCGGAACGAGAGGTCGTCGCGGGAGAGCGCCAGCGCCTTGAGGGCCTCATCCAGCGCGCCGCCGGCCGGCGATGCGGCCACGGCGTCGGAGGCGCGGAATACGGTCAGGTCAGCCGCGCCCTCGTGTTCGTCCACGTCGGACTGAGCGGCCGCGGGAACGGCCAGAATCGCCAACGCGACGAGCGCGGCAAGGAGCGCGACCAGCCTCGCGGCCGGGAACGTCTTCGAAAGCGCCTCGTGTGACGCCGCCGGTGGTCTCATGAGCCCTTCCTTTCGGACAGCGCCTTTCTGACGCGCTCGGGAGTCAGAGGCAGTTCGTAGAATCGTACGCCTAGCGCATTGGACACGGCGTTCGCGATGGCGGCCGCACCCGGCATGGCCGGGGTCTCGCCGATGCCCTTCGCACCGAAGGGGCCTTTCGAATAGGCGTGCTCGACGAAAGCCGAACGGATGTCCGGCACGTCCATCGCCGTGGGGATGATGTAGGTGGAGAAGTTCGGGGTGGTGACCGTGCCGTCGGTGGTCTTCATCTGTTCGAAGAGCGCCATCCCGACGCCCTGAAGCACGCCGCCCTCTATCTGTCCCTCGAGCGTCACGGGATTCAGTACGCGACCTACGTCGTGCACGGCCGTCACCTCCACGACCGTCACCCGGCCGGTCTCCACGTCGACCTCGACCTCCGCCACGTGGGTCGCGTATGAATAGACGGCGTACGCGTCGCCCTGTCCGTTCTCATCGAACGTGGATTCGGGAGCCGCGTACCAGCCGTCGACCGCCGTGTTGACATTCCTGGCCCAGCACTGCTCGGCCAGTTCCGGAAACGACATGGTGTGCCCGGGAGAGCCCACGGCGCCGTTCCGGAACTCGACCTCGCTCGCGGCGATGCCCAGCACGTCCGCGGCGACCGCGCCCATGACCGCCTTGAGCTTCCCGGCGGCGTCGATGACGGCGTTGCCCGTCATCAGCGTTGTCCTCGACGCGACGCTCGGTCCGCTGTCGGGCACTACGCTCGTGTCCGCGCGGTCGACGTGGATCGCGTCCATCGGCACGCCGAGGCTGTCGGCGGCGATCTGTGAGAGCACTGTCAGGAGTCCCTGTCCCATCTCGGTGCCACCGACACCGATCCTGAGGGATCCGTCGCTGTAGACGTTGAGGTGGGCGCCCGACCCGTCGAGGGCGAGCCCCTTCGCGCCGAGGCTGACCCCGTAGTAGATGGAGCCGACGCCGATGCCGCGCAGACGGTGGCCGCGATCCTCCGGGGCGCGCTCCGATCGCCCGCCGCCGTGCCCCGCGTGCGCCGACCGCTTCCCGTCCCAGCCCGAGAGCTCGCGGGCCCGCTCGATGGTCTCGCGCAGGCCGACGCTCTCCGTCAAGAGCTGGTTGGTGGCTGTGCGCTTTCCGACCTCGAGGCAGTTTCTGAGACGGACGTCCATCGGGTCCAGCCCCAGTGCGTCCGCCACCTCGTCTATGACCGATTCGTTCGCGAATATCACCTGCGGTTGCCCGAAGCCTCTGAACGCGCCCGTGGTCTGCCTGTTCGTGTAGACCCCGTACACGTCAGTCGAGACGTTTGGGATCTCGTATGGGCCCGTCGCGTGCGCCGCCGCGCGGAACACGACGACGGGCGTGAGCGTCGTGTAAGCGCCGGCGTCCGCCACCGCGCGGATCGCAGCCGCCGTGAAGGTGCCGTCGCGCGTGGCGCCCAGCTTGAACGTGACGTGCATGGGATGGCGCTTGCTCGAGCGGAGGAAGTCCTCCTCGCGGGAGTAGACGAGCTTGACGGGGAGCCCGGTCTTCCACGCGGCGAGCGCGGCGCACGCGCAGATTTCGCTCGGCGCGTCCTCTTTCCCGCCGAACCCGCCGCCGGTCACCGTCTGAACGACCCGGACGGACGCGAGGGGAAGGCCCAGGACGCGGGCCACCGCCTTCTGCACGTAGAACGGGCACTGCATCGTCCCGTAGACCGTCATCGAGCCGTTGTCATCCGGCACCGCGAGGGCCCCGAGAGGTTCGAGATAGCAGTGCTCCTGGTGGTGCGTGCGAAACGTCCGTTCGACGACGACGTCCGCTTCCGCGAAGCCGGCGTCGACGTCGCCCTTGCGGACCTTGTCGTGGAGGAAGATGTTCCCACCGTCGTGGACGAGCGGCGCCCCAGGCTCCATCGCCTCGACGGCGTCGAAGACGCCCGGCAGCTCTCTGAACTCGACCTTCACGGCGCCCGTCGCCTCGCGGGCCGCGGCAACGGAGTCGGCCACCACGATGGCGACGGCGTCACCTTCGTACCGGATCCTGTCGAAGGGAAGAAGGGGCTGGTCCGGCGTGACGACGCCGATCTGGTTCTCACCGGGTATGTCACCCGCGGTCACGATCGACCTGACACCCGGCGCGGCCATAGCGGCCGACGCGTCGACGCCCAGAAGCTCGGCGTGGGCACACCCCGGGAACACCAGCGCGGCGTGCAGAACACCGGGGACCCGCATGTCATCCAGATAGACGGCCCTTCCTGTTGCCTTGTCATCGCCGTCGACGCGCCTCGCGGGCGCGCCGACCGCCGCGCAGCAGTCGCGGCCTTCTCGGAGTCCGCTGTCTCGCTCGTTCATGGCGCTCCAGCCGGTTCGGTGCGTTCTGTCGGTGTGGTCAGTGGGGACGACTCTATAGGGAGAGGTCGCTCGCAGTCAAGCAGAGTGGCGGGCCGGGGCCCTACCGTTCAGCCGGCGCGGCCGGCGGTCCGGAGAGGAGCTGAGTCGCCGTCCGCGGGCACCCGTTCAACTCCTCACTCGGCAAGCGCTCCCGATATCTCCTGTGCGAGCGCGTCCGCTGTGGTCACCGGCAGTCTGCACTCACGGTCCCGGCAGACGTAAGCTGTCGCGCGCCCATCGACCCGGACATGATGCTCCATCCAGGGGACGAGAGCAAGAACGTCGCCTGCGTCCGCCGGCGGGCGATGCAGCACGACCATGTTGGGGACGAACCGGCGGCGCGCTGCCCGAAGAAGGGCTTGCGTGTCCTCGCTTCCTGCCTCTCCGACGATGACAAGTTCGATGGACGGTCCCAGCCCATAGTCCAGGCCTGCGAGGAACATCGTGTATCCGGCGGGGTAGCGCTCGACCGTGCCCGAGAACGTCCGCGCGAGGACCGCGGCGCGCTCGTCGAACTCGGGCCGCGCGAGTGCGCTCCCGAGCCTCAACAGGTTGAGAAGCGCGACGGAGTTCGCGGAAGGGACGGCCCCGTCATAGACGTCCTTCCTGCGGGTGAGGAGCCGCTCGCCGTCTTCCGGCGTGAAAAAGAACCCGCCGCCGTCCTCGTCCCAGAAGAGCGAGAGCAATTCCTTCGTCAGGCGCGCGGATTCACCGAGGTAGCGGGGCTCGTGAGTCGCCTCGTAGAGGTCGAAGAGCCCCATCGCCAGGAACGCGTAGTCGTCGGCGTTGGCGGTGATCGCGGCGTCTCCGCCGCGGTAGCGGTGGAGCAGTCGCCCCGTGTCGTCGCGCATCGTGCCGAGCACGAAATCGGCGCACCTTCCAGCGGCCGCCGCGTAGGCGGGTTCGTCGAACGCCTGCGCCGCTCTTGCCAGCGCCGAGAGCATGAGGCCGTTCCAGTCGGTGAGCACCTTGTCGTCCAGGTGCGGCCTGACGCGCTTCGCCCGGGCGTCGAACAGCCTCTCCCTGACAGACTCGATGCGCTCGCGCAACTCGTCCTCCGACACGTTGAGCCGCTTCGCCAGGCTCGGATGAATGGCGGGAAGGTGCAGCACGTTGGCGCCGGATTGCTCGCCCGACCCTTCGTCCTTAACGTTGCCGGCGTCACTCAGGCCGAACACGTCCGCCGCGAATTTCGCGTCCCTCTCCCCAAGGACGTCGCTGACCTCGGAACTGCCCCACATGTAGAACTTGCCCTCGACGCCCTCGCTGTCGGCGTCCTCGGCCGAGTAGAAGGCGCCACCTTCGTCGGTCATGTCCCGCAGCACATACGAGATGACCTCCCGCGCCGTGCGCTCGTGGTCCGCGTCGCCGGTGGCCAGGTAGGCCTCGGTGTACGCCATCGTGAGCATCGCCTGGTCGTAGAGCATCTTCTCGAAGTGGGGAAGGAGCCACTCGGCGTCGGTCGAGTAGCGGTGGAATCCGAAGCCGACGTGGTCGTAAACGCCGCCCCGTCTCATCGCCCGAAGAGTCGACTCGACCATCGCGAGCGCCTCGGGATCATTGGTCCTGTTCCAGTACCGCAGCAGGAAGAGCAGCTGGTGCGGTGTGGGGAACTTGGGCGCTGCGCCGAATCCGCCGCGCTCGTGATCGAACGCGGACCTGAGCTGTCCGTACGCCTCGTCCATCACGTCCATGCCGAGCTCGGCGCCTCCCGACGGAGGCGATTGCTCGCGCAGGGCCGACGCCACCCGGCCGGCCGTGTCCACGAGTTCCTCTCGACGCGTCGACCAGAGCTCCTTGAACCGGGGAACGAGTTCCGTCATCCCCGGCCTGCCGAACCTGCTCGTCTTCGGCAGGTACGTCGCCGCGAAGAACGGCTGCTTGTCCGGTGTCATCACGATCGTGAGGGGCCACCCGCCGCCGCCCGACAATACCCTCGCGGCCTCCATGTAGACGGCGTCTATGTCGGGCCGCTCCTCGCGGTCGACCTTGATGCAGACGAACGTGTCATTGAGAAGTGCGGCGACATCCTCGTCCTCGAACGACTCGCGCTCCATGATGTGACACCAGTGGCACGTCGAGTAGCCTATCGACAGGAAGATAGGCTTGTCCTCCGCGCGGGCCTTCTCGAACGCCTCCGGTCCCCACGTGTACCAGTCGACGGGATTCATCGCGTGTTGCAGGAGATATGGACTCTTCTCGTCGGCGAGGTGGTTGGGCCTGCGCGCCCCTTCGGCGTCAGCGCCCTGTGCCGCAGCCACCATTCCCAGTAAGGCGACCGCCGGGAGCAGCCAGACACCCAGTGTGTGCATCGTTTCCATCATTCGATTCCCGGTAAGGATGAAGGCGCCAGGACGGCTCGCGTGGCGGGCGGCGGTTGTTGCGTCTGCGGTATTCTGATGCGGGGAATGCCGCCGGGTTGTGGCGGTCGAAGCGTATGTGGCCTAGGCGTGGTTCCGGAGCTTGAGCTCGACCGGGTGCGGGTCGAAGTAGGACTGAGCGGCGAGGTACTCCACTCCATACTTCCGGATGTAGTGCCCGAACAGCGTGGCAGGCACGATGAGCGGGATGTGTTCTCCGCGATAGTCCTCGATGACATCGAGCGCCTCCTGCTTCTCGTCGGAGCTCAGGTCTCGTTTGAAGTAGCCCAGCGCGTGCCGAAGGACGTTGGCGTTCTTGCCCGGCGTGGCTAGACGCTTCATCGCCCTCATCAGAAGCTCCTCGTAGGCGGCGAAGAGCTCGTCTGCCGGAAGCTCCTTCGAGTGTGCGACCAGCCGTCCCATCTCCTTCTGAAGGGCAGGCGCGTGCGCCATGAGCTGGAGCTTGTGCGAGGCCTGGAACTCCATCAGCGCGCGCCTGCTGCGCCGCGGCCTCATCGCGTCGCGGTAGCGCTTGAGTGCGAACACGCACTCTATGAAGTTCTCTCTCAGAGCCGGGTCGTTCAGTCGTCCCTCGTCCTCGACCGGTAGCAGGGGGAAGTGGTCTATGAACGCGCGCGCCCAGAGGCCGACGCCGACCTTCCTCGGTATGCCGTTGTCGCCGTAGACACGCACGCGCTCCATGCCCGAACTCGGGGAGTTCGCCTTGAAGATGTATCCGGCGAGGTCCTCACCCTCGAGCTCACGAAGGTGCCGCCCCGCCCACTTCTTCATGAGGTTCGTGTGGTCGATGTGTGTGTTGCGAGTCACCAGGCGAGGCGCTTCGGGGTCGCCCGTTAGGTGCATGGCCTCGCGGGGGACGGGCAGCCCGCACTGGACCTCCGGGCAGACAGGCACCCATTCGACGAACTGGCCGAACGTGTCGACGAGGAACGGGTCGCGCTTCCCGGCACCGTCGTATCGCACCTTCTCGCCGAGGAGGCAGGTGCTGATGCCTAGCCGTGGCTTCGCGCTGCCTGTCACGGTGCTTGCTTCGGTCATTTGTACATGGCCTTGATCGCATTCCAACTCTGCACCTCTACTAAGACTATACCGCACAACTATTATGACGTCGAGCAAGGAGTCGGCACCGCTCGGACGTCTCCCCGTGCGAGGGCTCGCCCGATGCGTTCCCGGGGAGGTGCGGGAGCCCCGGAGCGGCACCCAAACGCCCGGCGGGCAGACCGATTCCGCCCCGTGTAGCGCCCGAAAGCAGTTGACTCCCGAATGCCCTCATTGTAAGGTACTGAGTCGATATGTCACCGTCGCGGCACACGCTGACGCTGCGGTGACAGATTCTCGTACTGACCACGCGGGCGGGCGTCGGGGGAATCCTGACGGGCCGCTCAGTGTTTCGAAAGACCCCATTGCGAGAGGAGCGGACGGAGCCGGTCGCACCGGTTCGCGGATGCGCTTCGGAGGTATCGATGAGACTCAGACTCACGACGGCCATGATCAGGGACGAGGCTCTCGACCGGGTGGAGACGCTCTCCGGGCAGCAGCTTCTGGCGTGCTACCAGTGCGGCAGATGCTCGGCCGGGTGTCCCGTCGTCGACGAGATGGACATCATTCCGAGCGAGGTGATCAGGCTTCTGCAGCTTGGCCAGGTGGACGAGGTTCTGAACTCGAAGACCATCTGGACGTGCGCGTCGTGTCTGCAGTGCGCATCCAGGTGTCCGAAGGGCGTCGAGTTCTCGAACATCTGCGACGCGCTCAGGGCCATCGTTCTGAGAACACGGCTCTCGACACCGAGGATGGACGCGGACGAATTGACGCCGATCATGTTGTCGAACGCGCCGCAGATGGGTGTGGTCGGGGCTCTTCGCAAGCTGAATGGATAGGCCGTGCCGGAGGAAGAGATGAAGATTCCGTACTACCCGGGCTGCACGCTTCACGAGAGGGCACGCGACTTCGACGACTCGGCCAAAGAGTGCGCGCGGGCGCTGGGTGTTGAACTCGAGGATCTTCCCATCTGGACCTGCTGCGGCGCCGTGTATCCGCTGGTGACCGACAGCGTCATGGACGTCCTCGCGGGGGTCAGAAACCTGTCCTACGCGTCGAGGCTCGGCGACAAGGTCGTGACGTCGTGTTCCTTCTGCTACAACGTCCTCAAGCGCAGCAACAACGTGATGCGCGACGACAAGGATAAGAGAGACAAGGCCAACCTGTTCCTTCGCGCCGACACGGCGTCCAGGGAGAAGATACAGAGCTACACGCACGAGGACTACGAGGGGCAGGTCGAGGTGCTCCACTACATCGAGATGCTGCGCGACGTCGTGGGGTACGACCGCGTGGCTGCGGCCGTGACCAAGAAGCTCCACGCCCTCAAGGTGGCGCCCTACTACGGATGCATGCTCCTTCGTCCGAAGAAGGAGATGAAGTTCGACGACCCCGAGCAGCCCTCCGTGTTCGAGGAGTTCCTCGAGACGCTCGGTTGCGACGTCGTCGACTTCCCGATGAAGACCGAATGCTGCGGTGGATTCCAGGTGGTGAACAACGAGGAACTCGCGGTCTCGTGCTCGCAGAACGTCGTCGTCTCCGCGCTCAAACGTGACGCCGACATCATCGTGACGACGTGTCCGCTCTGCCGCTACAATCTTGACAGGCATCAAGAGAAGATGGCCGAACGGGTCAAGGGGTTCAGAAAGGTTCCGGTGGTCTACTTCACCCAGCTTCTTGGCATCGCGCTGGGTATAGACAAGGAGCACCTGTACTTCACCGACAACACCGTGGACCCCACCACCGTTCTGGCGGAGAAGAGCTTGCTTTAAGGAGGGGTGATGGAAGAACGTATCGGGGTATTCGTCTGCCACTGCGGCACCAACATCGCAGGGACGGTGGACGTAAAGCGTGTGGCGGAGGAACTCGCCGGCTACCCCGGCGTGGCGTACTCCACCGACTACACCTACATGTGCTCCGACCCTGGCCAGAACCTGGTCAAGGACGCCATCAAGGAGCATGACCTGACCGGTGTCATTGTTGCGGCGTGCTCGCCGACGCTTCACGAGGCGACGTTCAGGCGGGCGGCGGCGGCGGCGGGGATGAACCAGTACCAGGTCGAGATCTCGAACATCCGCGAGCAGTGCAGCTGGGTCCATCAGGGAGACAAAGAAGCCGCGACCGCGAAGGCGATCAGGACCATCAAGGTCATGATCGAGAAGGCGCGGCTCGACGAGGCGCTCGAGTCCATCTCGGTGCCCATGACCCCGAGAGCGCTTGTTGTGGGTGGTGGCATCTCGGGGATCCAGGCGGCGCTCGACATCGCCAACGCGGGGCACGATGTCGTTCTGGTAGAGAAGTCGCCTTCCATCGGCGGCCACATGGCGCAGTTGTCGGAGACGTTCCCGACGCTCGACTGCTCGCAGTGCATCATGACCCCGAAGATGGTCGAGGTCGCGCAGCACCCGAAGATCAAGCTCATGACCTACTCCGAGGTCGACGACGTCAGCGGTTACGTCGGCAACTTCAAGGTCAAGATCCGGAAGAAAGCCGCCTACGTCAATCGCGACGTCTGCACGGGATGCGGCCTGTGCAGCGAGAAGTGCCCGGCCAAGGCGCCGTCTGAGTTCGACGAGGGGCTCTCCGAGAGACCGGTCATCTACACGCCCTTCCCGCAGGCCGTTCCCAACAAACCGGTGCTCGACGCCGAGCATTGCACCTACTTCCTCAAGGACGGGAAGTGCGGTGTCTGCGCGCAGGTCTGCCCTCTGGACTGCATCGACTACGAGCAGAAGGACGCGATCATCGAAGAGGAGGTCGGCGCCATCGTCGTTGCCACGGGCTACGATCTCTATCCAATAGAGAACATGGGCGAGTACGGCGGGGGGAAGTACCCCGACGTCGTCACGAGCCTCCAGTTCGAGCGCATGCTCTCCGCCTCCGGACCCACCGGCGGCGAGGTGCTGCGTCCCTCGGACGGGAAGGTCCCCGACGAAGTCGTCTTCCTGACCTGCTGCGGCTCGAGAGATCCGGAGAACCACCTGCCCTACTGCTCCAAGGTCTGCTGCATGTATCTCACGAAGCACGCCATGCTCTACAAGCACAAGGTCCACGACGGCCAGGCGTACGTTTTCTACATGGACGTGCGAACGGGCGGCAAGGGCTACGAAGAGTTTTACACCCGCGCGGCCGAGGAGGACGACGTCCTCTACATCCGCGGCAAGGTCTCCAAGATATTCGAAGAAGACGGCAAGGTGATGGTCTGGGGCGTCGACACGCTCTCGGGCAAGAAACTGGAGATCGCTGCCGACATGGCCGTGCTTGGCCTCGCCACCGTTCCGAACGTGGCGGCAGGGAAGCTGGCCAGCATGCTCAGGCTCCACCAGAACGAGTGGGGCTTCCTCTCCGAGGCGCACCCGAAGCTCAGACCCGTCGAGAGCCTTGCGCCCGGGTTCTACATCGCCGGCGCTGCGCAGGGGCCGAAGGACATCCCCGAATCCGTCGCTCAGGCTTCGGCAGCCGCCAGCAAGGTCGCGGCTCTCTTCGCGGAGACCGTCTACCATCGCGAGCCGATCATTGCCTGCATCGACGAAGACACATGCGCCGGGTGTCGTGTGTGCATCTCGGTCTGTCCATACGACGCGGCTGAATTCGACGACGAGAAGAAGGTCGCGCGCATCAAGGAAGCGATCTGCGAGGGTTGCGGAGCGTGCATCGCCGCCTGCCCGTCCGGCTCTGCGTCTCAGAAGAACCTGACGGACGAGCAGCTCTACAAAATGGTCTCGGCCGCCCTGGAGGTCTGACATGTTCGAACCGAGGATCGTCTGTTTCTTCTGCAAGTGGTGCACGTACGCCGGCGCGGACCTCGCCGGCACCTCAAGGAAGCAGTACCCGCCGAACGGTGTGGT
>JBDRFG010000007.1:0-3434 GCA_043819135.1 Candidatus Eiseniibacteriota bacterium | reverse complement strand
GCGCAGAACTGTGCAGCTCTTCCCGAGCAGCTGCTCGAGAGCGAGCTCTTCGGACATGTGCGTGGTGCGTTCACCGGGGCACATCGAGACAAGCTGGGCCTATTTGAAGCTGCCGACGGTGGCACGTTCTTCCTGGACGAGATCGCTGACATGCCTCCATCGCTTCAGGTTAAGCTGCTGCGCGTGCTGCAGGATGGCGAGATACGGCGCGTGGGCGCCACCGATTCCATCGATGTGGATGTCAGAATCATCGCTGCGACGAACAAGCGCCTGCGGGATGAGGTTGAATCGGGGCGCTTCCGTGAGGACCTGTTCTACCGGCTGAATGTCGTGGGCGTCAGCATGCCGGCTCTGAGAGACAGGCGTGATGACATCCCTCTCCTGGCCCAGCACTTCCTGAACAAGATCTGCGAGGCAGGCGGGGAGCCGCAGAGGGGCTTCACTGATCGCGCCATGGACCTGCTGGTGAACTACGATTGGCCGGGCAACGTGCGAGAGCTGGAGAATGAAATTGAGCGGGCCATCGCGCTCTCTGATGTAGGAGCGACGATTACCGCGGAGTGCCTGTCTGATCGCATCAGGTCGGTTCAGGTAGCCATTCACCCGCCGAAGCCCGGGACGCGATTGTCCCTGAAAGGCATGGTCGAGGATGTCGAGAAGCGCGTGATCATGCAGGTGCTTGAAGAGAATCGCTGGAACAAGTCGAGGACCGCAGAGGCGCTCGGTCTCAGCAGGCAGGGGCTGCTCAAGAAGATCGCCAGGTTCGGACTGAGCCGCGACAAAGAGTGATGGCGACGGGGTTGCGCTGTGGGCTAGAATCCTTCCCCGACATTCACTTCCAGCGGGAGGACGAGTGGCGCGCACAGACCAGAGGAACAAGCGAAGCGCCTACGCCGAAGCCGGCGTCGACATCGACGCGGGGAAGGACGCCGTCAGGCTGATGGGTGATGCGGTCCGGTCGACCTGGGATGAGAACGTGCTGGGTCGGTACGGTGCTTTCGCCGGTCTCTACAGCTACTCGGAGAGGGACCACGGCGACGTTCTTGCGGTAACCATCGACGGTGTGGGAACCAAGCTCAAGGTTGCTGTCATGTGCGGCACCTACGCGTCCGTCGGCATGGACCTCGTCAATCACTGCACGGACGATCTCCTCGTCCAGCGTGCCCGACCTCTTCTCTTCGCGGACTACTTCGCCAGTTCCAAGCTCTCTCCACGGATAGTTGCGGAGGCCGTGACGGGTATGGCCGAGGCCTGCCGCGTAGTGGGCTGCAGCCTGATTGGAGGGGAGACCGCTGAGATGCCGGGTGTGTACCATGAGGGCGAGGTGGACCTCGCCGGTTGCATGGTCGGCGTGGCGAGGAGGGCGGAGATCACGGATGTGCCGTCCATAGCTCCGAGCGATGTACTGATCGGGCTTGGCTCCTCCGGACTGCACACGAATGGTTACTCGCTGGCGAGACACCTGCTTTTCGGGAAGGCGGGGATGGATGTCGCCACCGAGGTGCCCGAGCTGGGCTGCACGGTGGGAGAGGAGCTACTGAAGGTCCACCGGGAGTACCTGACCGTCCTCGGCCCGCACCTCGGAGACTCACGGATACACGGCCTCGCTCACATTACGGGCGGAGGGCTGTTTGAGAACGTGCTCCGCGTTCTTCCCGACGGCTGCCAGGCGCACATCGACAAGTCGTCCTGGGAGCCGCTGCCCATCTTCCAGTTGCTTCGGTCCATCGGAGAGCTCTCGGATGACGAGGCTTACAGGGCTCTCAACATGGGCATCGGGATGGTGCTTGCGGTTGAGCCCGAGGCTGCCGAGGACTTCGTCTCGAAGCTTGACTGCGACACGTCACCTGCCTTGGTCATCGGAGAGATCCGAGCCGGCGACACCACAGTCCGCCTGTCTTAGCTCCGGAGCCGCCGAGTTCTCAGTTTGAGCCGGTTCGAATCCCGCTAGGGACGCCACAGCAGCTCCTCGCAGATGTGCAGCTCAAAGTACGCGCACTAGGGGTCCGAAGGAGGTGACAGATGAGAGACGGCCCATCCAGACGGCCAGTCGCGCAGGTGGCAAGCACCTTCGCTGTCTTGCTCTGCGCCGTGACGGTCCTTGCCGCTATCGGTGGTTGCGCGGACGGCAGTAGTCCGAGCGGACCCGGAGGCGAGACTGGCGAGACCTATGATATCGATGCAAACGGGATTCCACGGTTCGTCGCTGTGGACTGCATCACCCTCGATGACATCTACCGCATTTCGAAGTTCCGCTCTGGCGTCGGGCACGACTACTCAGACGACTTCGAGTCATGCAGGAGCATGAAACACTACTTCCAGCCTAGCTTTGATGTGGATTGGTCGACAGTAGAAGTGTTCTCACCAGTTGACGGTACTGTCTCCCGGATGTGGGAGGAATGGGCAGGAACGCAAGTACAGGTGAGATCGGGAGAGCGTCCTGCCTTCTTCTTCAACGTGTTTCATATCAACTTGAGTGATCCACTCGTTGTTGGGGATTCGCTCAGCGCAGGTCAGCCGCTCGGGAATCACATCGGGGCGCAGACCATGTCGGACATCGCCGTATGGGTCAACACACCGAGTGGCCCGAAACTGATCTCCTACTTCGACGTCATGACCGATTCCCTGTTTCAAGGCTACCAGGCACGTGGTCTGAGCTCGCGGGAGGACGCTGTGATCTCCAGAGATGCTCGGGACGCGGACCCTCTCTCGTGCTATCAAGAGGAATTCGCTGACACGGGCAACATAGCGAACTGGGTCGTCCTCGACTAGGAGCTGTGTTCCCAATCAAGCGGAACTCGGAGAGAGAACGCCGGATTGCCCGCCCACATGTCCACGAAGTCGCCGAACCACCCCACCATCCGCTTCCAACTCTCACACACCGGGGACCCCATGAGAGCGGTTGTGAAAGTTGGCGCCGGGACGATAGGGCGCCGCCGCCAAGATCACCCGGCGCCGTCCGGGGCAGGAGTTGTGACGACACAGTTCCATGATGACAGGCCGGCGTTGGCATGATACGGTAGCGAAAGGACGCAGCGGACGCTGGCCATTGTGGAACATTGCCATACGAGAAGGGACGGGCACAATGGGAGACAAAGGCGGCAAGAAAGATAAGGACAAGAGTCAGAAGCAGAAGCAAAGCAAGCATGACCAACAGGAAAAGAAGAAGTTCGACAACAGGCAAGCCGAGAAACCTCACTAGCTGGGAACGGGATTCTTGGCCTGGAGAACCTGTGACAGGATGGGGGCGACAAGATCAACCCGGCGGCCAATGAACAGGCCTCGCCGGCATGTGAACGACCGGGAACATAGGTAACAGATTACTCTAGGTACATGGGTAACACTTTTCGTCTTTGTTTTTGACCCAGCGCGTCTTCGATCTTGAGTTCTTTCTCATGGAATCGGCCTAGCGAGACGGGTCCGAAGTAGACGTT
>JBDRFG010000006.1:0-2858 GCA_043819135.1 Candidatus Eiseniibacteriota bacterium | reverse complement strand
GGGGGTGGCCTGCTTGTTCGGCCTCACTCGCCTCTCGCTGGTCCTCAAAGAAGTGGTCAAGGATATCCGGGGCAGGCTCGTGGTCTTCTTCCCTGGTGAGTACGAGGAGAACAACTACCGTCTTCTGGACGCGAGGGACGGGTGGAACTACCTGGCCGTCCCGATCACACTCCACAATGGGGTAGGCGACAGATGAAGAACCGAGAGCTCTTCCAGCGCGATCCCGCTGTCTCAAAGCTGCTGAACGACGGCGTGGCGACCGTTCGTGAGGCCGCAAGCAAGAAAGAGATCGAAACCCTTCGTTACGAACTGGAGCACTTCGTGTGCGAGGGCCAGTATCAGGATGGCTTGGTCCGCATTCTGGAGTCGTACCTGGGCGGCGTCAGCTCGACGACGCAGCCGGCAGCATGGGTCAGCGGCTTCTACGGAAGTGGCAAGTCGCATCTCTTGAAGATGCTCCGCCACCTCTGGGTGGACACGTCCTTCTCAGACGGGGCAACCGCTCGCGGGCTGGCAAGCCTCCCGCAGGAGGTGCAGGACCTTCTGCGCGAACTCGACACCTTGGGCAAGCGCAGCGGTGGCCTGCACGCCGCTGCGGGCACGCTGCCCTCGGGTGGTGGGGAGAGCGTGCGTCTCGCGGTGCTCAGTGTCATCCTCAGGTCAAAGGAGCTTCCCGAGGCCCTGCCCCAGGGTCAGTTCTGCATGTGGCTTCTTAAGAGCGACATGTTCGACCAGGTCAAGACATCGGTCGAGTCAGCCGGCAAGGACTTCTTTGACGAGCTTCATGACCTGTACGTGAGCCCAGTTCTGGCCGAGGCAGTGCTTGCCGCCGATCCCAGCTTTGCACCCGATCTGAAGCAGGCCCGTGCGGCGATACGGGCGCAGTTTCCCGTGGTCGCGGACATCTCGACAAACGAGTTCATCCGGCTGGCCCGCGAGGTGCTGGAGGACGGCAGCGGGCAGATTCCATGCACTGTCATCGTGCTGGACGAGATCCAGCTCTTCATTGGCAATGATCCCGGTCGATCGACGGACGTGCAGGAGGTCGCGGAGGCTCTCTGCAAGCAACTTGACAGCAGAGTACTTCTGATAGGCGCAGGTCAGACGGCCCTCGCTGGCAACGTGCCGCTGCTCCAGCGCCTCATTGGCAGGTTCACCATACCAGTGGAGCTGTCTGATTCGGATGTCGAGACCGTCACGCGCAGGGTTGTTCTAGCGAAGAAGGCGGACAAGAAGAAGCCCATCGAAGACATGGTCATGGCGCATGCCGGCGAGATTGACCGGCAGCTTGCAGGGACTCGCATCTCCGCACGTTCCGAGGACCGCGACATCATCGTGGACGACTACCCACTGCTGCCCGTCCGTCGGCGCTTCTGGGAGCACGTGCTTCGAGCGGTTGATGTGCCCGGCACGGCTAGCCAGCTTCGCACTCAGCTCAAGATCGTGCACGAGGCCGTGCGCACGACGGCCGAGGATGACCTCGGGACCGTCGTTCCCGCCGACTTCATCTTCGGCCAGCTTCACCCGGACCTGCTGCGGAGCGGCATCCTGCTCCGCGAGATTGATGAGACGATCCGTAACCTCGACGACGGCACCGACGACGGTCGGCTCTCACAGAGACTCAGTGGCCTGATCTTCCTGATCCGGAAGCTCTCGCGCGAACCAGTGGCAGACATTGGGGTGCGTGCGACCCCTGAGATGCTCGCGGACCTCCTTGTCTCCGATCTGGCGAACGACGGCACGCAGCTTCGCAAGGACATTCCGCGAGTCCTCGACAAGCTAGTGGAGGACGGCACGCTAATCAGACTGGACGATGAGTACAGCCTCCAGACACGCGAGAGCAGCGAGTGGGATCGCGAGTTCCGTAATCGCCAGACACGGCTGAGCGGCGATTTGACCGCACTGGCGAGCAAGCGTGGTGCGCTTATCAGCTCGATCTGTGCTGAAGCCTTGAAGGGCGTCAAGCTGGCTCAGGGCAGGTCGAAGGAGCCGCGGAAGCTCGCGGTCCACTTCGGCGCGGACGCGCCGCCCCCTGGCGGAAGCGACATCCCCGCATGGGTTCGCGACGGTTGGGGGGAAAGGGAGAGCACGGTCGTCAGCGACGCCCGCGCAGCTGGGAGCGACAGCTCAATAATCTACATCTTCGTTCCAAAGGTCAGTGCCGACGATTTCCAGAAAGCTATTGTCGAGTATGAGGCGGCCAAGTCCACGCTGGACTACAAAGGTACACCCACTTCGCCAGAAGGACGCGAGGCACGCGACGCGATGGCCACGCGCATGCGCACCGCTGAGACTGAGCGCGATCAGATCGTCCAGGATGTTGTCGACCAGGCGAAGGTGTTCCAAGGTGGGGGTAGCGAGTGCCTCGGACTGCTGCTGGCAGCAAAGGTCGAGGAAGCGGCTGCTGCTTCGCTGGTCCGGCTGTTTCCGAACTTCAAGGACGCCGACGACAACCGGTGGTCCAGCGTCATCAACCGCGCGAAGAACGGTGACGAATCGGCCATGTCCGCGGTTGACTGGACCGATTCGCCGGAGAAGCACCCGGTTTGCTCGGCCGTGCTGTCTGAGGTCGGCTCGGGCAAGCGAGGCAAGGAGGTCCGGGACGCCTTCGAGGTGAGTCCGTACGGTTGGCCGCGTGACGCTGTGGACGCGGCGCTGATCGTGCTGCACACGACTGGCCACCTCCGCGCAACACACAAGGGCACGACGCTCTCGCTGGGCCAGTTGGACCAGGCGAAGATATCGGTGACCGACTTCCGCACTGAGACAGCCACGCTCAACGCCCGTGAGAAGATGAAGCTGCGCAAGCTCTTCCATGACGCTGGCGTCGAGTGTAAGCCGAACGAGGAAACCGCCAA
>JBDRFG010000005.1:0-8678 GCA_043819135.1 Candidatus Eiseniibacteriota bacterium | reverse complement strand
CATCTGGACGCGCTCGCCCTCGATGCCGCCGGGCATCTCGGGGATGTCGGTGTAACCGAGTCCACCGGGTGCCTGCGCCTGTGCGACTACCGCACAAAGCACACATGCGAGCACTGTTATCAGGACTTGCCTGGCCATGGTCGAACCCCCTTCTCTGTGGGATGCCAGCTTGCGCGGCCGCCACTATAGCACGCCGTGGCACTTGCGCAAGCGGCCGCCCGTAGCCGGGCAGCGCCATCTTGGACTAAATAGAGCTAAAGAACTCCTTCCTCCAACACAGCGGCTTCGAAGAGGCAGCCGACAATGGCCGAGCAAATCGGAGGTTCAAATGAAAGGTATTGCCAACGCTGTCAGCGCACTGACCCTGGCGTGCATCCTCTGCCTGCCGGGCGTCTGCATGTCCCTGGACCCCGGCGTGGTCGTCATGGACGGCGACTTCACGGACTGGTCGCACGTCGTGCTGCTCGAGTCGGGAGTTGGCGCGGGCACCGTCACACGCAATGAGACCGGCGGAAACCCGGCCGCCTTCTTCGAGATCAGCACGGAGTCAGGCTGGGAGCTGTCCATGTGGGTGCTCCTGTGGAAGGACGGTGTCGAGTGGGACCCGTCCGACGGTTGCGAGATCGAGACCATTCAGCTCGAGATCGACGAGAAGGCCATCAACTCCGCCGGGGACGGGCAGAACATCAAGCTCCTCGTGGTGCAGGACGGACGATACTACGGGGCGCCCCTTGTGCCGTGGCTTACCGGCAGCGGTACGGAGAAGTACTGGGAGACACACGTCTTCGCTCCAGCCTACGTGACCGATTTTGGCGAGGTCCCACCGCATAACTTCGACCCCGCCGAGAGACCCGACTTCACGGCGACAGGAAGCACGATCAAGCTCGGGTTCATGGTCGGTGTGTCGAGCGTCCTCGACGCGCGCGTCCACGCGTACGACAACTGGAAGATCACGATCGAGTGCATCCCCTGCCCCGTCGAGGAGTCGACGTGGGGCAACATCAAGGCCCTCTACAGGTAATCAGCACGCTCACTCAGCTCCCGCAGGGAGCACAGCTCGCAACAAAGAGACCCCCCGGCAATCGCCGGGGGGTCTTGCGTGAACCCACGACGCGACATCGCGCCGCGCTCGCGCACGGTGGTGAAATCCCCGAGTGCCCCGTACAAGAAGACGCCGCCGCCCGTTTCCGGGCGGCGGCTAGTCTCGCCGTGGACCCCTGTCCCCACTTGTGTCCGGACCCTGCGTCATCCGGCGCTCAGTTGCGAACTGCAGGTTGCCTTCTCCGGCGCCGAACGGGGGGATCCTCGGCATATGAGGGGCTCCGCCAGCAGCCCCTGCACGACGCTATTTCCACACGATGATCTTGTCCCTGCCCCTGCCTCCGCTCTTGTGGATCATCTCCTCGGCCCGCTCGATGAGCACCTCCGCCGTGTCGCCCCACTCGGCCATCACAACGCCGACCGACGCGGTCACCTTGATCGTCCGGTCCTCGAGCGGCAGCGTCGACTTCCCGATCATGACCCGGAGACGATCGGCGACCATGATAAGGGCGTCGCGCTCCACGCCGACCACCGTGCCGAGAAACTCCGCCCCGTTCCATCGCCCGATCACGTCGAACGGACGGCAGTTGTACAGCAGCGTGTTCCCCACCATGCGCAGCACGTCGTCGCCGACCTCATGCCCGAACGAGCTGTTGATCTTCGCTATCTGGTCGACCTTGACTGACACGACGCCGAACGTCCTTCCGAACCTGGCAAGTTCATCCACTCTGCTCGCCAGCTCTTGCTCCAGGCAGCGCCGGCTCGGCAGCCGGGTGACCGGATCGAGAGTGGACATCAGCTCCAGCTCTTCGATGCGCGCGCGCGCAGCGATCATCGCCGAGTTCTCGGAGAAGATCTCGACCGCTCCGCTGATCGCGCCCTTGCGGTCCCGCACGGGCGCCACGCGGATGGCCACGGGCACGCTGTGACCGGCCTTGTGGTGCAGGAAGACCTCGGCCTCCCTGAGTTCGCCGTCGTCGAGCGTCTCCGCGAGCGGGCACATGTCCTTGCAGAGGTCCGTCCCGTCCTCATCGACGTGCACGAGGATGTCATCACTGCACTTCCGCCCCACTACCTCCTCGCTCGGGTAGCCGGTCAGTTCCTCTGCGCTCTTGTTCCAGTAGACTATCCGGCGGTCACGATCGACGAAGTAGGCTCCGTCGTGGAGATTGTCTACCATCGCACGGAAGAATCCCGACCTCTCCATTTCTCGCCTCACCTCCCACCCAACGAGTGCGTGCGCTGCATCTGTGCCTGGTGAGGATTATACCAAAGAGGACGTCATACGTCAAGGCGCAACCTGAACAATCAGTCAAGAAAGGGCCTGCCTACTGGCAGGCCCTCCCGGTGTCGTATTCTCGACGTATGAGCGTCCCGTCACAACTTACGGCTTTGCTCATGCGCTCTTATGCTGTGGTAACGCGGCGGCCGCCGGTCTCGCACGCGTCCTCGACGACCCTTCGCCGGCTTGCCGGGGGCTACTCCCCGACCACCAGCTGCCCGCCGCCCCTTAGCTTGGCGTCCCCGAGCGTCTTCTCAGCACGCAAGAAGATGGAGTCGCTCGAGTCGCCCCGGCGCACCATCGTCGCCCCGAAGGACGCCTCGATTCCGAGAGCCGATCTGTCCCACGGCTTGAGAAGGTTGCTCAGCAGCATTATGAACCGCTCGGCCATCGCGCGCAGTCCCTCGTGGTCCAGGTGAACGCCTATGACTGCGAACGTGTCGTCTTCCCATCTGGCAACCGTGTCGAACGGGCGCGCCGCAAGGAACCACGTACGCGCGATCATGCGCAGCACATCGTCACCGGAGTCGTTGCCGAACTTCTCGTTCATCTTCGCGAAGCCATCCAAGTCTATCATCATAAGACCGAAGTAGCGATCGAACCGCTCGAGTTCCGCGACGTGTGCCGCCACCGCCTCTTCAACGTAGCGCCTGTTCGGCAGACGCGTCAGGACGTCGAGCCTCGCGAGGCGCTCCAGTTCCTCCAGCCGCTTCTCTATCTCGTCACCCACGGACCTGCCGGAGAAGATCTCCGCTGCGCCCACGATGCGTCCGTCCGCGTCCCGCAGGGGCACCATGCGGGCGTGGGCCGGCACGAGATGACCTTCCTTGTGGCGAATGTAGACCTGTGCCTCGCGGATGTCGCGCAG
Source organism: Candidatus Eiseniibacteriota bacterium (assembly GCA_043819135.1). Classification (GTDB taxonomy): domain Bacteria; phylum Joyebacterota; class Joyebacteria; order Joyebacterales; family Joyebacteraceae; genus JALGZG01. The sequence continues at coordinate 5,487 of JBDRFG010000005.1, read as the reverse complement.
GTTGTCGGTCTCCAGCAACGGACAGATGCTGTCGCACAGGTCCACGCCCTCTTTGCTCAGATGGACGAGCTTCTTCTCTCTGCAGTCCGCCCCCAGCATCTCATCCGCTGTGTAGCCCGTCAGCTTCTCGGCGCCTTCGTTCCAGTGCGTGATCTGGCGGTCGCTGTTCAAGAGCCAGACCCCGTCGTAGAGATTGTCCAGAATGCGGAAGAACTCTAGCTTCTCCATTTGGGAGCCCCCTCGCGGTGGGCCGGTCGTTCGGCGTCATCTCTTCTGAAAGAGAACCACGCGGTTTGTGTTAGTACCCTTGGTCCGGTTGCTCACACCCCAGCAGTTGGCCGTCTTCGTAAAATCCTGATCGTTGATGAGGACGAGCGCCGGGAACAGCCCCGCGCACAGCCCGCACGGCAGAACCGCTTCCTCCAGCTTCAGCGTGCCCGCCCGCACCTCCCCGACCTCGAACGCTACGTGCCCGCCGGGTTGCAGAACGCGCGACAGCTCCAGGAACACACCGGTCATGGCCTCCTGCCAGGCAGAGACCTCATGAACGACAGTCACCGGAACCTCGCCGGCCCTTATACCACAGAACCAGCACCTAAGCCAATTGTCGTGCGCGTAATCTACGACGTCAAGGAAGGGCGGCGAGGTGACCACGAGGGCCACCGAGCCGTCCGCGACCTCGGGAGTCGCCGCAGCTGCTCCCGTGACAAGCAACGACCGTTCCCAAACGCTCGCCAGCACCACCTTTTCCTCGTCGCTGAGCCCGCCCAGAAGGACCCCGCTCTTCTTCAGGATCAGCTCCGGGACGTGCCTTCGAGGAGGTATCTGGCTCCGCCGCTCGTTGATCTTCCGCTGGGATCCCACCGATACGGCCTGATTTGGCGGGAGCGTGTAGACCGAGAAAAAGCCGCTCGAGTGCCCGGTCAGCCGGTTGACGGCCACCATGCGTATCCAGCGGTCGACGGCGTCAAGCGTGCCCGCAGCGGCTCTTTCGAGCAGATAGGCTCTGAGCGCGGTCAGTTCCCTGAGCGTGTCGGGGTGGTAGAAGACGCGCAACTCATCGTGCGTGACGTCGGCCGCCCCGGGTCCGGGCGACGCGGCAAGGTCGATCTCTCCGAGACGGGTCTCGACGTCGGCCAACACTGGCGGCTCGAGACGCGGCCGGACGAGGATAGCGGACAGGGGGTTGACGTCGCAACCCGCGGGCACACGCCCCGCGAGAGCCGCTTCGAGCAGCGTCGTCCCCCGCCCCATGAACGGGTCGTAGACGACGTCGCCGGCGCCGGTCAGGCGGTCGATGAAGAAACGTGGCAGCTGAGGTTTGAAACACGCGCGGTAGGAGATCTCGTGCAGCCGGTGGGCGGCCCGCTGCTTCGAGGTCCAGAACTCGTTCGTGAAGGTGTCGACCGACACGCGCCCGGAAGGCCCGTAGACCTCGGTCACGCCGACCGTGGTCCGCGTTCCGAACTCATCGAACGCGGCCAGCTCGTCGGCGAGCGACGAGCAGAGGGCACTCGCGCTGCCACCGGGATCAGGCATCGTCCTCCCATCCGAGCAGGAGCGACACTCGCCACTCCGTGCCCGGCATGTCGTAGTACTGGCGCGTACGGTACCGTTCGTCGGTGATGTTCAGCCCCTCGAACCTGAGCGCAGTGCCCTCCCACGGCAGGTCGAGCAGCGCGGCGAAGTCGACCAGACCGTATCCGCTGAGCCGGCCGTACTCGATGGTGTCCGCGTAGACCCTGCTCGCGCTCCTCATCCTGAGTTGGCCGGACAGCCGGCCCGTCTCGGCCGACACGCTGAACCACTGCGACGCTTCCGGACGGTACGGCAGCGCGAACCCGGAGTTCGCGTCCTCGGAAGTCGCGTAGCTGACGGCGTACTGGATCTCCACGGGGCCGAGATCGGTTCTGAACTCCAGCTCGACGCCGCGCAGGTCCGCCTCCCCGACGTTCATCGGGTAGTACTTGCCGTCAGCAGCGGATGGCGCCCAGCCAATGAGGTCCTTCGCGTCGGAACGGTAGGCGGTGACCGTCGCGCTCACATCCCCGACACGGCCTTCCGCGCCTGCCTCGAGGGTCGACACGCTCTCCGGCTCGAGGTCCTCGTTCCCGCCGCTCCACGCGTCCTCGGGCCAGTAGAGCTCGTTCATGGTCGGCGCCCTGTAGCTCCGTCCCCACGACACCCATACGCGCCATGGGTCAGATACGAGGGCCGCCGCGATGGCGCCGGTCATGGCCGCATCGAAGTCGCTCGTGTAGGAACCCGCGCCCTCTACCGCGAAGTGCAGGGCTCCCCTGTCGACCACGTGGCTCGCAATAACCGAGGCGTTCGTCCGCGAATGGACGCCGAGGTCGAGGCCGAGCCGGTCGCCGCTGTCGACCTCGGAGTAGTCGAACGCGCCCGTGACCTGCGTTCCCCGAGAGACGTCGCCCAGATCAAGCTCCACGATGGTTCCACCTGAGCTGGTGACGTGCCTGGCCTCGCTCGTGGAGTCGGAGTAGTGCTGCTCCTGTCGCATCACGTAGAAACCGGGACGCGCTATGCCGACGGGGTTCAGGCCGGCGCGCGCGATGACGAGTTCGTCCTCGAGGTCGCCGGCGAAGGCCTCACCGCCGCCCCACGGCCAGTCCGGACCGGGAACGCCTCGGTCCATCTTCACGTAGGTGAGCGCCCCGTCTCCCCAGCGCGTCCGGGCGGCGAACTCCACACCCAGGCCCCCGGCGGACGTCTTGGGGCCGAAGCCGTCATCCGAGAAGAACCCGAGCCTGAACGACATGTCTCCGCGCCGGAGCGCGATACGCGCCCCCTCCCTCTGCGAGCCGGTGGTAAGCGACACGCCGTTTCCCTGCCCTGCGGCGGGCGCAAGCGACACCGACGCCTGCGTCGGGCGCCCGGCCGCCGTGCGCGCGAAGGGGCCACGCAACGTCGTCGCGTCGAGCTCGAAGACATCGAAGAGCGCGAGGTCCGCGAGCCCGTTCTGGAGGCTGTTCAGCGGGACACCGTCATACTCGAAGCCGACGTGCTCGGCGGAGAGTCCCCTCACCGCCGGGTAGACGCTGGCGCCGTACCCGCCAACCGTGACGTGTTGCGCCCACGCGACCTCGTCGGCCAGATGACCGGTCATGACACTGTGCTCGGGCATGAACGGCTCGAAGCGCTCGGGTCGGTCCGAGACCACGACGACTTCCGAGCCGTAGTAGAGCGGCCGCTCGTCTTCGGACAGCTTGTCTTCTACCGCGTGCACGTCAAGGAGCTGGCCGTCGGTGGTGGCGGTTGCGGCGGTGGCGGCGGCGCCCGCTGCCCCTCCGAACAAGAGCAGCAGCGACAGCAGAACGTGTGTCGTGGTCAGCATCGAAGCCTCGCTTGTAGTTGAAGCCAGCGTCGGGTCGCGCGGTCGGCCCCGCGCGTCAGTCGTCGCACCTGATGGGATGCGGCGCCCCGAAGAAGCGGGCGCTCCTGAAGACCTTCTCCCCCGGTGACACGTTCACGCGCCCGACAGAGATCGGTTCGCCTCCGTCCAGAGCCTGGACCAACACCTCGTGCTCGCCGGGCTCGACCGGAATGCGGGCGATCCATATCTCGGCGGGAAGCAGCACCCAGCTGCGAGTGTCGGCTTGCTCGGTCTCGGCGACCGCGTGCGTGGCCAGGTTCTCGAACAGCCAGCCGAAGACGGCCTTCAGGAGACTACCGTCGTCGGGATCGACGTAGGTGATCGGCCGCTTGTCCGAGTCCTTGTCCCGCTCCTCTTCCCTCTCGTGCTTCGCTCGCGCGAGCGCGATCTGCTTGGCGGTGGCGCGCAGCGTCGAGCGCAAGACCAGCGCCGGCTTGCGCCGCTCGAGCACCATGCGCGCGAGTCCGTCCAGGTCCTGGACCTTCTCGGCCGCCCGGCCGAACGCGCAGTTCCCCGACGAATCCACGACTCCGGCCCTGAATGGAACTCCGGCGCCACCCGGGCTCACGAACTCCGGATAGGCCACCTTGACGAGGGCCGCGAGATTGGTCCTGCCGCGCAGTTCCTCGGGCACGAGCGCCCTGTGGATCGGCACCTGGACCGACTTCTCGACCTTGTAGGGAGCCCAGCCGGAGTCGATGACCACGACTATCTCCGCCTGCGGCTCACGAGACCACGTTCGCGCCGGGATGGGTACCGCGACCGGCCTGGCGACCGCCGCGCTCTCGGACTCGGCCTCCGCGCCGTCCGACTCTTCGGCCAGGTCAGGGATCACGCTCCTGTCGGCCGGCCACCATGGGTCCTCCAGCCTGTCGAGCGACCGTTCGAGCCCGGGCGGAATCGGGACGCCCGCTTCGCTGCCCCTCTTCCCCTCGTACGCGTCGACGGCCAGCCTGAAGTCGACGCGCGCGTCGTCCCTGTGTCCCATCGCCTCGTATATGAGGCCGGAGAGGTAGCGGATGAATCCGTCTTCCTGGTAGCGGCCGTCATCCTCGTACCGCGCGTCCAGCTCGCGGAACACCTCGTCGAGCCGCCGACACTCGACCAGCGCGCCCTGGAGGTCGTCCATCTCGAGGTAGTTCAATGCCATGTAGTAGTGGAGATACGCGCGCTCGTAGTCTTCGCCGGCGTAGGCCTTGACCGCCTCGTTCAGCGTGTAGTCCGTGAGCGTCCCGGTGACGCTCGCGGGCTCGAGTTCGTTCGACGCGGCGACCGCAGCCTCGAACTCGCGGTTGCTCGCCTTGAAGTCGCGGGCCAGGTGCAGCAGGTGCCCGCGCTGAGCGTGGTAGAGGAAGCGGTCCCTGTCGGACCCGGCGAGCTTCGTTTCGTCGATGGCCGTTACCGCAGCGGACGGGTCACGTCTGTAGATGAGTTCGAGCGGCTCGCAGAGCGCGCCCACGTGCGGGGCGCAACCCGCCAGCGTACACGTCGACACGAGTGCGATCGTGACCGCGGCCCTCGCAGGGATGACTCGCAATACTCCCTCCTAGAACCTGACCTTCGAACCTTCAACGAGGTGCTTGCGCTCCGCCGTTCCGATCCAGACCTTCTCCCAGTTCCTGAGATCGGTCATCGACAGGTCGACCTTGTAGTAGACTATGGCGCTCTTGTCCGCCTGGTCGACGACCGAGTTGACGACGCCGAGCATCACGAAGTCTGCGCCGGAGACGCCATGGTCGACATCGTCGGAGACGCCGCCGCCCTTGGCCATGTCACGCTGCCACTCGACCTCGCGCATCAGATCCTCTCGCACCGCCTCGTCCGCGACGAACCGCACCACGCCCGAGTTGATGAGGACCCGCTGCAGCTCATTCATGAAGACGTCTATGTTGATGTGCTCGCTCGTGTTGTTCTCGATGTCCGCGATGAGGATCCGCGGCCTCTCTTCGCCGTGCTGTCCTCTGAACTCGGGCAGCCACGGGCTGCCGAGGCACTGCGGGATCAGGTCATCGGCGACAGCGCGCGCGTCGGAGTCGTTCCACCGCCCGCTGATGTAGCCTTCCGTGCGCGGGTCGACGTTCTGGACCTTGGTC
>JBDRFG010000004.1:0-10170 GCA_043819135.1 Candidatus Eiseniibacteriota bacterium | reverse complement strand
GCAGTCGAAGAACCGGAGCGGCTCCGAGACGTACGGGTTGTTCGTCATCGCCTCCGGCGAGTCGAGGATGCCCTCCAGCGATATCTTCTGCTGGAGGTGCGCGAACTTGTTCTTGAGCGCGGCGTTCTGGTTCTTGACGGCGACCATTGCGAGGTGTCGCTCGGTCACGCCGTACTTCTCCATGTAGAGGCGCGTGAACATTGCGGCCAGCGAGGGCAGCGTCACGCCGTAGATGTGCTCAGCCAGGGGGTGCGTCAGGGTCGCGACGAAGTCGGTCGCATCGAGGTTGTTGACCTCGCGCATGCGCTCGGCGCCGGTGACCATCACCGTGTCGTGAAGTCCGGACGCGACGGCCATGTAGCCCGTCTTGACCGCGGAGCCGCCCGAGGCCGGGCCGTTCTCGATGGTCTCGGCTCCCGCGGGCGTGAGACTCAGGGTATCGACGACGGCGCTTGCCAGCCCCGTCTGGTGGTTGACGCGCCCGCCACCCATGTTGGCGACGTAGAGGTGGTCTATCTCCCGCGTGCTGGCGTCCTTCATGGCCATCATAGCAGGATAAGCCGCGATCTCGGAGAGCGGATACTCCAGGCGCGTGAAGGACGTGATGCCGATGCCGATGACGTAGACGTCGCGCATTGTCACACCTTCCCTTCCTGCTTCCAGCGCTGGAGGACCAGCGCCGTGCCGGTCGGGTCGTACTTCGCGCGCGTCGCCGCGAGCAGGTCCTCGGGCGGAGTCGGCGGGTCCGACGGCGGCAGGATGGCGGCCTTGGCCTTCGCCAGGAGTTCGTCCGGCACTGGACGGCGGCCGACGACCAGCGTGTCGCGCGCACGATCGAACAGTTCCTTCGTGAGCGCCCACGACGGCACGCCACCGAGCTCGTGCGCGACGTCGAAGCGCTTCTCGAGGTGGTACTCGACCATCCAGCGGCGGAACCCGATGGGCGACTCGGCGACGATGAGCACTTCCTTCTGGCCGAGGATGTCCATGTGGTACTCCATCTTGGCCGCGAAAGCATGCGCGCCGATGCGGAGTCCCCTGCGCATCGCGAGCGTGTGGAGCGACATCCCGACGTCCTTGTTCACCGTCCGCCCGTTCACCACCGCGCACAACTCGCCGTCAATCTGCGCGACGAGCACGTATTCGTCCTGCATGCGGTGCGCGTAGAACGCCAGCAGCTCGGCGTAGACGCGCGCTGCGACGACGTCGTAGAAGTCGCGCTCGACCCAGACGAGGGGCGCCACGTGCGGCAGGATCGACGGGATCTCATCGCGCGTCACCTGGCGGATGACCATCTCCTCCCCGCTCGCGACCGTCATATGCTTCGCCGGGAAGGGCGGCATCGGGTTGTCTACGGGACGCAGTATCTTTTCAAGGTCTACGGGCATGTGTGAACCTCCGTGTGCGCTATTGACGTTGCCGCGGCCGCGCTGCGACCGTGCCCCCGCAGTTCTTTCGGCGTCCTGTCAAGGTTACCAGACTACTTCGACTTCTTCCACTCCTCGTCGCGTATGGCGCGGCGCCTGATGACGTTGTGAATGAAGTCCCTCGACACGTCCAGAAGCTCCGCGGCCTTCGTCTTGTCCTGTCCGGCGATGAGCGCCTCGAGCACGGCTTCCCGCTCGGCCCTGGCCAGCTTCGCGGTCTTCTGACGCGCCCAGCTGATGACGGTCGTCGCTTCTCCCCGCCTCCCGGAGAGGTCCTCGGCCGTCAGGATCGGCCCCGCCGACATGATGCAGGCGCGCTCGACGACGTTCTTGAGCTCGCGCACGTTGCCCTGCCACTCGCGGCTCTCGAGATACATCACGGCCTCGGGCGACAGTTCGTACGGCTCGGGCATCGACGCGGTGAATGCCCCGAGGAAGTGCACGGCGAGCGGCCGGATGTCCGCCTTCCTCTCGGAGAGCGGCGGAATGTGTATCCTCACGAGGTTCAGCCGGTAGAACAGGTCCCTGCGGAAGCGCTCAGCCTCGACGTCCTCCTCAAGGTTGCGGTTCGTGGCGGCGATAACGCGGATGTCGACCAGCTTCTCCTTCTGCCCGCCCACGCGCCGAATCCTATTGTCCTCCACGACCCTGCGGATCTTCGCCTGGATGCTCGCCGGCATATCGCCTATCTCGTCCAGGAAGAGCGTCCCGTGGTGCGCCGCCTCGCAGACGCCGGGCTCCCTGCGGTACGCGCCGGTGAACGCGCCGCGCTCGTGCCCGAAGAGTTCGTTGTCCGCGAGCTGCTCCGTGATGCCGGCGCACTCGACCACCATGAACTCCTGACTGGCCCTCCCGCTCCTCTTGTGGATCTCGTACGCCACGACGCCCTTCCCCACTCCCGTGTCCCCCGTTATGAGAACGGTGTGGTCGGATTCGGCCGCCCGCGCGGCCGTCTCGACCACCTGGCGCATTTCGTCGCTGGCGTAGATGAGGTTGCCCCAGGCCCTGTCGAGCTCCGCCCGCATCGCGCGATTGGCAAGCAACGCGCGGTTCTTCCTGAGAGCCGCGTCTATGACCACTCTGAGATCGCCCGGGCGCGCCGCCTTGTGGACGAAGTAGAAGGCGCCCAGTTCCTGCGCGCGGAGCCTCGCGAGCACGTCGTCGGTCTCCGTCCACATGACGACCGGGAGATACGGGTTCGCGTCCTTGATGGCCGGGAGGAGTTCGAACCCCAGGGGCTCGCCGGCGAAGTCGAGGTCCAGGAGGATGACGTCGGGATCCTCGACGTCGCACATGCTGAGAACGTCGTCGGGGTTCGCGACGGACACGCAGTCGAAGTCCCTGGAGAGGACGGCTACCGCGTCCTCCAGGAACGGTCTGTCGTCATCGACCAGGAGCAGCTTGCTCTTCGGGGCTGTGTCGTCAGACATCCGATTCTCCAGTGTTGGGTATCCAGTGTGGGATGGTCAGGAGGAATGTCATACCCTCCCCGGGGGCGGTGCGTTCTATGATGAGGTCCCCTCCGTGCTCCTGCAGTCGCAGGCGGGAGTTCGGCATGCCGAACCCTCCGTCGCGTTCGTCGTCCTTCGCTTCGAAGATCCTGCGGGCGGTCGTCTCGTCCACTCCGGCGCCCGTGTCGCTGATACGGACGGAGCACATAGTGCCGCCGGTCGCGGTCTCGATGGTGAATACGCGCTCCTTCGATGACCGCATGGCACGGATGGCGTTCGTCACGAGATTCTCCAGTATGAACCGGAACTCGAACGACCAGAGAGCTATGGCGTCGCGCTCGGGCGGCACCCCGCGGGTGCGCTTGACGCGGACACCGGCCTCGGCAAGGTCCTCTCGCTTTTCGCTGAGTATGCGGTCGATCGACCGCGTGAGCGAGCACCCGGGGTTGGCCTGCACGAGCGCCCATGCCCTGTCGGCGGCGGTGGCCAGCTGGTCCCGTCCCTCCCTGATAACCAGGAGCTGCTGCTTGAGCACTGGAGGCTTCACCGGCGCGTCGCTCAGAATAGTCGTTATCGCGGTCCTCATCCGCTCGGCCGCGCGCGACATCCGCCCGGCCTCGTGAACGATGAACCCGGCGCTCTTCGCGAGGGAGAGCACCACCGCGACGCGCGGGTAAGTCGTGTCCACGAAGTCGTCCCCGCGCGACCGGAGCCGCCCTCTGAGCATCGCGTATCTCTCTTCGTCGTCCAGGCTATCCACCATCTCCTGAGCGAGATACGCGACCTTGGTCACACTCTTGCGCGCCGCGTCGACGACGCCGTCGCTGGGCACGCCCTCGCCCGCCCCGTGCAGAAATTCCATGAGCGCGCGGATGAGGTCCTCGATGGCGGAACCCGCGACCGGCCGCGGAGGCTTCCCGGCGACCTGCGCGCGCACGACGGCGAACGCGGCGAGCGCGCCTCCCGCGAAGAGGGACGGGTTCAGCCCCGTGTTGCCGATGAGCTTCCAGGCCCACGCGCCGGACACGAAGAGCAGGATGGCACCTGCGCCGGACACCACCAGACCCGCGGTCCTGCGCGCGCACTCGACGGCGACCCACATTCCCATCGCCGCCAGCACGAACGCAGCGAGCAGTAGCGACCTGCGTCGGCCGGCGAACAGCACGAAGTCGCGGAGCCGCGAGGACAGCTCGATGAGCTTCCCGCGGTCGCCGAGCGCCGCTGCTGCTGCCCGCGCCGTGGTCGCGTGCTCGATCGCCTGGTCGACCTCTCCCGAAGCGAAGGCGTCCGCGGCGGCACGGGAGCCGTCGGCAAGCATGCGTCCCAACCTCTCCTCGTTGCTGACGTAGAAGGTGATGAACGAGCGCTTGAGCTCGTAGCCACCGTCAGTGGGCGCTGCGCCCGCCATGAAGCCGGGCATGTCCAGGCACCTGCGGATGGAATCAGCATCGGCGGTGCCCACGCGGTAGGTCCGCGTACCGACCACCGCAAGGTCCGCCGCCTCTCCCCCAGCGAAGTCGCCGGAGAGAAGCACTACCCCCGTGACAGGCGAGTCGTGGTCCCACAGGGGCCTAAGGGCCATGTCGTAGAGGGAGAGGTTCCGCCCGTCGCCCTGTACTGCGATGAAGTCGCTGACGCGCGTGATGTTCGCGACGGGGGACGCGTGGTCGCTCATCGCGAACACCTTCCCCCTGGCATTGACCAGGGCGACCCAGCCGACATCGTAGGAGGGCGTGAGCGGGACCGTGCCTCCCATCGCGACCACCGAGTCCGCGATCGATGCGACAACGGAGATCCGGCCTGGAGCGGTCACCGTGCGCGAGACCCACAGGGAGTCCCGGTCCGTCACCCTGAGCTCGAGCGTCCGGGCCTCGTCGAGCACGCGCCCGATGACCACACGGGCGGTCTCGTCGGCGAGGTCGGTGCGCTCGTCGATCTGAGTGTTTACGCCCCCGGCGCCGGCGCACTCGATGATGCGGGACCCGGCGACCACGGTCTCCCTGTCTGAGAGAGCGGTCACTGCGAGGCCGGGCACTCCGTCTATCACAGGCTCGACCCTGGGGAGCAATGTGCGCGTCTCGACGTTGATGCGCATCGCCGAGTCGTTATCGAACAGAACGGGATGGTCCACACCTCCGGTCACGTACGCGCCCGGGACGGCACGCCGGTCGCCCGTGGCCTTCGCGAACCTGTATCGTCCGCTGGGCGACGGGAGTGCCACGCGCCCGGCGACGGTCATGTCGTTGAACCCGATACTGAAGAGCTCGGCACCCCGGACCGCGAGCAGCGCGAACTCGTTGGCGCTGCCGGCGGCGCGGCCGACGCGGCAGGCGACGATGTCATCGATGGGACCGCTGCCGGGGAGACTGATGATCCGCGGGATCACGCTTCCCGCGGTCTCGTGGAACGACACGATCTCACCGTTCGCTAGTCCCACGACGAGTTGGTCTCCATCGCGCAGCGGCACCGCGCAGGCGCAGGTGGGAAGGTCCGGCGTCGTGGGGAGAAAGGCGCGCCCCATCAGCTCGGGCACACCGGCGCGGGCCGGAGTGCACGGGACGAGGAAGGCCGCTGCGCTGGCAGCGAGCAGTGTCGCGAGTGCGAAGTTCGCCGGCCGCCTCATCGCTTCTCACCTCCGGCAGGCTGGACCTTGAACACGTAGAGGCCGCGGCCGCCGTTGCTCAGAAGCACTTCCCTGACGCCGTCACCGTCCATGTCGACGGGAAAGATGTCGATCTTGAGGGAGGCCGGCGCATCGAACGGTCCGCGCTCGAGGCCCCACTCCTCCGGCCGCACGACCACCCGGGCCTCTTCCCTGAGGTCGCTGTCGAGGACGACGATGTCCGCCCTGGGAGGGATCAGCGTGGCGCGCGCATGCGCTCTCCACTGGATGTGAGCCCAGGCGACGGACAGAGCCAGCGTCTCGATGTCGCCGTCGCCGTCCACGTCGAACGCGGCGAGCGGAATGGCCCGTCGATAGAGCTGCTCGACCTCGATGGCCCGGATGTCCGGGACCGTCATAGTAGTGTGCGACCAGTTCGGGATGCGCGTGAAGTCGACCGTGTCCTTGAACCCCGCAAGCACCTCGAGGTCGCCGTCGAGCATGATGACCGAGCCGTCGGGGCCGCCAGTAACGATCTCGGCAGCACCATCCCCGTTGAAGTCGGCCACGGCGATACCGTAGAGCCCGCCAAGGTCGGAGCGCTCGGCGAGCGTCCTGCCGTCGGGCGAGAGCACCGACGCGTAGCCCATGTCCATGTGCTGGCCGCTGCTGCAGACCGCCACGACCTCGGGGCAACCGTTGCCGGTGACGTCGGCTGCGGCGGCTAACACGCCGATGTGCACGCCTACGAACCGCTTCTTCCACAGGATGTTGCCGGACTGGTCGAGGCAGAGGGCGTAGCAGCTCCCGGCGTCGGTCGTGCCCGCGCCGCTCACGCCGTTCTCGGGGCTGTAGCACTGCACGATGAGTTCGTCGACGCCGTCACCGTTCAGATCAGCGGCGTGTGTGCGCACGGGCGACGCGCCCATGCGGTCGGTCCAGAGCGTCTCCCCACGGTCGAGGTCGACGCAGAAGACGCCGCGGTAGCCACCCTCTATGTCGTCGATGCCGAGAAGCGGGTACTCGCTGCCGGCGGACAGGGCGAGCTGGTCGAACAGCATGTAGAACCTGTCGACGTTGTGATAGCCGCCGTCCGTGTTCATGACAGCGAATCGCCGGTTGCCGTCGGTGAACGTGATGCCGCCCTCCGCCGAGTAGAGCGGGTCGACGGGGACTCTCAGGCGCTCGTCCTCGCCTGGAACAGCCGCCAGGAGTCGCGTGTAGATGTTCAGGCTGTCGCCGCGATGTGCCGCACTGAGTGCGCGCGGGAACGTGTTCGTGTGCAGCAGCTTGAAGTCGCGGGGGTAGTTCCAGCGGAAGAGGTCGACGCGGTGGTCCTCGATGCGCGACTCGTGAACGCGATTGTACCAGGACTCCGGCCACCAGATGAGGAGCTCGGGCTCGGGCAGGAGGGCGCCGGTAGGGCAAACCGCCCACCTGTCCTCGAGCACCGCGAGCGTCTCGCCGCGCGCGTTGAAGAGCCACGCGGAGATGGCCCGGTCGGGCTTGGTGTTCGTCATGTGGGACACTGAGATGATGGGCAGCCCATGCTCGTCGAAGCCCGCGATGAGATAGGGGGAGTTGCGTCCCGGGAAGACGTTGACCAGCTCGAGTTCGTAGTCGTCACCCGCGGGTGGATTGGGGGCGTCGAAGTAGCACGTGCCGTCGGTGGCCCAGCCGCCCACGATCTCGAGGCCGCGGCCCGGACGTACGGCGGCCCCGGCGATCGCGATGGCGACGCCGAGACAGAGTGCGAATGCGAGCCAGCGGATGGGCCTGAGACGGTGCATGCGCGGTCCCGTCTGGAGATGCGAAACGGCGCGCGGACGCGCACCAGTCTTCGCCGAGTAAGTGGTCAGGGACCATTATAGCAGACGGAAGGTGACGAGGCGAGAGATGTCCTGCCGGAAACGCCGGTGCTGTGCTAGGATTGCCGTCACTTCACCGAAATCACACGGGCCCATCTCTGCCAAGGAGGACCAATGACCAGAGCCGCTCTTCTAGTGCTGGCCGTCTGCATCGTTGCGGGGCTTGCAGTCCCGTCGCACGCGGCAGACGCCCCATTCGACCTTCTCTCCGTCATGCGGGAGGAGCTCGACCGCTCGCTTGCGAACTTCGCGGGCGCGAGCGAGGCGCCGATGTACTACCTGCAGTACTCGGTGACAGACATACACGAGTACAGCCTCGCCGTCACCGACGGCGGGCTCAACGCGCCAGAGAGCTACGACCACCGCTATCTGGACGTCGACCTCCGCGTCGGCAGCATGGAACTCGACAACACGCACGAGATCCGCGGAGGGAACTGGCGCGACAACTACTCGCAGACGCGCCACATCGACTTCCCGCTGGACGACAACGACGCGGCCGTCCGCGCCGCGCTCTGGAACGAGACCGAGTACAAGTTCATGAAGGCGCAGGAGCGCCTGACGAAGGTCGAGTCCAACCGCCAGGTCAAGGTGGAAGAAGAGGACCTTTCGAACGACTTCTCACCCGGCGAGGCACACACTTACTCCGAGCCCCCGAGGCGCACGGAGGTCGACGAGGGGTACTGGAGAGGCGTGCTCAAGCGCGTCGGCGAGGTCCTCGCTGGCGGCGAGTTCGTGCAGAACTCGAGCGCGGGCATCTCGCTCACCGACCGCAACAGCTACATGGTCAACAACGAGGGCGCAGCACTCCAGCACGGAAACACATACATGCGGCTGCATCTGGCCGTTTCCGGCATGGCCGACGATGGCATGGACCTACGGCGCTCGGAATACTGGAGCGCGACCGTCCCCTCGAACCTGCCTGACGAGGCCACCATCACGGCGAACGCCGAGCGGCTCGTCGCGGAGCTTGCTGCACTCAGGGACGCGCCCGTGGTCGAGCCCTACATCGGCCCGGCGATACTCATGAACCGCGCGAGCGGAGTCTTCTTCCACGAGATCTTCGGGCACCGCATCGAGGGCCACCGCCAGAAGAGCGAGAGCGAAGGCCAGACGTTCACGAAGAAGGTGAACCAGCAGATCCTCCCCGAGTTCATCAGCGTCTACGACGACGCGACGATGGCGGAGTTCGAGGGCACCGAGCTTCGGGGCTACTACAAGTATGATGATGAGGGCACGCCCGCCGAGCGCGTGACGGTCGTCGAGAACGGAATCCTCAGGAACTTCCTCATGAGCCGCTCCCCCATCGAGGGGTTCGCGCGGAGCAACGGCCACGGCCGCCGCGAGTACGGCAATGACGCGGTGTCGCGCCAGGGCAATCTCATCATCGAGTCCGAGAAGACGGTCCCCTACGCGCGGCTCCGCGAGATGCTCATCGAGGAGTGCAGGCGCCAGGGCAAGCCCTACGGCCTCATCTTCGACGACATCTCAGGCGGGTTCACGATGACGGGCCGAGGCGGCCCGCAGGCGTTCAAGGTGCTGCCGCTCTTGGTGACGCGCGTTTACGCCGACGGCAGTCCGGACGAGGTCGTGCGCGGCGTCGACATCGTGGGCACGCCGCTTACGAGCTTCAGCAAGATAGTCATGGCGGCCGACGACGACGGGGTGTTCAACGGCACGTGCGGCGCCGAGTCGGGCTGGTGCCCGGTCTCCGCGGTCTCGCCCAGCCTCCTCGTCACGGAGATCGAGGTCGAGAAGCGCCGCAAGGGACAGGACAAGCCGCCCATCCTTCCGCCGCCGAGCATAGGAGGTGACAGGTGAGAACGACCCTTCGCACCATAGCAGCCTGCGTCCTCCTCTGTGTGTTCGCGGGGGGCGTAGCGGCTCAGGACGACGTGCTCTTCCGCGCGATGCAGGACGAGATGGACCGCTCGATGACGGACCTCCGCATCGAGGGCATGGACCCGCCCTACTTCCTCTCCTACGGGCTCCAAGACGTGGACGCCGTGCGGGTCGAGGCGCGCTACGGCGCGCTCGTGCGCTCTGACGTTACGAAGGCGCGCTACCTCTACGTCGAGTGCCGCGTCGGCGACCCATCGTTCGACAACACCAACTTCGTGGCGGGCTGGTCTGACCTGAACCGGCAGAGGTCTGGCGTCGTCGAGGAGGACGACTACGACGCGCTCCGTCACGCCATCTGGTTGACGACGGACGAGGCTTACAAGAACGCGCTCGAGCAGCTGGCCGGCAAGGAGTCCTACATCCAGACGCACCCGCAGAAGGAGGCGATCCCGGATTTCTCCGAGGTCGAGCCGTTCGTGCACATGGAGGCGCTGGTGACACTCGCGGTCGACGTCGATGCCTGGGAGGACGAAGTCCGGGCGGCGGCCGAGGTGCTCGGGGAGTATCCGTCACTTCAGGACTGGAAGGTGACGTTCTCCGGGGTGGGAGCCAACAAGCGGTATCTGAACTCGGAGGGCAGCAGTCACCTGAAGGGCGGGCTGTTCAGCGACATCGAGGTCGCGTCGACGGCGCAGGCCGAGGACGGCCAGCGCCTGACCAACTTCCTGAGATACTCGACACGCGGTGGTGACAAGCTGCCGACGGGTGATGAGCTTGCTGCTGACGTGCGCAAGATGGCGAATGAGCTGGAGGCGCTTGTCGCGGCCGAGACGCTCGATGATTACGCGGGGCCGGTGCTCTTCACGGACTACGCGGCCGCGCAGTTCGTGGCGCAGATGTTCGCCGGGCAGCTGTCGCCGGCGAAGTCTCCCCTCCTCGCCGAGGAGTGGATGAAGGACTACTTGCCCGGCGCGAAGCTCGCT
>JBDRFG010000003.1:0-2106 GCA_043819135.1 Candidatus Eiseniibacteriota bacterium | reverse complement strand
GTTCGGCTACACGCGCTTCGAGAACGTCATCACGTCGATGGAGTTCGAGCGGCTCATCAACTCGGGCGGACCGACGGAGGGACATCTCGTCAGACTGACCGACCGGGAAGAGCCCAGGACGGTCGCGTTCATTCAGTGCGTCGGGTCGAGGGATCCGAGCCGAGGCAACCCGTACTGCAGCAACTTCTGCTGCATGAACACGGTCAAGGACTGCCTCCTCATCAAGGACCACTTCCCGGGTGTGAACATCAAGGTCTTCTACATAGACATCCGCGCCTTCGGTAAGGGCTTCGAGGATCTCTTCCAGAGAAGCAAGGAGGCGGGGACCCAATACATACGCGGCATCCCGGGTGAGATAGAAGAGGACCCGGAGACGAAGAGCCTCAAGCTCTACGTCGAGAACACCGTCGAGGGCGGGACCGAGTGTCACGAGGCCGACATGGTGGTCCTGTCGGTCGGGGCCATTCCCCGCCGAGACAGCGACAAGATCGGGCAGCTCCTGACGCTACAGCGGAGCCAGGACGGCTTCTTCCTCGAGGCTCACCCGAAGCTCAAGCCCGTGGACGCGGCGACGCAGGGCGTGTTCTTCGCCGGCTGTGCGGAGTCGCCGAAGGACATCAAAGACTCCGTCACGCAGGCGGGTGCCGCCGCGGCGCGCGCCAACCGGCTGATGATGCAGGGGAAGGTGAAGGTCGAAGCGATCACATCTACGGTCATTCCGGAACTCTGCAAGTCGTGCGGCATCTGCGTCAAGGTCTGCCCGTACCACGCCATCTCTTGCGACACCAAGGCGAAGACGCCGGCGGTCGTGGTCGACGCCGCGTGTGCGGGGTGCGGCGCGTGCAGCGCAGAGTGCCCCTTCGGCGCCATTACGATGAAGCACTTCACGGACAACCAGATAGAGGCGCAGATCGACGCGATGCTCGAGAGCGACACGTCTGAGAAGGTGCTGGCTTTCGCCTGCAACTGGTGCTCATACTCGGGTGGAGACTTGGCGGGCACCAACAGGTTTCAGTACCCGCCGAGCACGCGCCTCATCCGGACGATGTGTTCCGGCCGCGTCGACAAGAAGTTCGTGCTGAGGGCCTTCGCTCGCGGAGCCCCCGTCGTGCTGGTGTCCGGCTGCCACTTCGCGGACTGCCACTACATCAACGCCGTGCACTGGACGCAGAAGCGCGTTGAGAAGCTCTGGGACGAGCTCGAGAAGAAGGGCATACGCCCGGAGCGTCTTCAGCTCGAGTGGATATCGGCGGCCGAGGGACAAAAGTTCGCGACCGTAATGAGGTCCGTCGAGGAGCTGAGGCAGCAGGTTACGCTCGAGGAGATCGCGCACACCGTGGGTGTGCTCGCGGACGTGCTGGCGCCTGCGAAAACAGAGGTCGCGGCGTAGGCGCGCGGCTCCTTCCAACGATCCCACCCGCCGGCCGCTCAAGTGGGGCGGCCGCAACGGAGAAGCAATGGCAGAGGAAGCCAGGTTCGTATGTCTGCGCTGTGGGAAGCAGTTCCAGCTTCCGTGCACGCACGGCGTTACGGAAGAGCGCACTTGCCCCGGCTGTGCGAGCAACAGCGTGCGGCGCGTGAAAGAGAAGTAGCCCGCCGGCAGGCGCGGTGCGCGACGGGCCGACTCCCGCAATCCGAACGGAGGTGCATATGGGCTCCCGGTTTGAGCTCCGTCTCAGCGGCGCCGGAGGGCATGGGCTTCTGCTCGCCGGGAAGGTCATCGCCGAGGCCGCCGCCATATACGACGGGCGGACGGCCACCCAGGCCCAGTCATACGGTCCTGAGGCCCGCGGGGGCGTCAGCAGGTCCGACGTTGTGATCAGCGACGGCGACATCGACTTCCCGGTCGCGACCGATCTTGATTTTCTGCTCGCAATGACGCAGGAATCCGTTGATGCCTACATCGGTGACGTGAAGGAAGGTGGGACCGTGCTCGTGGACGACAGCCTGGTCGAGTCCGTCCCTGAGGGGAACTACCGGGTCGTACGCGCCCCGATCGTGGAGACGGCACGCGACCGCGTCGGCCGGCAGATCACCGCGAATCTGGTAGCGGTCGGACTGATAGC
The DNA here is from genome assembly GCA_043819135.1 of Candidatus Eiseniibacteriota bacterium. Taxonomy (GTDB): domain Bacteria; phylum Joyebacterota; class Joyebacteria; order Joyebacterales; family Joyebacteraceae; genus JALGZG01. The sequence goes on along the minus strand of JBDRFG010000003.1, from coordinate 40 downwards.
CGGGCTGACGGGCATCGTAAGCGTGTCCTCTCTGGAATCG
>JBDRFG010000002.1:0-3615 GCA_043819135.1 Candidatus Eiseniibacteriota bacterium | reverse complement strand
CCGTGGCGGAGGCCGAAGCACACGAACAGCAGAAGACGAGCAGCCCAACCAGTGTGTGCAAGAGCGACCTGTGCGGCATGCGACTCCCTTTCTCTGCGGTGGGCCGGCTAACGGACCGCGTATCACCCGCGAGCGTCAAGGCTGGCGCGACGGGTGCGCATGCAGCCGGCGTGACAGCCAAGCTCGTCGGGTGCATACGCTAGTTAGACTGCTCGCTGACGTGCTCATCCTCATCGACTGAGTCTTCGGCGCTCTCGCTGGCCGGCGAGGCCTTGACCGCTCGCTTCTTCTTCGGCTTCTTCTTGTCGGACCAGGTCAGGCGAAGTCCATCAAGCTCGGATATCGCCGCCTCGTTGAGCAATCGCCGTATCGCTGCGACTATGTCCTCAAGAGTAACGAGAACACCGGTGGTCTTGCGAAGCTCGCGCCTCAGCGTCCGCATAGTGTCCTCGGAAAGAATGGCCTGGAGCATGTTCTTCGGAAGAAGCACGTTGGTCTTTCGCCACAGCTCGTCCAGAGTGCCTTTCTTCACGCTCTTCAAGGAGATTAGGTCAAATCTGTCTGCGAGAAGCGCGATGTCGTCCGTGAGTAGGTTCCACGAGTGGATGAGCTTCGTGACTGGCGGCTGCCCGAACGTGATGTGATAGAGGCGCCACTCCTTGCTGTTAGTGAGGAGAATCCACTCGCACCCGGCGTTGATAGCATAAGAGGACACCTGACGCAGGTGTTTGGGAGCGAGGTCAACGGTGACTCTCTTGATCTCGACCATAATCACCGGAATCGAGCCGTCCTTCGACTCAAGCTGAATGGCGAAGTCCACATGTTCAGTCTCACCCGCACCACGTACAGCACGCTCCCTAGAAAGGTGATCGAACGCACTGTAGCCCATGATGTCCTCGAAGATGCGCTCGATTCTGCGCCGAGTCTCAGCCTCGTTGCAGTCTGCCTTCTCTGCCTCCTGGATCACCTTCCGGGCTTTCCTGATGGCACTCCGGAGTTCCGGATCCACGGATGATCGTGCCATTCCAGCCTCCTCTCATTGGTTCATGGATTCAGCGAGCAGTCTAACGGATCGCGTATCACCCGCGAGCGTCAAGGCTGGCGCGACGGGTGCGAATGCAGCCGGCGTGACAGCCAAGCTCGTCGGGTGCATACGCTAGTTAGACGGGAGCGCGCGGTACTCCCAGTCCGCAAGGCGAGGAGGGTAGAGCCCCCGCCCGTCGCCTATCACGTTACCACTGCTCGCCGAAATCATCCGGTAGCTCCGCGTCGACCCGTGTCCTGATGCCACAGCAGAGTTGTCCACCACCCAGACGAATGTCCCGACGAAAGGGTAGTACAGGAACTCGACCGTGGCCCGGTCGAATGGCCCCTCGAGTCCATCATCCTGGGCGATACTCAGGGCTTGCTCCCGATCTACTGGGAAGTTGTAGAACCCCGGCCACTCCCTTTCGTCCGGAAGCGCCCCTCGGGAACTGCTCGCTGGCAGCACCTCACCATCTTCATCTGAGTCCACGTGAACCCGCCAGTGAATCGCGCTCCGTGCCTCATTGCGGAGTTCGAAGCTCATGAGGTGCAGGATTGGCACGTCGGGGCAGTACTCGTTCGGCTCGGTCCTGTGTGAGTCCTCCGCGATGAGGGCGACAACGTAGCTACTCGCGCACTCCCCCAGCCGGCCCACGACGTAATCCGATGCAGCTCTGATCGCGTATTCAGGCACATCCACGAAGTCGCCGGAGCACGGATCGCTCGACCGGATGGGCAACGGTGGGTTGACCACCATGGGCCAGTACTGCTCATCCGGTAGCGGCTCCGGAACGGACGCACAGCCCCAACCAAGTACGATTGCCAGGGCAACTATGACGCTGAGACACCGCAAGTCTCTTCCTCCGGTTCGCTCCCGTCTAACGAACCGCGTATCACCCGCGAGCGTCAAGGCTGGCGCGACGGGTGCGTATGCAGCCGGCGTGACAGCCAAGCTCGTCGGGTGCATACGCTAGTTAGGCGTCAGCTTCCTTCACCCCGCGTAGGTCCTCCCACAGGTGTTCCATTACAGCCCACCCCAACTCCGTGGCGTGAGACCCAAACCTGTCAACCTCGGGAGGCTTGCCAGGCGTGTAGTCGGTGTAGAGAAGCCCTTTGTCTCTCAGCTCTTCCGTCGCGGCGGCGAATCTCACAACTCCGTCAGCCTGGGAGAACTTCTCGCCCCTGCTCCCTTCGTGCAGCGAGAAGCCTTGCCCGGGGTTCTTCTTCCTCAAGTGCCCGTACTGACCGAGGCAGTAGATCGCGTCCGGACTCAACGCTCTCGTAACCAAGGTCACATGCCTATCTCGCTGTTCCTCGAAGGCGAGAGCCGCCTCAATCAGGGCTCCAGCTATCACGTCGATTGCGCCATCACGGTCATACGAGATGACGAAGTTGTTCCTTATGTCGAAGTGCAACTCGCTCTGAGAACCCTGCATAATCAGGATGATCTGGCGATTCGACTTCAAGCCAAGCGCTACGCCAGCCTCTAGCAACACACCAGCGTTCTCGTTCGTGAGATCTGCCAGGAAGATATGAGACTCGAGTATTCCTCGAACGATCTCGTCAGTTATGACTACAGCAGGACCTGCACCCGTGTCCGCTCGTGCAGGATCGGCGAAGGGAAACGGAGTTTCACCCCGCACAGTCGCTGCTTCGGCTGCCGCCGTGATGACACTGGTGAAGACGTCAGTTGACCGATAGCTGAATCGACTCCCGAATGGCATCGCAACGAACGTCGAGTAGCTCGTGGCGGTAATCTGCTTGGCGAGCGCAGCGTCGCGGTACTCGCGGTATGTTCGTTCAGGGTTCATCTGATGCTCCTGTTGAAGCTGACGCCTAACGGACCGCGTATCACCCGCGAGCGTCAAGGGTGGCGCGGGGTGTGCCGGGCGACGCGAAGCGGAGCCCCCCCTTGCAGACGCCGTGACACCCAAGCTCGTCGGGTGCATACGCTAGTTAGATGGCTCGCACTCCCGCTCTACGAACTCAATCGCGGTACGCGCAACGTGCCTTCGCGCCTCCGAGTCCGCCGGCCGGCGCCAGACCGAGTGCGTGACTTCCGTCCGCTGGTACCAGTTTCGGAGAACGCGGAGCACAAGGCGCTCCTCCGTACCGCACTTCGGCACGAGCTTCCCGTCGATGAACATCCTCCCGTACGTCGTGGAATCGGCAACGGCTCTGGCCAGTGCGCCAGCATCCCACCTTATTTTCCTGTCAATCGAGAGCTTCAACTCGATTCCCTTGGCGTCTCGCAGGAGGACCACGATCGTGCCTCCATCGCGTAGCATCCTGGCTTCCGCCATATCTACGGGCTCAATCAGGCGCGCGTCGCCAAGGCCAAGACACGCAGGGCTATGGGCGCACCCGACGGCAGCGACCACCAGAAGACATGCAGCTAAGACCTGCGTTGCATTCATGGTGTTCCTCCTGCCCGGGCAAGCGAGCCATCTAACGGACCGCGTATCACCCGCGAGCGTGAAGGGTGGCGCGGGGTGTGCCGGAGCGAAGCGACCCCCTTGCAGACCCCGTGACACCCAAGCTCGCCGGGTGCATACGCTAGTTAGGTGGCTGCACGCATGCTCAGGCGCC
>JBDRFG010000001.1:0-2089 GCA_043819135.1 Candidatus Eiseniibacteriota bacterium | reverse complement strand
CGACACGATCAACTTCCTCACGGGATGGGACCTGACGCTCGAGGAGAGTTTCAAGATCTCGGAGAAGGTGTGGAACCAGAACCGCTGCCACTACATCGAGCGGAACGGCGGCCCGGGTCGCAAGTTCGACATCGCTCCCGGGCGCCACCTGACGGAGCCCATTCCGGACGGGCCGGCCGAGGGCAAGCTCGTCGGTTCTGAGAACTTCGAGAAGATGCTGGACGAGTACTACGCGAGCCGCGGATGGGACGTCGAGGGCAATCCGACGCGAGAGATACTCGAGAAGCTTGGCATCGGCTACGCGGCCGACAACCTCGAGAAGGCCGGATTTCTAGGCAAGCCGATCCTCGGCGGGATACCCAAGGTGCGCGGGCAGAAGCTCAAGCCGAAGGCGATGTAGCCGTCGGACCGGGGCGCGCCAGCGGCGGCTGGTTGGTCTGGGCGCACCGGCGGCCCACTGGAAGGACAAGACGTGATCATTTTTCTGCGCTCGGGCGGCAAACTCCGCGACAGGCTCAAGCCCGACGTCGACCAGTACACCAGGCGCGTCGAGGTCGAAGGTGAGAAGTCGCTTCGCGAGATCCTGACGGAGGTCGGTGTTCCCGACAGTCTGGTCGCGTTCGCGTTCGCCAACGGGAAGCTGGAGCGGCTCGATTATCATCCGTCCGACGGCGACGTCATCACGCTGCAGCCGCCCGTGTCCGGCGGCTGAGTCAACGCTCATTCGACGGGCGCGGCGGCCCGTCGCGGGAAACGATATGCCCCTCTCCACCGACCGGAGCGAACGTTACGCCCGCCAGATCGGGCTTCAGGGATGGGGAGCCGAGGGCCAGGAGCGCCTCCTCGCCTCCCGGGTGTTCGTGGCCGGCGTGGGCGGCCTTGGCTGCCCCGCTGCGGTGTATCTTGCTGTCGCGGGAGTGGGTGAACTCGTCGTCTGCGACGGCGACACGGTCGAGCGGTCGAACCTCAATCGCCAGTTCCTCTATACGATGGACGATCTGACGAAGCCCAAGGCTGCGATCGCCGCCGCGGCTCTCAGGCGCCTGAATCCGGACGTCAGGGTCACACCCGTCTTCGCCGAGATCGACAGGTCGACTGCTCGGGGACTGATAGAGGGCGCCGACCTCGTCCTCGACTGCCTGGACAACCCGGAGACGCGGATCGCGCTCAATCGCGCGACCATCGCCGCGCGAATCCCGATGGTCTACGCCGCGGTGGCGGAGTACACGGGCTATCTCTCCTTCCTGAGCCCACCGGCCACACCGTGCCTGGAGTGCTTCGTGGACGGTACACGCCCGGCGGTCGACCCTCCCGTGCCCGGCTGCACCTCAGGAATGCTGGGCGCACTCGAGTCGGTGGAGGCCCTCAAGTTCCTGACCGGCACGGGCCAGACCCTGGCGGGGAAGCTGCTCGTCGTTGAGGGCGCCGTGCCAAGCTTCGACGTGATCGACATCGTGAGAGACCCCGACTGCCCGGCCTGCGGGCGCCTCGACTGAACGTCTCCGCCGGTTTCCGCCGGCGCCTCCGAAACATCACCGCGAGACCCCAACGAGCCGAGAACCGCCCTATACGCGGCAAAAAGGTATTGATTCCCTTCGCGAAGGCTGTATAATCATTTGACTCGGGCAGAAGCTTGCCTTCTGCTTGTCTTGAAATCATCCGAACAGGAGAGCGGGACACAACTTAGTCCCGCGCCCGAGACTGAACGGTCCGCGCCGGACGCCCCGGCACGGCCGTGTATCGGAACGTCGAGTGGGCGTGACACGGCCTCCTCTCCTATACAGAGATCAGCTGCAGGGCGGCCCCGGCTCGCCGGGGAATGACAACGAAAGGCGGATCCACAAGTGGCAGAGAAGCCGAACGTAGAAGAACTGCTGGCCAAGGCCAACAAACCCAACGAAGACGCCATGAGGCTTCACCCGTTCTACAAGGGGAAAATAGCCGTCACGCCGAAGTGCCGTATCAGGGACTTCGACGACTTCGCGATCTGGTACACCCCCGGCGTCGCGGCGGTGTGCAAGGACATAGCGGCCAACCCCGAGAAGGTCTACGAGCACACCAACAAGGGCAACATGGTCGCGGTGGTCAC